>JAZRLD010000044.1:0-10610 GCA_045646685.1 Alistipes sp. | reverse complement strand
GTAGGCCCTACGGTTACGCTCTATGAGATTGTGCAGGCGCAGGGCGTGAAGATTTCTAAGGTGCAGGGCTTGGAGAAGGATATTGCGCAGAGCCTTCGTGCGCAGGGTATTCGTATCATAGCCCCCATTCCCGGTCGTGGTACGATTGGTATCGAGGTGCCTAATCGCGATAAGCAGATTGTGTCGATGTATTCGTCTATCTGCTCAGAGGAGTTCCAGTCGTCGAAGGCTGGGCTGCCGATAGTTATTGGCCGCACGATTCAGAATAATAACTTCACTTTTGATTTAGCCAAGTTGCCGCACTTGCTCGTTGCGGGTGCTACGGGACAGGGTAAGTCTGTGGGTTTGAATGCAATTATTACGTCGTTGCTCTACACTAAGCACCCATCGCAGCTTAAGTTTGTGATGATTGACCCCAAGATGGTCGAGTTTTCGGTGTATAACAAGTTGGAGCGTCACTTCCTTGCCAAGATGGAGTCGGAAGATGAGCCTATCGTAACAGATCCCAAGAAGGCTGTATATGTATTGAACTCGCTCGTCGAGGAGATGGGACGCCGCTTGGAGTTGTGTAAGATGGCTACGGCACGTAATATTGTGGAGTATAATGAGAAGTTTACGGCGCGTCGCCTGAATCCCAATAAGGGACACCGTTTCTTGCCATATATCGTGGTTATCGTGGATGAGTTTGCCGACCTGATTATGACTGCCAAGGAGGTGGAGGTGCCCGTTATGCGTCTGGCGCAGAAGGCCCGTGCAGTGGGTATCCACTTGATTATCGCTACGCAGCGTCCCGATGTTAAGGTTATTACGGGAGGTATCAAGGCCAACTTCCCTGCCCGTATCGCTTTCCGCGTGATGCAGATGATTGACTCGCGCACAATTATCGACCAGCCTGGAGCAAACCAGCTCATAGGTCGTGGAGATATGCTCTTCTCGAAGGATGGCGAGTTGACTCGTATCCAGTGTGCTTTGGTCGAGACCAAGGAGGTGGAGCGTTTGGTGGATTATATCTCGAAGCAGCAGGGTTATACCGAGGCTTACCAGTTGCCCGATTATGTGCCCGATGCAGGTGGCGAGGGTGGCCCTATGGCTGATGGTGATAGTGGTGCTCCTGTGAAGTACGATGTGTTGTTTGGCGAGGTGGCACGTGCCGCAGTTACTACTGGTATTATCTCTACCTCTGCTATTCAGCGAAATTATGAGGTGGGCTTTAACCGCGCAGGCCGAATTATGATGCAGTTGGAGCGTGCTGGTATCGTGGGCCCGCAGGTGGGTGCCAAGCCGCGCGAGATTAAGTTCTACGACTTGCCATCGCTGGAGACAAAGTTGCAGGATTTGGGCGTATTTTAGAGCGCGGCATAATATTTATGTATAGTATCTCGTTATATTGGAAAAGAGTTAGTTATGCGTAGAATAATATTATCGGCTTTAGCCTTGTTTGTATGTGTTTCGGCTGTGGCAGACGAGCAGTCGAAGACTGTCTTGCAGCGTGTGGCTCATTATGTTGAGGCACTTGGTGCATACGATGCAAAATTCAAGGTTGCAGCTGGCGATTATACGACGGAGGGTAGTTATGCCGTGTCGGGCGATAATTACTATATTACGCTTGATGCAGCGGAGGTCTATTCCGATGGTAAAGTGCGCTACGAGGTGGACCACAATCGCGAGGAGGTAAATGTTGATAATGTGGACCTTGCAAGCCGCAACGTATTGGATAATCCCACGCGTTGTTTCGACTTTGAAGATTCTGGTTATGAGTCAGATATGTTCGAGCAGAACGGCTCACAACAGACCATTCATCTGCGCTCAACAGATGCTGCGATAGAGGGCGATATTTATCTTACGATAGACGCCGCGTCGGCTCGCCCGCAGCGATTGGAGTATAAACTCTACGACGATATTATCGTGGTTGATGTTATCTCGCTTGAAAAGCGCAAAACGAAAATCAACTCCTTCGACAAGTCAAAGTATAAGGATTACGAAATTATTGATTTTAGATAATGAAAATCCCGTGAAAATTTATCCAGCGCAGCATTTCGCTGATTGAGAAGTAAAAACGTATTATCAAATAGTAGGGGAGTTAGCCACGCGCTAACTCCCTTTTTTGTTACGCAAGTTCTTGCATACTCGAAATTGATTTGCTAAATTTGTTGTAATATACAGAAAAGCAACCCAAATAGTCTTTCGCTATGAAAAAACTACTATTCTCACTATTTGCCATTTTGGCATTTGTGGCCTGCTCTGATGATATAGAAGAGGCATATGAAATTACCTTTGAAACTTCTACAACTGAGACCGAGGCAATCAACACGCCCTATGGCAAATCTACGGTTATAAAATTTACAGCAGAGGCTGCTTGGACGGCAGATGTTGTCGGCACAAGAGCAGTCGATTGGTGCAGCGTATCTCCCACAAGCGGTGAGGCAGGAGAGGCAACTATCACCATAACAACCACAACCAACGACACCTCTGAAGAGCGTTCTGCTCAGGTTGTCATCAAATCGGGTAGCACTGAAAAATCCATTGAGGTAACACAAAAGGCTGCGCCACAACCAAATGAGATTTTTTACACATCAAGCGATGGAAAGATTGTAAAGCCGTATAATACCGATGCCTTCGGAGCTAAGATTATTTCAAATACTTATGAAAATGGTCAAGGCGTAATTACTTTCGATGGAAAAGTTGAATTAATTGGAGATTCTGCTTTTTATGAATGTTCAACATTGAAAACCATCTCAACTCCCGAAAGTATTACATATATAGGATGGGGTGCTTTCAGAAGTTGTACCGCCTTAGAGAGTATCGCTATTACCAATAATGTTACATCGATAGAAGTATTTGCATTCCAGGATTGCACTTCATTAACAACTATCACTATTCCCGAAGGAGTTACTAGAATTGGAGATTGTGCTTTCTATGGCTGCTCGTCATTAACAACCGTTGATATACCCAATAGCATCACATATATTGGGTGGGATGCCTTTAATGACTGCTCGTCATTGACAAGTATAAATATTCCAGAAGGTGTTACTTCAATAGAAGAGCTGACTTTCAGGAATTGTACATCTTTGACAAATGTTAATATTCCTAATAGTGTTACCTCCATCGGAGGTCGCGCCTTCGAAAGATGCGAATCTTTAACAAGCATTAATATCCCTGATGGTGTTACTTCTATTGGAGAATACGCCTTTGACGACTGTAAGTCATTGACAACTCTAACTATCCCTGGTAGTCTTACATCAATTAGTAAACATACTTTTTCGGCTTGTCGAGCATTGGAAACCTTAAACATTAATAAAGGTGTGGTTTCAATAGGTGAATATGCTTTTGAAGGTTGCATATCTCTAACGAGTGTGACTATCCCAGATAGCGTTACCACTATAGAAGAGGGTGCTTTTGGCTACTGCACATCATTAGCAAGTATCACTATACCCGATAGTGTTACTACTTTTGGAGGAGGGCCTTTCTATAATTGCCCATCGCTATCGGCTTTTTATAGCAAGTATGCATCTGCAGATAACCGTTGCTTAATAATTGATGGCGAGCTCAATTCATTTGCTCCAGCAGGAATTACAACCTATACTATACCTGAAGGTGTTACCTCAATTGGAGGAGGGGCCTTCAGAAATTGTTCATTCCTGACAAATGTAACTATTCCCGATGGCGTCACATCTATTAATCACGCGGCGTTTTATGATTGCACATCATTAGCAAATATTAACATTCCTGATAGTGTTACTTTTATTGACGGATGGGCTTTTACGATGTGTAAGTCTTTAACAAGTATCACAATACCAGAAAATGTAACCTCAATAGGCGACATAGCCTTCTCTGGTTGTTTATCATTAAAGACTATATATTGCGAACCAACTACTCCCCCAGTATTAGAAGATGATATATTTGGTCAAGAGGTTACTGGACGTATAATTTATGTTCCCCAAAAGTCGCTGGCAGATTATAAAAATTATAATATTTGGGAAAAATATGCTGACTACATAAAAGGATATAATTTCTAACAAATAAAAAACGGAGACTTTCACAAGCCTCCGTTTTTTATTGTCGTAAAGTTATTACAACATCGCATCAATCTTTGACTTCAAAGTATCCTTGCTTGTTGCGCCGACAACATTGTCGATAACCTCGGCACCCTGTCGGGAGAATTTTTTTTTGGCCTCAAATCGCCCGAAAATGGGCAAAAATAGGGTGTTTTGTAAATAAATACTCTTTATAAGAGTAAAAACAGATGCTAAAATTGGTTATTTGCGAAAAAATGAGTACTTTTGCTTAATTAAAAGTGTGCGCTTGAAGCGCTAATTTTTTAATGTAAAAAATATGTTGAACGAAGAAGATAAGAATGCTGAATTGACGGGTAGAATTATTCCCATCAATATTGAAGAGCAGATGAAATCGGCCTATATCGACTACTCGATGTCGGTTATCGTGTCGCGTGCGTTGCCTGATGTGCGCGATGGTCTGAAGCCTGTGCATCGTCGTATTTTGTACGATATGAGTGCCGAGTTGAATCTATATTCGGACAAGCCGACACGTAAGTCTGCGCGTATCGTGGGTGATGTGCTCGGTAAGTTCCACCCCCACGGCGATAGCTCAGTGTATGAGGCTATGGTGCGTATGGCACAGGAGTGGGCTATGCGTTATCCGTTGGTTGAAGGTCAGGGTAACTTTGGTTCTATGGACGGTGACTCAGCCGCAGCGATGCGTTACACAGAGGCACGTATGCAGAAGATTACCGACGAGGTTATGGCCGACATCGACAAAGAAACTATCGATTGGACCACAAACTTCGACGATACGTTGAAGGAGCCTACCGTATTGCCTACAAAGATTCCTTTGTTGTTGGTGAACGGTGCCAGCGGTATCGCCGTAGGTATGGCTACAAATATGGCTCCCCATAATTTGGGTGAGGTTGTTGATGCCTGCTGTGCGTATGTGGATAACCCCGACTGCGAGTGCGAGGAGTTGCTCAAGTACGTTAAGGGTCCCGACTTCCCTACGGGAGCGTTGATTTATGGTTATGAGGGTGTTAAGGAGGCGTTGCTCACAGGCCGTGGCCGTGTGATGATGCGTGCCAAGACCGATATCGAGACTATGCCTTCGGGTCGCGAGTGTATCGTTGTTACGGAGATTCCTTATATGGTTAACAAGGCCGAGATGATTAAGAAAATCGGCGAGATGGTTAACGATAAGAAGATTGAGGGTATCTCATACATCAACGACGAGAGTGACCGTAACGGTATGCGTATCACTATCTTCGTGAAGAAGGACGCTTCGGCAAATGTGGTGCTCAATACACTTTTCAAGAATACACAGTTGCAGACTTCGTTTGCTGTGAATAATATCGCATTGGTGAATGGCCGTCCGATGTTGCTCAACTTGAAGGATTTGGTTAAGCACTTTGTGGAGCATCGTCATGATGTGGTTGTACGTCGTACTCGCTTCGACTTGAAGAAGGCCGAGGAGCGTATGCATATCGTTAAGGGCCTTATCATTGCGCAGCAGAACATTGACGAGATTGTACGAATCATTAGAGCTTCACGCTCTACCGATATTGCAAAGCAGACTTTGCAGGAACGTTTCGGTTTGAGCGAGTTGCAGTCGGCTGCTATCGTTGAGATGCGTTTGCGTCAGCTTACTGGCTTGGAGGTTGAGAAGCTGGAGAATGAGCACGCAGAGTTGGAGCGTAAGATTAACTACTTCAACGATGTGTTGGCAAGTGTGGAGATGCAGATGCAGATCGTGAAGGACGAGCTTATCGAGGTGAAGGAAAAGTATGGCGACGAGCGCCGCACCGAGATTGTTTACTCTTCGGAGGAGTACAATCCCGAGGACTTCTACGCCGACGACGATATGGTTATTACCATCTCTCATATGGGTTACATCAAGCGTACACCGCTTGCAGAGTACCGTATCCAGAATCGTGGTGGTGTAGGTATGAAGGGTAGCGCAACACGCGATGAGGACTTCATCGAGCATATCTATGTGGCGTCGATGCACAACACTATGTTGTTCTTCACAGAGAAGGGCCGTTGCTACTGGCTTAAGGTGTACGATATTCCCGAGGGAACACGCGCATCGAAGGGCCGCGCAATCCAGAATATCATTCAGATTGAGCCCGATGATAAGGTGCGTGCATACATCAACACCAAGAACTTGAACGATGCGGAGTACATCAATAATAATTATATTGTAATGTGTACTCGCGATGGTATTGTCAAGAAGACCAAGTTGGAGGAGTATTCTCGTCCCCGCCAGAATGGTGTTAATGCGATTGTTGTCCGCGAGGGTGACCAGCTGCTTGAGGCTAAGATTACCAGCGGCGAGGCTGAGATTATGATTGCTGCACGTGGCGGTAAGGCTATCCGTTTCAATGAGGGCAAGGTGCGTCCTATCGGCCGTGTTGGTATGGGTGTTCGCGGTATTGAGTTGGATGAGGGAGATGAGGTTATCGGTATGATTTGCATCGAGCCCGACTCGAAGCAGGATGTCTTGGTACTTTCGGAGAATGGTTACGGTAAGCGTACAGATTTGGACGAGTATCGCGTAACAAACCGTGGCGGTAAAGGTGTGAAGACAATTAACATCACAGACAAGACTGGTGATTTGATTGCAATTCAGGCCGTAACGGACGAGAACGACTTGATGATTATCAACCGTTCGGGAGTTACAATCCGCACAAAGGTCGAGCAGATTCGCGTTGCTGGTCGTGCTACACAGGGCGTAAAGATTATCAACTTGCGCGAGGGTGATGTTATCGCTTCTGTAATGGCTGTTCCCGTGAGCGACGAGGAGGAAATCGAGGAGAATGTAGTAGTGGCAGAGGGTGCCGAGGCTACAACAGAGGTTGCTGTAGAGGCTACTTCAGAGCAGGCCGCAGCCCCCGAGCAGACTGCAACAGAGGAATAAAAAGACACGAATAGACAATAAACAAATAAACTAAAACGTTTTTTCATTAAACAGAATTTAATTATGAAAAGATTAATTCTCGCGGTGATGGCCATTACGCTTATGGCTGCACCAATGGCAAATGCGCAGAAGGTCAACAAGGCTGCTATCGTAGCAAAGTTGGACAAGGCTGATGCTGATTCAAAGGATGCAAAGAAGAGTGGCAAGGCTGCAACTTGGCTTACTCGTGGTAATGCTTATTTCGAGGCTGTGAGCGCTCCCGTATCTGCATTGTTCGTAGGTATGGAGGAGGCTATGTTGGCTTTGACAATCGGTAAGCCCGAGGCTCAGAATGCTAACGTAGAGCTTAATGGTAAGGTATGCACAGAGCACGTTTATCCTTGGGTTAAGATTTACACTGCTGATGGTAAGGTTGCAACTTGGATTGTAACTCAGACAGTAAAGGAGGGCGACTTGGCTGGTGAGGCTGTTGCTTCATTCAAGAAGGCTTACGAGCTCGACGCAAAGTTGGCTTCAAAGGTTGCTGACGGCTTGTCTAAGGTTGAGAACTACTACAGCACAATGGGTAACGTATGCTTGGACGCTGGTTTGGCTGCACAGGCTGCACAGTACTATATGTCTGCATACACAACTCAGAATACTCCCGGTTATGGTGGTGAGGTTAAGAACGACTACCTCTACTATGCTGGTTACTTGTATGTAGTTGACGGTGCTACTAACCCCGATTCTTACGCAAAGGGTGCTGAGGTATTGTCAAAGGCTTTGGAGGCTGGTTATACTGATGCTGATGGCTTTATCTACTACTACCTCTTCCACGCTTATTATGGTCAGAAGGACTCTTCTGTACGTGTAGCTAATATGCAGCGTGCAAAGCAGGTTTTGATGGAGGGTATGGCTAAGTTCCCCGCAAACACTCGTATCATCGAGGGCTTGATCTCTATCTACACTGATCCCGAGAACCCCGTAGGTGATCCTCAGGAGTTGGTTGCAATGGTTGATGGTGCTTTGGCTAAGGATCCTCAGAATAAGGACCTTTGGAATGGCCGCGCTATTATGTTCAACTCAATGAAGAACTACGATGAGGCTATCAACTCATTTGCAAAGGTTGTTGAGTTGGATCCCAAGGATGCTCAGGCTGCTTTCAACCTCGGTTTGTTGCACATCTACAAGGCAGATGCTTTGAACGAGGAGATGAGCAAGCGTGATTATAAGAGCAACGCAGAGTGGAAGGCTGATCAGGATAAGGTTATCGCAAGCTATAAGAATGCTGTTCCCGTATTGGAGGCTGCTTACGAGATCAACCCCAACAGCTTGCCTACAGTTGAGACTTTGAAGGTGTTGACATTCCGTCTTCGTGACGAGGAGGGTATGATGCCTAAGTATGAGAAGTACAACAAGGCTTTGGAGGCTTTGAAGGCTAACTAATTCCCTGTCGGATTAGATACGACGGCTGCCCTGCGGGGTGGCCGTTTTTTTGTATTCAGTTTTGGTCTATATGTTGCATTTTGTGGTGTGTTATTTGTGAAAAATATTATAATAATGCAATAAAATTAAAATAATATTGCATTTTATTTATTTTATGATTAAATTTGTGTAAGGAAATGAGTATTTTTAATTTGTATGGCAAAAAAATCTTTACCCCAAATATGCCCATCGTGTGGCGGCACACTGCAGGTGCATATAATGCAATGCCCGGAGTGTGATACCCGTATTGAGGGTGATTATCCTCTGCCAGCGCTGATGCGATTGAAGGAGGAGGATATGCGCTTCGTGTATGATTTTGTGATGTGCAGCGGCTCGCTCAAGGCTTTGGCGCAGAAGATGGATTTGAGTTACCCTTCGGTGCGCAATCGTCTGGACGATATTATCGCGAAGATGGAGAGTATGACAAATGAGAGTGATAAATAATAAATATTGTAGGCTATGGTTGAGAAATTAAAGAATCCGTTCCGTTATCTGCCTCTGCGTCAGGCTATCTGCTGGGGTATCGTGGCGATGATATTGACCGCAGTATTTTGCTGGCAGGTGGGTTTGCGTATGACCTCTATCACGCAGGTTAATTATGCTGGTGGTGCGCTGTGGAAGGCTACCGTGCAGCAGATTGTCGTGTGGTTGCTCTTTTCGGTGATACTATATGTTGTAGGCGAGATGCTGTCGCGCTCGAAGATTCGTTTCTGGGACGTCGCAGCGTTTAACCTCTTTGCGCGTATTCCGTTTGATTTGACACTGTTGATTTTTGCCATTCCTACGGTGCGTAGCGTTATGGGTTTGGCAATGGATGGAAATATTGCTCGTATGATGGAGCATATGAACCTTCTCACTATTGTAGGCGTTGTTTCACTACTCTTTTCTATGTGGTATTTCTATTGGAGCTATAAGGCTTTCGCCGAGTCAACCAATGTGAAGAATGGCAAGGGTGTGGTGGCCTTTATGTTGAGCTTTGTCGTTGCGTACCTCGTGTCGGGGTATCTGTTAAAATTTATATAAGGTATGGCAGATAACTATCTTGGCAAAAAGATGGAGGACCATATGCGCGCGTCAGCTCCCAAGCGTGCCACGACGCGTTCGCTTATGCGTCTTTTGGAGAAGAATCGCAGCCATCGTTCGTTCGATTCTGCGTTTAAGGTGCGCGAGGATCAGCTGCGCCGCATAATTGAGGTGGCAACAAAGATTCCCTCGGCACGTAATCAGCAGGTGTTGCGTTTTCGCCCCGTTTTGGATAGTGAGGCGCATAAGGTCTTGCCGCATATACGTCTTGGTGGCGCCCTGCCCGAGTTGCATCTGCCCGAGAAGGGTAGTGAGCCTAATGCATTTGTCGTTATCTGTTCTACCGTTCCCGAGGAGCGCTATGTGAGTGTCGATTTGGGTATCGCGGCGCAGAGTATGTTGTTGCAGGCCGTAGAGATTGGCTTGAACGGAATATGTATCGGTACTTTCGACCGTGGTGCTGTGCAGCGCGAGTTGTCGCTCGACTTGGAGCCGTTGTTGGTGCTGGCCATTGGTCGCGGTACGGATAATATCCGCTTGGTGGAGATAAATGAGAGTGAAAACCACTCATATTATCGCCGCGATGGCGTGCACTGCGTCCCCAAAGTGCGTTTGGAGGAGTTGATAATAAAGTAAATAATACAAAAGAGGCTACCCTCGAAGGTAGCCTCTTTTTTTTGTTATTTAATCCACCTTGCGCAGGATAACTGCGGTGCGGGGAGTGTTGTAAATCTTGATGCGGGGGTAGAGGTTGCCCTCCTCGTCTTCAATGTTGAATGAGAAGTGCTCCTCGCCCTGCGTGTGACGTCCGAATCCGCCGAAGCGCTCCTCGTCTGTCGAGAGAAGAACCTCGTACTTGCCTGCCTCGTGTACGGGCAACTCGTAGTCGGGAATAGCCGCCTCGGTGTGCCAATTCATAACAAATATAAGGTCGCGGTGCGAATATACCATCGTCTTATTCTCCTCGTCCATAAGCAGGTTGTAGGGATAACCGTCCGACAGCACCTCGCGCTCCTTGATAAGCTCAATCATAGCCTCGTCAAAGTCGGCCAAGTAGCCATATCACAACTCTTCCCTATCTCGTAATGTCAACTGACGGCGTGCGTCAGAGCACGACCAGCCGTTACCTTCGCGCGGGAAGTCAATCCACTCGGGGTGGCCGAACTCGTTACCCATAAAATTGAGATATGCATCGCCACCCG
>JAZRLD010000043.1:0-4389 GCA_045646685.1 Alistipes sp. | reverse complement strand
GAGTGAAATTTATCCCCATAACCTTTAGTTTTTAATTTATTTCGCTGCCAAACAAGCGAGTGCGATAGAGTACTTCTTTGTCAAGGCAGAGTCGCCACGTGATGTCAAGACGCAGGGAACCTTTGTACCCATAACCATTGCGGCCAACTCAGCGCCGCCGATGTGTGTTGCGGCCTTGAAGAATACGTTTGCAGACTCGATGTTGGGGAAGAGCAAGCAGTCGGGGTCACCAGCTACGCTTGAGCCTGTAACCTTCTTGTGCTCTGCAACCTCCTTGTAAAGAGCAACGTCCAATGACAAAGGACCGTCAACGATAACCTTACCCAACTGACCACGGTCGCCCATCTTTGCCAAGATAGCGCCCTCTGTAGATGAGGGAACTGAGGGCAATACCTGCTCTGAAGCTGTGATGCAAGCAATCTTCGGAACCTCAACGCCGAGAATCTTGGCAGTCTGCGCCAAGTAACCGATGAGCTTCTGCTTCTGCTTGAAGTCGGGTGCGGGGATAACGGCAACGTCAGAGATTGAAATCAACTTGTCGCGACCGGGGAGCTCGATAACAGCCACGTGGCTCAATACGCCCTTGGGAGGGAACAAGCCAGCCTCCTTGTTAAGGATACCGCGCATATACTTGTCTGTAGATACCAAACCCTTCATCAAAACGTCAGCCTGACCATTTACTACAGCCTGAACAGCCAACTTAACGCAAGTTACGTCGCTTGTCTCGTGAACGATGTTGAATACTGTGCTGTCAATATTCAACTCTGCGCAGGCAGCCTCGATAGTAGCCTTATCGCCATAGAGAGTAGCCTCTACCAAGCCCTCTTTCCAAGCGTTGTAAACCGCCTCAATAGTGTGTGTATCCTGACCGTAAGCAACAGCCAAACGCTTTCTGCCACGCGCAACGGCTGCCGATACGATTTCATCCAAACGTGTAATCATCTTTTTGTACTTAAATTATGGTTGTTTGTTTATTACAAATTCTTTGTCAAGTTGTAAGTGTCGGTTGCGATAACCAACTCCTCGTTTGTAGCGATAACGGCAACCTTAACCTTCGCCTCGGGAGTAGAGAGCAGGGTGTTTGTACCGCGAGTCTTGATGTTGATGCTCTCGTCGATCTCGATACCCATAAACTGCATATTCTCGCAAACATAGCGGCGCAAGTCGGCAGAGTTCTCACCCACACCACCAGTGAAGATAAGCAAATCAACACCGCCCATCTCGGCAGCATACTCACCAACGAACTTCTTAACGCGGTTGTAGTACATATCGCGAGCTACGATAGCCTTCTCGTTGCCAGCATCGTACGCATCGTCGATATCGCGCATATCGCTTGAAAGCTCCGAGAGAGCCAAAACACCAGACTTCTTGTTCATCATAGCGTTCAACTCGGCGTATGACATACCCTCGTTCTCGCCGATGTAAGTAATTGCGCTTGCATCAACAGAGCCGCAACGTGTACCCATCATCAAACCATCGAGCGGCGAGAAGCCCATAGATGTGTCGAATGACTTACCGTTCAATACAGCAGTTACTGAACCGCCATTACCGATGTGGCAAGTGATAATCTTTGAGTTCTCGAAATCCAAGCCAACCATCTCGGCACCCACCTTAGCTACATACTTGTGGCTTGTCCCGTGGAAACCATACTTACGCACGCGGTACTTGTCGTAGTACTCCAAGGGCAAAGCGTAGAGGTAGTTGATAGCGGGAATAGTCTGGTGGAATGATGTATCGAATACAGCCACCTGAGGAATACCAGGCAACACCTTCTCGATAGAGAGAACACCCTCCAAGTTTGCGGGGTTGTGCAGAGGTGCAATCTCGAACAATGACTTGATATTCTTCTTTGCCTCCTCGTCAACGATAACGCTCGACTTGAAGAACTCGCCGCCGTGAGCTACGCGGTGACCTACGGCCTTAACCTCTGTGAGGTCGGCGATAACACCGTGCTCGGGGTTTGTGAGAGCCTCCAACACCAAGCTGATACCTGTTGTGTGGTCGGGAATAGGCTGCTTGAGCTCGAAGTTTGTTTTGCCTGAAGGTTTGTGGGTAAGGCTTCCCTCGGGAAGACCGATGCGGTCAACCAAACCTTTGGCCAACAGCGCATTGCTCTGCTCGTCGATATCGATAACCTGATACTTGATAGACGATGAGCCGCAGTTAAGAACTAATACAATCATTTTGTTTGATATTTAAATTTTTATGTGTTTGTTGTCGGTCGTAATTCTAATGCAAAAGGCGAACCTTATTTGCATTCCCAAAGATACAAAATAAAGTGGTAAGATGTATGAAAAAAGGGCGAAAAAACTCTTCGCCCTTGATTATTTAATAATAAATTTACTCTTCCACGGTGTTGTATAGGATGATTCTCTCGATCGCGCGCTGACAAACGGGGCAGAATTGTGTGGCCACATTGTCGCGCATACGGCATACAACGGCGGGGCGATACATTCCCTTTGTCATATATCCGCCACCCTCATACACGCCTACTGTGTACTCCTTTTTGCGCTTGTCGGTTGGCTCGGTGGGGACGCTTGTGCGTTTATCAAGCATATCTTTCCACTTCGAGTCAAAATCCACGAGCGAGGTGATATTCTGCTCCCACGGCTCGTATTTTAGGTCGTAAGTATTTTCAGTATGGTCGGCCTGCTCGTAGAAATATTCATCGGCCAAGGCTCCGAACGAGTGACCAAATTCGTGTACAACAACGGGTTTGAATTGAGGGTTGTGAGCCGTTGTGAGCGTGTATGAATTGTATATTCCGCCACCTCCGTAAGTGTCTGTGTTGGCGAGAATTATAAGATGCTCATAATCTATACCCACCAATGAATCGTGGATAAGATGCACGCTGTTTGTTGTGAGATAGCGCGGTGAGTAGAATGTATGAAAATTTGAGTTCAGCGCCGTCTGTCGCCAAATGCCATCTTGTGGGACGCTCACATCGCTCTGCTTCGACTCAATTTTTACGGCAACAACGTTGAATTTCTCCTTGTGCGATGCGAAAGGTTCATAACGGAAAATCTCCTCACACGCAGTGCGGGCATCGCGCATAAATACTTCCATATCCTCCGCTGCGTAACCCTCGGCAACGATGGCAATGTCGATACACTCCTCCGCCGAGCCATTCTTTAGGAGATACTCGTGAGGTGCTGTTTCGCGGCCATTCATATTGCGAATCAATTTATCGTCGGGGAGTATTCGGTGGCTCATAGAGGTCTGCATCTCGCCTTTGTTGTCAAGGAGAGTTATCTCGGCAAAAACCTCTTGTTTGGGAAATGGTACGAGAAATGTAGCCTCGAAACTCTTTGTCGTTTGCGAAGCCTCATCGGTTACAAGCCACTCCTGAAAAAGACTCGAAAAAGAGGTGCGATATATAGTCTTGCCACTCTTCGAATCAATTAGTTTTAACTCTCCGTTACCTCTGACGGGGATTTTGTCGAGGTTTACACGTCTTCCAGCCCAGTCCTCTATGGTGGCTAACTCGTCGAGTGCTACAATCTGATTCTCGGCATTGCCAGCAAATACATAGTCAATGCGAAGTGTCTTATTTGCGAAATAGTCCGAAAAACTTTGCGCCGACACCGCAACGGCGGCAACGGCGCAAATAAGCGTTAAGAAAAGTTTTTTCATTGTTAATTCTTCTCTTGAGATTCTGAGGTGCCGGCCGAGAACTTATAGCCCACGCCCTTAACCGTAATAATATGCTCCTCGCCAATCTTTTGGCGCAATTTGCGGATATGTACATCTATGGTGCGGTCGCCCACGACAATCTTGTTACCCCAAACGTTGGCGTAAATCTCCTCGCGAGTGAAGAGCTTATCTGGCTGCGAGTGGAGTAGCTCCAGCAGCGCAAACTCCTTGCGGGGAAGGATAATCTTCTCGCCACCCTTGAGTACCTGATAGTGCTCGCGGTCGATTTGAATAGAGGTGTTATCCTCCTCAATGGGCTCTATGCGCTTGAGGATAGCCTGCACGCGGCTACGCAGGATATTCATCTTAATGGGCTTGGTGATGTAGTCGTCAGCTCCAACGTCATAACCCTGCAACTGCGTCTCCTCGCTGCCAACGGCCGAGAGGAATACAATCATAACATTTTTTAACACAGGCGAGCTGCGTAGTGCCTTGCAAGTTTCTATGCCGTCGAGTACGGGCATCATCATATCAAGCAGTATAAGGTGAGGCTTAACCTTGAGCGCCGTCTGCAAACCTTCGGCTCCGTTCGAGGCGGTAAAAACTTCGTAACCGTCTCGCACTAAGTTGTATTTCACGAACTCAAGAATATCATCCTCGTCGTCGATGAGTAGTATGCGGTATGCCATATGTGTGTTAATTTTCTACAAATGTATAAAATTCCGACGAAAAAAACGGATAATGAAGCGATTATTT
>JAZRLD010000042.1:0-11457 GCA_045646685.1 Alistipes sp. | reverse complement strand
TAGAAAACAAAGAACAAACATATAAACTAACCAAAACAAAACAATGGCACAGATTAAGTTTACAACAGCAGAAGAGGCTGTTAAGGTAATCAAGTCAGGTGATCACATTCACCTCTCATCAGTAGCATCAGCACCCCAGTGTTTGATTAAGGCTATGTGCGAGCGTGGCCGCGCAGGCGAGTTGAAGGACGTGCATATCCACCACCTCCACACAGAGGGTCCCGCACCCTACTCAGAGCCCGAGTTCGAGGGTGTATTCCAGCTAGACTCATTCTTCGTAGGTGGTAACGTACGTAAGACTACACAGGCTGGTTTCGCTGATTATATTCCTATCTTCTTGAGCGAGACTCAGAAGTTGTACCGTTCAGGCGCAGTACCCTGTAACGTAGCAATGATTCAGGTATCTACTCCCGACCAGCACGGTTACGTGTCACTCGGTACATCAGTAGATGCTACATTGGCTGCCGTAGAGTGCGCAGACCACGTTATCGCTGTTGTGAACAAGTATGTTCCCCGCGCGTGGGGTGATGCGATGATTCACTCATCGAAGATTGACATTTTCGTAGCTGACGACCAGCCCCTCGAGGAGGCTCACTTCACAACTCCCAACGAGGTAGAGGTAGCTATCGGTAAGCACTGTGCTGCTCTTATCGAGGATGGCGCTACACTCCAGATGGGTATCGGTGCTATTCCTAACGCTGTATTGGCTCAGTTGGGTGGTCACAAGAACCTCGGTATCCACACTGAGATGTTCGCTGACGGTGTACTTCCCTTGGTTGAGGCAGGCGTTATCAACGGCGAGGCAAAGAACATCGACAAGGGTAAGATGGTATCTACTTTCTTGATGGGTTCACAGAAGGTTTACGACTTCATCCACGACAACCCCGGCGTTATGATGATGGACGTAGGTTACACTAACGATCCTTTCATCATCGCAAAGAACGACAAGGTGACTGCTATCAACTCTGCATTGCAGGTTGACCTCACAGGTCAGGTATGTGCTGACTCACTCGGTCGTCGCTTCTACTCTGGCGTAGGTGGTCAGGTTGACTTCATCTACGGTGCATCACTCTCAAAGGGTGGTAAGGCTATCATCGCTATGCCTTCAATCACAAACAAGGGCGTATCGAAGATTTCTGACGCACTTACAGAGGGTGCAGGTGTTGTTACAACACGTAACCACATCCACTGGTTTGTAACTGAGAACGGTGCTGTTGATCTCTATGGTAAGAGCTTGCAGGAGCGTGCACGTTTGATTATCTCTGTTGCTCACCCCTCTGCACAGGAGGCTTTGGATGAGGCAGCGTTCAACCGCTACGGCTCACACCACCACTATATCAAGGGTTATATGGGTAAGTAATTCTTCGGATAACTTTTCATATAAGAGTAAAGCCTTCCCGCTTGGGAGGGCTTTTTTTTACCCTTGATATAGTGGCGGTGACACATTAGACACAAGAAAAGCGACTCCGTTTTTGGTGTCGCTTTTTTATTAACTATGTTATAAGAGTTACTCTTTATGCTGCATCAGCTCGTTGATGTTCTTTAGCACTTTGTTGGTCTCGCGGATAACCTTAAAATGAGCCTTCAAGCCGATTACGGCACCAATCAGACCACCCACACATCCTCCAATAAGAAAACCCTCAGCATATTCCAGCATATGTTGTGCATCTTGGTAAAGGAAGTAACACCACACCAAGAGCGCAGGTATTGAGAATAGGTGGTAGCGACTGTAAATCTTACGAAAACGAATCAGTCGCTGTGATATATCCACCAGATTACCATTAGCAACATCTATCGAGCGTATTCCCCAATGAGCATAGATAGTCACCGCTGCACAAATCGCAAGCATTATGGCTGTTCCAATGACAAAGCCATCACTAAATCCGAAACGATGAAACGCCCACGAGCAATACACCACCGCAAAGATGCCAAATATGCCCCATATATTACCTGTTTTATTGAGCTTTGAGATACCCTTCTGCGCCGCAGCGATTATGTTCTGCTCCGAAATAATCTGCTGACGCTGGAGTTTATCTTTGAGCAAAGCAATCTGCTCACGCAACTCGTTAAGTTCCGTATGTTCCCTGTAATCCATTCTATTTCATAGTTTTAAGTTGTTCCTTTATTCTATACAATCGCACCGACACGTTCTTCTCCGATATACCCACGATGGCTCCAATCTCCTCGTAGGACATATTCTCCAGCCACAGCAGGATTATCGCCCTATCGAACGGACCCAAACGATTGATACGTTCGTGTAACAATTTAATCTGCTTGGTATCGCGGTCCGAATCGTTGTAGAGGTCGATATCCAACTCCAACGGCAACTTCTCGCGGCGGCGTTTCTTTCTATCAATCGATATGCACGTGTTTAGGCTTATGCGCCATATCCACGTCCTCACGCTACTCCTACCCTCGAACGATGGCATACTGCGCCAGAGATTTATCAAAATCTCTTGATAGAGGTCCTCAACCTCGGCGTTGTCCTTCGAGAACATATAGCACACCATATATATGGTATCCTTATGCTCGCTGACCATCCTCGTAAACTCTTTTTCAAGATTCTCCATTAACCCTATTAGCAATTATTATCTAAGTTTGCGCTCCGCAACTAAACCTTTTTACTACATTAGTCGCAAAACTAACCATAAAACTACAAAAATATCTCTAAAAAATCTATCTTTGTACTATGCTACATCGTTTTTTGCACGACATATCGGGCATTTTGCCGCCCCAACAATTCACGTGGCCGTTTCACTACGAGCCGCACGCACTCTCGCGCCTTGCCGCCGAGCAGGTGCAGGAGTATATCTCATCGCGCAAGGAGTGGGCCGAGGAGATTGTAGCAGGAAAGATGTTCGGAGTATTAGTCGTGCGTGATGCGGCGGGAGAATTAGGATTTTTGGCGGCCTTTTCGGGTAACCTGGCAGGCTCAAATTGCCACGAATATTTCGTGCCGCCCGTATATGATATGTTGCAGCCTGACGACTTCTTTCGTCGCGAGGAGGCAGAGATTTCAGCAATAAACAAAGAGATAGAGCAGCTCACTCAAAGCGATGATTATCAGCAAGCTAAAATTGCAGTAGAGTGCGCCAAAAAGAGTGGCGAGGAGGAGTTATCTCTTCTCAAGAGTCTGCTTGCCGAGCGAAAAACTAACCGCGCTGCACGTCGTTCGCAGGGCGAAGATGAGGCAGTTTTAATTTTGGAGAGTCAGCGCGATAATGCCGACCTACAACGCCTAAAAAAGAGAATCAAGGAGCAGACAGAATCGGCACAGCAGGCGTTTGACGCTCTGAACGAAAAAATCTTGGCTCTAAAAGAGGAGCGTAAAGAGCATTCGGCAGCGCTTCAGATGCAGCTTTTCGCACAGTTTCGTATGCTCAATGCGCGTGGCGAAGTGAAAGATTTATGTGAGCTTTTTACCCCCACATCGCAACGTATTCCGCCTGCGGGTGCGGGCGAGTGCGCAGCCCCGAAATTATTACAATATGCCTATCTTAATTCACTGACACCCATAGCAATGGCCGAGTTTTGGCAAGGCGCTTCGCCCGTTGGCGAGGTGCGTCATCACGGCTCATTCTATCCCGCGTGCAATGGCAAGTGTAAACCTATTTTGATGCATATGCTGCAAGGATTGGACGTGGAGACAAATCCGCTGACCGAGATTTGTCCGCCCGAGCCCGAGATACTTTGGGAGGATGAGTGGATTGTGGGCATCAACAAGCCGTGTGGAATGCTTTCAGTTAGGGGTAAGTCAGGCGTGAGAAGTGTTGAGGAGTGGGCGCACGAGCGCTATCCCGACGCCACAGGACCGATGATTGTCCACCGTTTGGACCAATCCACATCGGGAATATTGCTTTTGGCCAAAGATAAGCAGACGCATCAATCGCTTCAGGAGCAATTTATCAAACGCACCATAAATAAGAGTTATACGGCACTTCTTGAGGGTGTTATCGCACAGCCGAGCGGCCGCATTGACCTGCCGATGCGACTCGATTATGATAATCGTCCCCGCCAGATGGTTGCTGCCGATGGCAAGCGTGCCATAACGGAGTATGAGGTTGTTGCGATTGAGGGCAATCGCACACGCATCCTATTTCACCCCATAACAGGCCGCACGCACCAGCTACGTCTGCACTCGGCTCATCATCAGGGGCTTAACGCCCCGATTGTCGGTGATGATATTTACGGCCGCGAGTGCCACGCAGACCTATGCGATGGCCATCGTCTATGCCTGCACGCCTGCGAGATTGAGTTCACTCACCCCCACAACTATCAAAGAATAAAACTAAATTGCAAAGCAGATTTTTAATTTTTTGGCTCAATATTTGGAAAAATAAAATTAAGGCTATATATTTGCAACACAAATATGGGGGATTAGCTCAGTTGGCTAGAGCGACTGCTTTGCACGCAGTAGGTCAACGGTTCGACTCCGTTATTCTCCACAAAAAGCGACCTATTTTTAGGTCGCTTTTATTTTTCTCTATTCTGCGCTCCCAGCAACTCCTCACGGCGCGCTTTGGGCGTAACGTTATGATGAATAGTGAAGATATAGGAATCATATATCAACTCACGAATCTCCCTTTCTGGCAAATCGCCATCCACTCGCACCGAACTCCAAAAACGTTTATTGAAGTGCCACGCAGGGGTAATCTGCGGATACTTATCGCGCAACGACTCCCCCACTTCGGGCGAGTGATGTATCACAATATGCGTAAGGTCATCCATATCCACCACGACAAACCACTTGCCTGCAACCTTATAGACAAGTGTTGAGTCATCGAAAGGTGTCGTCTCCTCCACATCGTAAAGCGAGAGCACATACTCCCGAAAGTCCAAAATATCCATAATCGTGTGATTTTACTACAAAGTTATTGTTTTTGGCACATCTATTGCTCGCTGTAGGGAAGAATTATTCAAAAACAGATTAAATATGAAAAAGATTCTACTCTCTCTTTCTCTGATTCTTGCGGCAATGGCCATCACGGGTTGCTCGCAAAAGGCAAAATGGGATCACCAACAAAAGCAGGCTATGCGCGAGAATCTGCGCCAATATCGTGATATGATATACTTGCAGGATTTGACCGAGCCCGAATTTGTAATCTTCACCGATAGCGTTACGGGCAACATCGAGGAGGTATATCCCGTATATGCCACATTTATGCAGATACCTAACGTCGATGACACCATAGATATGTTCGTCATCACCACCATCGTCGAGGAGTTGGACGAGGATGCTCACAATATGCGACATATTTTCCCATATCGCTATCTCGTAAGTCAGGGTATTCTACCCGACAAGCTCTCGCACGAGCAGCAGAGAGCCTTCTACAAATGCTTGGCACAGAAGGTGAACAACAACTTCACCTCTACCGAGCAGTTCCTCAACGCCATATTGACCGACACCACGGCCAATTCGCAGATATCTCAGTTCCAGAGCCAATGTGCTAACGAATTGTTTAACTGGGTTATCGAGGTTGATGAGGTTATCATCGGGCAGTAACTGACACCTGACGTAATATTACCTTTTTTCCTAACAACAGAAGGGGCGGCCGATATAATCGGTCGCCCCTAAACCTTAATTCTCAAGGTAATCTTTATTAACTATCACACGCACGCATCGCGGGTGAATCTTAAATTCGAGTGGCGTGCCGCCTAACAACTCGCCATCAACCTCAACCATAATGTCGGGGGTAGATTCTATACGTATGTGGCTGCCGCGATAGTGTTTTACGTGACCTATACTATAAATATCACCATTAAACAGGCGACGCAGACGGAACAAAATCTGCCACCAGTGCATCGGGCGATAGAGCGTAATATCAAACAAGCCATCGTCCGCAACCGCCAGCGGCAACTGCTGCGTACCGCCTCCGTTGTACTTACCGATACCAATAGCGGCACTGAAGAGCAGATTCTTATGCACTAACTCGCCATCAATCCACACCTTTACGCCCGTAGATTTATAACTAAAGAAGCTCTTGACCGAACCCTGCGCATAGAGATGCTTACCGCGACGCCCCTTCGCCTTGTAGTGTTCGTATAACTTTGTCACCGTAGGGTCGAAACCTGCTCCAGCAACATTTGCCATATATCGCACCTGCGCATACTGCGACTCTTCGTAATGCACCTCGCCAATATCCTGCAACAATGTATGTCCCTCCTTCACTGCACGTATAGCCTCCGCATAGCGCGTGGGAATACCATACATACGAATCCAGTCATTACCCGTACCCACAGGAATTACGGCCACAGTAACCTCCTCGACGGGGGCGTGGTTTTGTATAAAGAGACCATTTACCACCTCGTGCAGAGTGCCGTCACCGCCGATGACCATAATACGGCGAAAACCCTCATTTACAGCCTGCACGGTGAGCTCCGTAACGTGATATTTATGTTGCGAGAAGACCAACTCGTGGGGGATGTTGTTCTCACGCAACAGCTTGGTAATGTGTGGCAAATCCTCAAGCCCGCGGCCGAAACCAGCCACGGGATTGACTATCACATACCAAATATTTTCTTTCTCGGTCTGCACGACACTACTTCTTAGGAGCGTTCTTCAACGTGTGCAACAAGAAGTCGTAGAACTTCTCCACAGATGCAATCTCCACCTTCTCATCGGGTGAGTGGGGATAGCAGATTGTCGGACCGAATGAAATCATATCCAAACCCGGGTAGTTAGAGCCGATGATACCGCACTCCAAACCTGCGTGGATAGCAGTAACGGCGGGCTTCTTGCCATAGAGAGCCTCGTATGACGCCAACATAGCCTTCAAGATAGGCGACTGCATATTGGGAGCCCAGCCATCGTATGCGCCCGAAAGCTCAACTGCGAAACCACCCAACTCCAAAGCAGCCTTGATTGAGCTACCCAATGCCTCCTTCTCCGAACGGATAGACGAGCGAGCCAAGCACTGCACCTTAACAACATTGTTGTCCGACACCACACGAGCCAAGTTGTTAGAGGTCTGCACCAAGCCCTCCATAGACATTGACATAGTATAAACACCATCGAAGCAAGCCAAAATAGCGCGAATCAAATTCTTCGCTGCGCCCATAACAACCTCGGGAGCTGCCGCTTCTGCAACAGCAACTGCGATAGAGTCCTCAACACCTGCAAACTCGGCAACGAACTTCTGCTCATACTCTGCAACGATGCTCTTTGCCTGCTCAACGTCAGCCTCCTTAACCATAATAACGGCAACAGCCTCGCGAGGGATAGCATTACGCAAACCGCCGCCATCAACCGATGCGAGCTTCATATCCATCTGCTCCTCGATAGCGAGCAACATACGGAACAGGAGCTTGTTAGCGTTCGCGCGCTGGCATACAATCTGAATACCAGAGTGACCACCCTTGCAACCCTTTACCGAAAGCTCCAAAGCCTTGTAACCCTCGGCAGGCGCAGCTACGGGCTCATAAGGCACCTCGCCGTTTACGTCCACACCTCCCGCACAGCCAACATACAACTCGCCCTCAGTCTCAGAGTCGAGGTTCAAGAGAATATCGCCCTGCAAAAGACCGCCCTTCAAGCCGAAAGCACCGTCCATACCAGTCTCCTCGGTTGCAGTGATAAGGCCCTCGATAGGTCCGTGCTCGATAGTGTTGTCCTCCATAACAGCCAAGATAGCCGCTACGCCGATACCGTTATCAGCGCCCAAAGTTGTGCCATTAGCTGTTACCCACTCGCCGTCAATATATGCCTCGATGGGGTCGTTGATGAAGTCAAACTCCTTGTCGTTATTCTTCTGTGGCACCATATCCATATGCGCCTGAATCACGATACCCTTGCGGTCCTCATAGCCTGCGGTTGCAGCCTTACGCATATATACGTTACCAGCCTCATCAACCTTATGCTCGATGCCGTGAGCCACAGCGAAATCTACCAAGTATTGACGAATCTTATCCTCGCTGTGCGAAGGGTGAGGAATATTACAAATCTCAGCAAAGTGCTTCCACACAAGTGCGGGCTTCAAAGCCACTAAATTCTTATCCATAATCAGTTTTAAGTTTTATTTGGTTATTACTCTTTTCTATCTTTGGGCATACGCACAACGGGAGCCTCACGCAGAGCCGACTCCTCCTTTGCGGCTTGCTTATCGAATGCATCAACGATATATTTCACCAGCGGGTGGCGCACAATATCGCGCTTGTCGAACTCCACCATACCGATGCCATCAATGCCTCGCAACGTATCCATCGCGCGTGTCAGACCGCTATCGCTCTTGCGCGGAAGGTCAATCTGCGTAACGTCGCCCGTAACGATAAACTTGGCATTGCGTCCCATACGCGTAAGGAACATCTTAATCTGCGAACGTGTGGTATTCTGCGCCTCATCCAGAATAACGAAAGCATTATCCAGCGTACGACCACGCATATATGCCAGCGGAGCAATCTGCACCGTGCCGTCCTCCAGATACTTCTGCAACTTGGCGGCGGGAATCATATCGTTCAGTGCATCGTACAAAGGCTGCAAATAAGGGTCCAACTTCTCCTTCATATCGCCGGGCAGGAATCCCAACTTCTCGCCAGCCTCCACGGCGGGACGTGTCAAAATCACACGGCGCACCTCGCGCTCCTTGAGTGCCTTAACGGCCAATGCAATGGCCGTATATGTCTTACCCGAACCAGCAGGACCTACGGCAAAAAGCAGGTCGTTCTTCTCGTACAAATCAACCAACTTACGCTGATTCACCGTGCGGGCGCGGATTATATTTCCGTTGTTTCCGAATACGATGGTATCCTTATCGCTCACGGGCTCGGCACAGTCGCTAATTCCCGTAGAGAATGCCTGCGCAACAACCTCACGCGAGATGTGGCCATACTTCTGATAATACTCCACAAGTGCATTCATCTTGCGCTCGAAAGCCTCCACATCGCGCTTCGCTCCAAGTGCCTTGAGCGACGAGCCACGAGCCACAACCTTCACCTTGGGTGAAAGCTCGCGCATAAGTTCAAGATAGGCATCCTGCGCACCATACAACTCGCGCGCATCAACACCCTCGATTAGTATCTCCTTATTTATTGCCTCCATAATTTGCTAAAACATATATCCGATATTAAGCCCCACCCAATAACTCGACGAGCGGAACTCCACTCCCTCGAAATAGTTGTCCGTGCGTGCAAAATTGCCTGTAAAACGAGCATCCAGCACCAAGCTATCCGACAGATTTACACCCACACCAGCCGTATAACCCACAGTCGAGCGCAGGCGACCAAACTCTAACTTTTCGCTTCCCGTACTGTATCGTCCCGTACCTGCCAGCGACAAAACGGGACCTACGTTAAAACGCACGGGCCACAGAGCTCGATATGAGAACATAATGGGAATCTCCATAACATTCGACTTCACATCGTATTCGTTTTTTCCCGCCGTTCCCTCTATTTTGTTATGCAGGTATGCCAACTCCAGCTGCAAAGCAAAGGCATCGTACCAGCATAGCGACATCGTCAGCGCACCACGCATTCCCAACTTGGGCTGAAGTTCCACGCCCTCGGCCGACATACCCATATATGCTGCACCGACCGACACGCCCATCTCAACGCGCTTGCTCGGGCTATCGGCGGACGCGAAATAGTATGACGACTGTGCCCAACCATCCACATAGCCCAGCAGAGCTACAATCGTAAAAACTATCGAACGCCACAACTTCATAAAATACTACTTAATATCGGCCAAAAGCCTCTAATATCTTTCAAAGATAACGTTTTTTCAGCAAATGCCATATATGTAGGTCTATTTATTTGATAAAACTTTTTTGTTCCGAGGGTTTTTCGTATCTTTGTGCGTTGTTTACACCCTGCAAAAACTACCCAAGCACAACGCAGGAGCGAAGCGACCAAAGTCCCTGCCCGAGGCGGGGATATAGGGGTGGGTAAGAGTTGCAAATGCAGCCATTGGCTGCAAGGTATGCCGCACAAAGCAAAACAACAAAACGGTATATAGAAAACAATAATTAACGAGATACAGAAATGAGCTTAGTAGCAATCGTAGGTCGCCCCAATGTGGGTAAATCAACCCTCTTCAACCGCCTTGTAGGTCATCGTCAAGCTATCGTTGACGAGACTGCCGGCACAACGCGCGACCGCCACTATGGAAAGACAGACTGGAACGGTAAGGAATTCTCTATCATCGACACAGGAGGTTACGCCGTAAACACCGACGATATCTTCGAGGACGACATCCGCCGTCAGGTGATGCTCGCAATCGAGGAGGCAGACCTTATCCTCTTTATGGTTGAGGTTAAGACTGGTGTTACTGACCTCGATATGATGATGGCCGACGTATTGCGCCGTTCAGGCAAGAAGGTTTTGGTTGTCTGCAACAAGGTGGATAACTACGAGCTTATCTACCAGTCACACGAGTTCTACTCAATGGGCTTGGGCGATATTTTCTGCATCAGCTCTATGTCTGGTAGCGGTACAGGCGATTTGATGGACGAGATTCTAAAGCAGCTGCCCGAGGATACCAAGGCAGAGGAGTTTGACGACCTGCCCCGCATCACCATCGTGGGCCGTCCTAATGTTGGTAAGTCATCGCTCACAAATGCACTCTTGGGCGAGGAGCGTAACATCGTAACCAACATCGCTGGTACTACACGCGACTCAATCCACACTCGCTACAACAAGTACGGTATGGACTTCTACTTGGTCGATACAGCGGGTATGCGTAAGAAGGGTAAGGAGATGGAGGACTTGGAGTTCTACTCTGTAATGCGCTCTATCCGCGCCATTGAGAACTCTGACGTTTGTATCCTGATGCTCGATGCACAGCAGGGCTTGGAGTCGCAGGACTTGAATATCCACAACCTCATTGTTCGTAACCGCAAGGGTTGTGTTATCGTTGTTAACAAGTGGGACCTTATCGAGAAAGAGAACAACACTATGAAGGAGTGGAAGGAGTTCCTGGAGAAGAAGCTCGCTCCGTTTAACGATATACCTATCATCTTCACATCGGTGTTGAACAAGCAGCGTATCTTGGAGGTGTTGCAGCAGGCTATCCGCGTGTATAACTCACGCAAGCGTCGAATTCCTACACACGAGCTCAACGACTTTATTCTGCCTGTTATTGAGGACTACCCACCAGCATCAACAAAGGGTAAGTATATCCGCATCAAGTATGCGACGCAGCTCCCCACACCTACTCCGCAGTTCGCCTTCTTCGTGAACTTGCCACAGTACATTAAAGACTCTTACCGTCGCTATCTTGAGAACAAGATGCGCGAGCAGTGGGACTTCTCGGGTGTACCTATTCAGATCTATTTCCGACAGAAATAAGAAAAAAGAGGGTGTCTAACCAGAGTTAGCACCCTCTTTTTTTGAGGAATTTTATAGCAAGAGCTATTTTAAGAATACTTTTTATTTCTACTCCCCTACTTTGGGTATTATCAACTTATCGCTCACCTCAAGACGGTATGCACGCTTTCCTACCTTACGGTCACGCTCAAATTTTATTGG
>JAZRLD010000041.1:0-7123 GCA_045646685.1 Alistipes sp. | reverse complement strand
TATTCAGGCTGCCCAGACGGCAGCTCAGGCAGGTGAGGTTGCGCAGGCAGCCGCCGAGGAGGTAGCAAGTATGGGCCTTTGGGAGTTGTTCTTGAAGGGTGGTTGGCTTATGTGGCCACTTTTGATTTTGGGTGGTGTAACAGTCTTCATCTTCGTTGAGCGTTATATGGCCATCCGCAAGGCGTCGGGTTTGGATATGAACTTTATGAATCGCATCCGCGACTATATCTCTGATGGTAAGATTCGTGCTGCGGTGGATTTGTGCCGCAAGACCAATACCCCTATCGCGCGTATGATTGAGAAGGGTATCGAGCGTATTGGTCGCCCTATGAGCGATATCCAGACTGCTATCGAGAACGTTGCTAACCTCGAGGTGTCGAAGCTCGAGAATGGCCTTCCCTTCTTGGCTACTATCGCCGGTGGTGCTCCTATGCTCGGTTTCTTGGGTACTGTAATCGGTATGGTGCAGACCTTTATGGATATGGCTTCGGCTGGTGGTACGGTAGATATGTCGCTCCTTTCGGGCGGTATGTATGTAGCTATGGTTACTACGGTTGCAGGTCTTGTTGTGGGTATCCCCGCATACTTCGGCTATAACTATTTGGTGGCTCGCATCGAGAAGTTGGTATTCCAGATGGAGGCTAACTCAATCGCATTTATGGATATTTTGAATCAACCCGTAAAATAATCATAGGTTATGGCAATTAAAAGAGGCTCAAAAGTCGATAGCTCATTCTCGCCGTCGTCTATGAACGACTTGATGTTCTTGCTATTGGTCTTTATGATTATAGCCACTACGCTCATCAACCCTAATGCGGTGAAGTTGATGCTCCCCAAGAGTGCCAACCAGCTCAAGGATAAGGCTATTACTACCGTGTCGATTCAGGACGCAGGTGGTGGTAACTATCGCTACTACGTTGAGTTGGAGAATGTAGGTTCCCGTCAGGGTATCGAGCGTGCTTTGCAGGCTCGTCTATCTGGTCAAGAGGAGCCGACCATCTCATTGCACGCCGATAAGACGGTTGAGTGGGACGAGATAGTGCAGGTGATGAATATCGCCAAGGATAATGGTTACAAATTGATTGCGGCTACGCAACCTTAGTTATTATGAACTATTACGACGAAAACGACGACAGACCTAAGCTCTATGGAGGCGTTGCTGCTGCGGCATACGTCGTCATCGTCGCGGCCCTGTTGCTCCTTACATATATCCCTATCACCATTACGGAGAGTCCCGAGATGATGATTATCGAGATTGTGGAGGAGGAGCGCGAGAAACCAAAGCCCGTTGTTACATCGCAGGCTCCGCGTCACGAGCGATTGTCATCTACGACGCAGAACTCACAGCAGGTGAGCGGTACGGACGAGAAGACGCAGACGGTAAACCGTCGTGCTATATTCCATAGTAATAAGGGAGGCGTTGACGAACCCGAGGATTTGGGTAATCCCTATGCGCGCGAGGGCGAGGAGAACTTGGCCAATGGTGATGGTGGAGGTTTGAATCCCGTTGGTAACGACCAGCTGGACGAGGGCTTGCGTGGTCGTGGATTGGTGGGTAATCTGCCCGTGCCGTCATACCCGGGTAATGCGAGTGGTAAGATTGTCATTCGTGTTGCTGTGGACCAGCACGGCCGCGTGACAAGCGCTGCGTATGAGCCTAAGGGCTCTACATCTTCCGACTCGGCTCTTATCTCGGCAGCTATTGCTGCGGCTAAGCGCGCACGTTTTACCGAGAGCCGTAGCTTTGTGCAGGGTGGTACGATTACCTATAACTTTAGATTGAATTAGGAGTATGAGGAGATTTCTCTGTAGCGTGATATTTGTGATGATGGCGATGTGCGCTTGTGCGCAGTCGTCACGTCCCGTTATGGTTTTTGACCGCTTGACGCACAATTTCGGCGATGTGCCGCGCAAGGGTGGCGACTTGGTTAAGGAGTTCCGATTCGTGAATAAGGGCGATGCGCCGCTGGTGATTAAGAAGATTACCAAGTCGTGCTCGTGTATGTCGGTGGTCTATTCGCGTAAGCCGGTTATGCCTGGTGAGTCGGCTGTGATTAAGATTAAGTATGAGCCGCATAAGGTCGAGCCCGGCATCTTCCATAAGGCGATACAAATCTACTCGAACGAATCAACGGAGGTGCGCCTGATAACAATTCAGGGTAACTCTGTCGATAATAAAAAGTAGTAGAAAAGAATCGTATAACAAGGCTCTTTTGGCAAAGAAAAATAATAGAAGCTATAGGATTTATATCACTTATAAAACAAAAAAGGTGCTCGGATTTCCGAACACCTTTTCTTGTTTAAGAGATTATCTCTTCTTCTTTGTTGTTGTCTTTTTCTTTGTTGTTGTGCGCGATGTGGTGCGGGTTGAGCCGGTGATTTTCTTGGCTAACTGCTGTGCCATAGTCTTGGCGAAGTAGGTTGCGGCGGTGCCGATAATGCTACCTATAATGCTCTTCTTCATACCCGAGCTCTTCTTTGCTGCCTTTGCCTGCTCCTTCTCCTCACGCTCACGCTCCTTCTCGGCCTCGGCCTCAGCCTTCGCCTCGGCAGCCTCACGCTCGGCCTGCTCGCGCTGCTTTGAAATCTTCTCAAAGGCCGACTCGCGGTCCACAGCCTCGTCATACTTACCCGCAATGCGCGACGACGAAATAAGCGTCGCACGCTGCTCCTCCGTGATAGCACCAATCTGACTCATCGGGAAGAGAATCTTTGCACGCTCCACCATCGAGGGGGCACCCTTCTCGTCAAGGAATGACACCAACGCCTCACCCGTGCCAAGCTCCAAAATCTCGCGCTCGGTAGAGAACGCGGGGTTAGCGCGGAAGGTCTGCGCGGCTGACTTCACTGCGGCTTGGTCCTTGGGTGTAAAGGCACGCAGGGCGTGCTGCACGCGGTTACCGCACTGTCCG
Organism: Alistipes sp.; assembly: GCA_045646685.1. Lineage (GTDB taxonomy): Bacteria > Bacteroidota > Bacteroidia > Bacteroidales > Rikenellaceae > Alistipes. The sequence goes on along the minus strand of JAZRLD010000041.1, from coordinate 4,211 downwards.
AGGATAGCTTCGGGCAAATCTGATGGCGACTGCGAGATGAAATATACACCAATACCCTTCGAGCGAATAAGGCGTACAATCTGCTCAATCTTGTCCGTGAGAGCCTTCGAGGTATCCTTAAAGAGCATATGTGCCTCATCGAAGAAGAAGACCATCTTCGGAAGCTCCATATCGCCTATCTCGGGCATCTTATCGTAAATCTCCGTCAAGAGCCACATCAGGAACGTAGAGTAGAGCTTTGGCTGCAACATCAACTCATCTGCTGCCAAGATATTCATCACGCCACGTCCTCCCTCGGTCTGCAACAAGTCATAAATGTCGAACGCAGGCTCTCCGAAGAACTTATCTCCGCCCTGCTCGGCAAGCGTCAGCAGCGAACGCTGGATAGCTCCGATTGTAGCCGTTGATACATTACCATAGGTGGTAGAGTAGCGCTCCGAGTTCTTGGCCACATAGTCCAACATCAGGCGCAAATCCTTCATATCAATAAGCGGCAACTGCTCGTCCTCGGCGATGCGGAACGTGAGCGCCAAGACGCCCGACTGCGTGTCGTTCAAATCCAGCAAGCGCGAGAGTAACATCGAACCCATCTGACGGATTGTGGTACGCATAGGGTGTCCCTGCTTGCCATAGACATCGTACAGACGCACGGGGCAACCCTCGAACTTGAGCGACGCGGGGTCGATACCAAACTCGGCGCAACGCTTCTCGATAAAGCCGCTCAGTTTTCCCGTCTGCGAGATACCCGACAAGTCGCCCTTCATATCGGCCATAAAGCAGGGCACTCCCGCCTGCGAGAATGACTCGGCCAACACCTGCAACGTGTCGGTCTTACCCGTACCCGTAGCACCCGCTATCAAGCCGTGGCGGTTGGCCATCTTGCCTATGATATGGATAGGGCCAGACGCGCAATGAGCAACGTAGAGTTGTGAATCCTTGAACATAGGGCTATTTTATTATTTGCAAGCAATCTTCTCTACGCGGCGGATGTGGCGACCACCCTCGAAGTCTGTCGAGAGGAACTTCTCGACGATAGCCATAGCCTCGTCGTTAGAGATGAAACGTGCGGGCAAAACCACTACGTTGGCGTTGTTGTGCTGGCGGATAAGGCCTGCAACATCGGTGTTCCAGCAAAGACCAGCGCGGATACCCTGGTGCTTGTTCAAGGTCATAGCCATACCCTCGCCCGAGCCACAAAGACCTACGCCCTGCTCCATCTCGCCTGCCTCGATAGCCGAAGCCAATGCGTGACCGAAGTCGGGATAGTCGATGCTCTCCTCCGAGTAGCAACCGAAATCTACTACCTCATAACCCTTAGATGAGAGGTAACCAACCAAAAACTCCTTCATCTCGTAGCCTGCGTGGTCGCAAGCAAAACCTATTTTTTTCATAATGCGTGTGTTAAATGTTCAATAATGTACAAAAATAGGAATTTTTTGCGGGATTAACTACAAAGCAGGCAAGATAATTACAAATTACAGCATTACAGGCATTACAGGCATTACACACCTGTAATGCTGTAATGGTGTAATGCTTTGTAGTCGTATAATATGTAGGTCGTCTTGCTAATTACGCCTGATTGCGGCCTCCAGCCGCATTTACAAGTCTGACCCACCCCCTAATCCCCCGCCTCAGGCACGGGACTCTGGTCGCTACGCTCCGAGGGTTGCAGGTGGGTAGGTAGTACAGAAAACATTACAATCATTACAACCATTACACCTCTGTAATGCTGTAATGGTGTAATGCTTTGTAATGCTTTGGGCGTAGAAGTGGGATTACAAATTACAAAAATTACAGTAATTACACCCCTGTAATTAGTGTAATTCTGTAATTTCTGTAATTATGTAATAAGAATTAGTGGTATAAGTATTATAGGTGATATATGTAGTATAAGTATTATAAAAATCTATCTATAACACCTATAATATATCCCCGTGCGGTATATACACAATGGTAGATTAATCCGCATACGCGGCTTTTCACCGCCTCGGCTCGGCATAGTACGTAAACGTCCTCTGCCCTCGCCTTAATGGCGGCGTTACCACGCCTCTACATAGCCTCTAACTATGTATCAGTAAACTACTACGAAGTAGAGGCTCGTAATGACGTATATATAAGTATTATAGAGTTATACGTGTTATAAGTGTTATAAGTATTATAAACTACCTATACTACCCATAATACATATAACACCTATAATTCTTATTACACCATTATACCATTACACCATTACAGCATTACAGGGGTGTAATGCCTGTAATGGTTGTAATGTTTTTAACGTATAACAAGGGTATTGGCTGACGCACGTAGATAATAATTACAAAAATTACACAATTACAGTAATTACAGGGGTGTAATTACTGTTTTTTTTGTAATTTGTAACAAAAAAATAGGTGCTACGGAAAATCCATAACACCTATATTATATATAGCACCTATATACTACTCCTGCTTTGCGGCGCGTTTGCGGTCCACCTCCGAGAGCAGAATCTTACGCAATCGCATACTCTTGGGTGTAACCTCCACGTATTCGTCTGCCTTGATGTACTCCAACGCCTCCTCCAACGAAAAGACCTTGGGAGGTACGATTACGGCCTTGTCGTCAGCACCCGAGGCACGCATATTGGTAAGCTGCTTGGCCTTGGTTACGTTAATTGTAATGTCGCCCTGACGTGTGCTCTCGCCCACAACCTGACCGCAATAGACCTCGTCCATCGGGGCGATGAAGAAACGACCTCTGTCCTGCAACTTGTCAATCGAGTAGGCATAGGCAGTACCCGTCTCCGAAGCGATGAGTGAGCCATTTGTACGCATCTCAATCTCGCCCATCCACGGAGCAAACTCCTTCAGGCGGTGTGTCATAATAGCCTCACCAGCCGTAGCTGTGAGCATATTCGAGCGCAAGCCGATGATACCACGCGAGGGAACATCAAACTCCAGACGTGTACGCTCGCCATCGGACTCCATATTTGTAAGCATACCCTTGCGCTTTGTCACCATCTCGATAACCGTACCTGCGCACTCGTCGGGGCAATCTACGGTCATCTCCTCCACAGGCTCGCACTTGATGCCGTCAATCTCCTTGATGATAACCTTGGGCTGGCCCACCTGCAACTCATAACCCTCACGACGCATCGTCTCAACCAACACCGAGAGGTGCAACACGCCACGTCCATAGACAATAAACGAGTCGGCATTCTGTCCCGGCTGAACACGCAACGCAAGGTTACGCTCCAGCTCACGGTCCAGACGCTCCTTGAGGTGGCGCGAGGTTACGAACTTACCATCACGACCAAAGAAGGGCGAGTTATTGATTGTAAAGAGCATCGACATCGTCGGCTCGTCGATAGCGATAGGGGGCAGTGGCTCGGGATTCTCGTAGTCGCAGATTGTATCTCCAATCTCAAAGCCCTCGATACCCACGATGGCGCAAATCTCGCCACACTGCACGCTCTCAACCTTTGCCTTGCCAAGACCGTCGAAGACCATCAGCTCCTTAATCTTGGTCTTAACCTTTGTCTCGCCATCGCGCTTTGCGAGTGTTACGTTCTGTCCCGTGCGCAACTCACCACGTGTGAGCTTACCCACGGCGATACGACCTACGTAGGGCGAGTACTCCAACGATGTAATCAACATCTGCGGTGTGCCCTCCACAACCTCAGGCTCGGGAATCTCGTCAATAATGGCGTCCAAAAGGGGTGCGATAGAGTCGGTAGGCTCGTTCCACAGGTGTGACATCCAACCCTGCTTTGCCGAGCCGTAGATAGTCTTGTAGTCGAGCTGCTCCTCGGTAGCGTCCAGCGAGAACATAAGGTCGAAGACCTGCTCATTCACCACCTCGGGGCGGCAGTTGGGCTTATCCACCTTGTTTACCACAACGATGGGCTTCTTGCCCAATGAGAGAGCCTTCTGCAACACGAAACGAGTCTGTGGCATAGTACCCTCAAAGGCGTCAACGAGCAAAAGCACGCCGTCGCACATATTCAGCACGCGCTCCACCTCGCCACCAAAGTCGGCGTGGCCGGGAGTATCGACGATATTGATCTTATAATCCTTATATTGAACAGCGGTGTTCTTGGCCAGGATGGTAATACCGCGCTCGCGCTCCAGATCGCCGGAGTCCATGACGCGGTCTACTGTTGCCTGATTCTCACGGTAAATACCGCCCTGCTTCAGCATCTCGTCCACCAGGGTTGTCTTGCCGTGGTCGAC
>JAZRLD010000040.1:0-7423 GCA_045646685.1 Alistipes sp. | reverse complement strand
CACGGTCGGCGTTGGAGTCTTACCCAAGAAGTAAACGTGACCACCACCGCACAACGGATACATAAACTCAAATGCCATACCGTACATATGCGCCAAGGGCAACATTGACATAATCTTGTCAGTATCTGTTACGGGGATACGATTCAACGCAAACTCGATATTTGATGAGATATTCTTCGCTGTAAGCATTACACCCTTGGGCGAGCTAGTTGTTCCAGAGGTATAGTTGATGATAGCCAAATCGTCGATATTGCCAATCTTATAATCGCTAACCTCATTCTTCTGCTCAGCGGGATATACCTTAGGCATCTTAGCCTGCTCGGCAGCAACACTCTCTGCGAGTGTCTCATCGGCAGCATAGAGGACAGAGAAATCATCAACGCTGATAACAGCCTTCAGTGTACTCTCCTTGCTCTTATCGATAGCATCCCAAATGCGGGCCTCCGTAAAGAGAATAACGCTCTCCGAGTGGTTAGCCAACTCACCAATGGTATCGGGTGCGAGATCGGGCAAGATAGGCACTGCCACCGCACGGTATGTACCAACCGCCAAAAAGCTAATAGCCCAACGAGCACAGTTCTTCGATGCAAGAGCCACCTTGTCGCCCGGCTTGAGGCCTACCTTCTCAAAAAGCACGTGATGCTTGGCAATCTGTGTTGCCATATCGGCGAATGTAAAAGTCTCTCCTCTGTAGTCGCTGAGCGCGGGTTTGTCCCAACGATTACGTACAGCCTGCTGAAAAATAGATAAGTAGTGTCGCATAATTATTCGCAATATACACCTTCCTTTTATGAAGTTACCTCACAATAAAAAACTAAGGTGTACGGGTTAATGTGTTTTAGATTTTGATGCGAATATCGGCCTAATTTCGTAAAGAGAAAAATAAAAGTGATAAGCGACCTAAAAGTGGGATAAAATTACTATATGGGGTAAAAATACGGATTTTAGGGGTGAAAATTTCAATTTCACCCCTAAAAATATGCCAAATCAAGCTTCAATTGATGACGCAGTAAGCCATTTTTGAATACTATCAGAGTACGTTTTAGAGATTGGAACATCGGGTACTCCCTCGATTCCTAACTCAACAAATACGCCCTCTTTCTCGCGGCGCAAAACCTTTATATGGTCAATATTTACCAAATAAGAACGGTGGCAACGCTGAATATGAGTAGCGGCTAACTGCTCGGCAACCTGCTTGAGTCGGTTACGCACAAGCACCTTTTTAGGCATATTATTATTCTTATACCACACACATATATAGTTATCCGCCGATTCAATTAGTAGGAGATTTTCGCGACGTACCGACAAACGCATTTCACCCTTTTCGTCATATATCTGCACATACGCAGCCTGCAATGCCGTTTCATCTTCGGCAATACGCTCACGCAACATACGCAACTGTGCAACGCGCTCCTGCCAGATAAAATAGATGTAGCACATCACATAAGGGATAAGCAGAATAAGGATAGTCTTTATGAGCGAGTTATAAAAGAGCGTCGTAACAGGCTTGGGGGTATCGGTAAATAGCGCGGCAATGGTAAAAATAAGCGCCATAATCAAAATCTCCAATGCCACCCACAAGATATACTGCATATACGAGAGCTCTCGCTTACGCGTATATCCCCCCATTATCCATCGGCTGATAGCCACAACAGCCATACCGACAAAGATAAATCCGAGAGTGATTAGCTGCACCAACATCTCACGCGAGATATTGAGCCACGTCAGCAGACCTGTATCCTCATCAATATGCTCAAAGTTAAATGGACGATAGATAGTAATGAAGAGCAGTGCGAAGATCGGCACGAAGATAATCATCGTGATTTGATTCGACCTCTTATATATGAATGACGGAATAGGTGTCATCGCATCTATATTTTATTATTTTACCTCCAATGACATACGGCACAGAGCCTCACCCGCCTCATTGCGATATGCAAACATACGGACACCATCGCGCTCCTCGGCCATCAAAATAAGCTTATCGCCATAGCGAGCCTCCTTCATAAAGTTGATATCCAAACGGAAAGCATTCAACTTCTCGGGCACCTCAATGGGAAGCGTATCGAATATAATATCAATATAACGCATAGTGTTCATATGGCGATTAAAGTCAATATCGCTATACACCACACTATGCTCAACTACAGGCTCGCTGGTAATCACACCGATTCTACGAGGGCGCTCACAAGGAGCAGGCGCATCTACCATATTACCCTCGTGCGCCTTAGCCATCGTATTCATATCCACTGGTATACGTGTCGCATAGTCAATCATACACCACTGCGATACGGCGCGACCAAACTCGCGGCCCTCATTATCTGTTAGAGTAAAATTTCGAGTCGATGAGAGGCGATTATAATCGCTAATCCAAGTGTGAAGCATGAACTCGCTATACTGCGTGGGCATATAATCCATCTCGATTGCCAAGCGCGACAACACCCAACCGTAGTTGTTATCAGCCAATGCGTCAATACCGAAACCACGTCTATGTGCATCGCGGCCCGCAGCCTGCAATATCAAATCACAGATTGATGACACCGATACACGATCAGTAAAATCTACATACCGAGGCTCAACCTTATATTTAAACACACTCTTCTCCATAATATTTACTGTTATATATCATTCTTTTAATTAAACTAATTCGGACAAATGTACGAAAAAATCTACACATCGCCATCTCTATTGAGGAATTTGTAACCGAAAGGGAAACAACAAAAGATATAAACACCACACATTATTAAGCAATTTCGGTTTAGTTATACACTATACGTATGAAAATACTTTTCGCGCGGTCGTAGTTGTGAAAAAATTTGTATCTTTACACAACTAATGAACCTTATATGCAGGATAGAATAAAAGTTTTGTGCCAAAATACCTCGGTAGAGGTGGAGGTGGAGATGGGTGTCACGTTGGGTGAGTTGCTTGCTCAGCTTGGTATCAAGGGCCAATATCCTATTTTGGCGGCCTATGTGAACAATCGCTTGAAGGAGTTGAACAGCCGACTATTCAAGCCAGCGATGGTGCGTTTTATTGATATCACCCATTTTGAGGGTTATCGCGTATATCAGCGTACAATATCATTTATTCTGCACAAGGCGGTGTGGGATATCTACGGCGACCGCAAATTCTTTATTCGCCACTCGTTGGGCAGCGGTTTTTACTGCGAGTTTGACGACGATAAACCAATCACCGACGAGGAGATTGAGGCTCTGCGTGAGCGTATGCAGCAGATTATTGATAGCCGTTATCAGATTCATCGCAGTCGCCTGCAGACCAAAGAGATTAACGGAATCTACGAGCAGTTCGGCTTTGAGGACAAGGTTGCGTTGCTCAACACCCGCCCGCGTCTGTACAGCGATATATATCGTATGGACAACATCGTAGGCTATTTCTACGGTGCGCTTGCTCCCGATTCGGGTTATATACACCTGTTTGACATACGCCGTTACTACAACGGTTTCTATATCGCTCTGCCTACGCGTACCGACCCATCGAAGCTCGATATGAATGTACATTGGGCAAAGATGTTCGATGTCTTCCGTGAGTATCACCGCTGGGTTGATATTATGGGTGTGCCAACGGTTGGTACGCTTAATAAAAAGGTGCTGGACGGCGATATCAGCGAGATGATTAAGGTTGCCGAGGCCTTTCACGAGAAGAAGATTGCCGCTATGGCCGATCAGATTGATGAGGCTAACCGCACACACGGTACACGTGTGGTGCTTATCTCAGGCCCATCGTCGAGCGGTAAGACCACTACGGCCAAGCGACTGGGTATCCAACTGCGTATCTTGGGCCTTGACCCTGTGTTGATCTCGTTGGACGACTACTTCGTAAATCGCGACAAGACGCCAAAAGATGAGAATGGCGATTATGACTTTGAGGCTTTGGAGGCTATCGACTTGGAGTTGCTCAACAGCGATCTCAAACGTTTGATGGCAGGCGAGAGCGTCGATGTGCCACGCTATGATTTTATTACAGGCACACGTCAGTGGCACGAAACACCGCTGAAACTCGGCGAACGCTCGATACTCATTATGGAGGGTATTCACGGCCTCAATCCGCGCCTTACGCCAAGTATTCCTCGTGAGCAGAAGTTCTGCATCTACGCTTCGTGCTTGACATCGGTGGCGATGGATAACCTCTCGCGTATTGCCACTACCGACAACCGTATGATTCGCCGCATAACACGCGACTACGCTACACGCGGAGCAAATGCGCTGGCTACGTTGCAGCGCTGGCCAAGTGTGCGCCGTGGCGAGGAGAAGCATATCTTCCCCTATCAGGAGAATGCCGATGTGATATTCAACACCTCGCTCTTCTATGAGATTTTGGTGTTACGTCCCAAAATTGAGCCAATCTTGCGCGAGGTGCCCGACACCGAGCCCGAATACGGTGAGGCAAAGCGCCTGCTGAAGTTCTTGGATAACTTCATACCTATCCAGACTGAGGAGATTCCACCAACATCTATCCTGCGCGAGTTTATTGGCGGCAGCAGCTTTAAGTATTAAAAACGTTAAACACAAAATAAGATGATACTAACCACTACGCCCACCATTGAGGGTAGAACAATCACAGAGTACAAGGGTGTTGTATTTGGCGAGGTAATCGTAGGCGTAAATTTTATAAAAGATTTTGCCGCGAGTCTGCGCGATATTTTCGGAGGCCGCTCCAACTCCTATGAAAAAGAGCTTGTCGCTGCACGCGATACGGCTATGAATGAGCTCAAGTCAAGAGCTATGGCTTTGGGAGCCGATGCCGTTGTGGGTATTGACATCGACTACGAGGTGTTAGGCCAAAACGGTGGTATGATGATGGTAACAGCCTCGGGCACTGCCGTGAAACTCGGATATTAAAGAATAAGTAATAAACGTAAAAATAAAACTACTGAAGAAATGTTCGACAAATTTATGAATCGCCATATAGGCGTTACTAACTCTGCCGACTTGGCGGAGATGTTGAAGGTTATAGGCGTGGAGTCTGTCGAGGAGCTTATCTCGCAGGTTATCCCCGCATCTATCCGTTTGAAGAAGCCTCTTGCGCTGCCTGCGGAGGGTATGAGTGAGTATGAGTTCTCGGCACACGTAGCTCAGTTGGCCGCAAAGAATCGTCAGTTGCGCTCCTTCATCGGTATGGGATACTATCCTACGGCTGTACCCGCTGTTGTGAGCCGCAATGTATTTGAGAACCCCGCGTGGTACACCTCATATACTCCCTATCAGGCTGAGATTTCGCAGGGCCGTCTGGAGGCGCTCTTGAACTATCAGACTGCTATTATGTCGCTCACAGGTATGCAGATTGCTAACTGCTCACTTTTGGACGAGGCGACAGCCGCTGCCGAGGCTATGCTTATGATGTACGCTTTGCGTTCGCGCGAGGCCGTTAAGCAGGGCCGCAACCAGATTTTTGTTGATAGGGACATCTTCCCGCAGACACTCGATTTGCTACTCACACGCAGTGAGCCATTTGGTATTGAGCTTATCGTTGACGATTTCTCAACATACGAGTTCAATGGTATGGAGTTCGGTGCACTCGTGCAGTATCCTTCGGCTTCGGGTGAGGTGCGCGACTACGCTGCCTTTGCCGAGAAGGCTCACGCTGCAGGCGCTTTGGTTGCAGCCGAGGCAGACATCTTGTCTTTGGCACTTTTGACACCTCCCGCAGAGTGGGGTGCTGATATTGCCGTAGGTTCTACGCAGCGTTTGGGTTGCCCGATGGGTTATGGTGGTCCGAGTGCAGGTTATATGGCGTGCCGCGAGGCTTACAAGCGTAATATCCCCGGCCGTATTATTGGTGTGTCGGTTGACCGCTTGGGTAATAAGGCTCTGCGTATGTCATTGCAGATGCGCGAGCAGCACATCAAGCGCGAGAAGGCTACATCGAATATCTGTACCGCATCGGCTTTGATGGCTTCGATGGCAGGTTTCTATTGTATCTACAACGGACCCGAGGGCTTACGTCGTGCCGCTATGACAGCTCATACATCGGCTGTTGCTGTGGCCGAGGCGTTGGAGGCTTTGGGTTACAAGGTTACACATAAGAATATCTTTGACACCGTAGAGGTTGAGGCCGAGGCTGCCGTTGTGCAGGATATCGCTTTGGCCGCAGGTATCAACTTCCACTACCCCTCGGAGGGCAAAGTCCGCCTCTCAACTGACGAGGTAACAACTGCCGAGGAGGTTGAGGCTATCGTGGCAATCTTCGCCGAGGCAAAGGGCAAGAAGGCTAAGGCAGTGAAGATTGCGGACGAGATTAAGCTCCCCACAGAGGTAGTGCGCAAGTCGGCTATCTTGGCAGAGCCCGTATTTAACAAGTATCACTCGGAGAGTGATATGATGCGCTATAACAAGCAGTTGGAGTTGCGCGATATCTCATTGGCAAACTCAATGATTTCGTTGGGCTCTTGCACTATGAAGCTCAACGCCGCAGCTATTATGCAGCCCTTGTCACTCGCTGGCTTCCAGAATATGCACCCCTTCGCTCCTGCTGATCAGGCCGAGGGTTACGCAGAGCTTATCGCCGAGATGGAGAGCGATTTGGCTACAATCACAGGCTTCGCAGGTTGCTCACTCCAGCCCAATTCGGGTGCAGCGGGCGAGTACGCAGGCTTGATGGTTATTCGCGCATATCACCAGAGCCGCGGTCAGGGCTATCGTAATATTATCCTTATCCCCGCATCGGCTCACGGTACTAACCCCGCATCAGCCGCTATGGCGGGTATGAAGATTGTAACCGTAGCATGCGACGAGAACGGAAACATCGACGTGGAGGATTTGAAGAAGAAGGCCGAGGAGCACTCATCTGAGTTGTGCGGCTTGATGGTAACATACCCCTCGACACACGGCGTCTTCGAGAGCCGCATCCGCGAGATTGTAGATGCTGTTCACGATGCAGGCGGTCAGGTATATATGGATGGTGCTAATATGAACGCACAGGTTGGCTTGACAAACCCCGGATATATCGGAGCCGACGTGTGCCACCTCAACCTCCATAAGACCTTCGCTATGCCTCACGGCGGTGGTGGTCCCGGTGTAGGTCCTATCTGCGTTGCGGAGCACCTTAAGCCGTTCCTCCCCTCGCACTCAATGGTATCGACAGGCGGTGAGGACGGCATCACAGCTGTATCATCGTCACCTTGGGGTTCGGCAATGCTTCTGCCTATCACATACGGTTACATCAAGATGCTCGGCGAGGAGGGTTTGCGCCACGCAACCGAGATGGCTATCGTGAATGCTAACTATATGTCATCAGCGCTGAAGAACGAGTACCGCACATACTACTCTGGCGAGACAGGCCGCGTAGGTCACGAGATGATTCTCGACCTCACAAACTTCAAGAAGGATTACGGTATCGACTGCGGCGATATTGCACACCGCTTGATGGACTACGGCTTCCACGCACCTACGCTCTCGTTCCC
>JAZRLD010000039.1:0-16234 GCA_045646685.1 Alistipes sp. | reverse complement strand
TTACGCTCTATATCGCGCAAACCCTTCAATCGCTTGTAGGGCCATTTGATAGCCTCCGAGAATGACTTCTTGGTTGTAGAGAGAGGCATTGTGTGGTGTACGAATGGGAATGAGAGAGGCGTATTGGGCATCTTCGGGCCGTATGTAACCTTGCTCACGTAGAGGTAATCACCCACAAGCAGAGTCTTCTCCATTGATGATGAGGGGATTACATACATCTGGAAGAAAAATATGTGGATAATTGTAGCCACCACCGTAGCAAAAACAATGGCATTTACCCACTCATATACACTCTTGTATGTAGAGTACTTTTCGCACAAGGCTTCGTTCTTGCTCCATACGTAGCGGTAGAAATATTTTGAGATGTAAAGGTCGTAGATTACCGCTACACCGAGCAGCAACCACCAATTACCAGTCCACACCACAAACCACAACACGTAGAGTATTGAGGCCAATGCGAATCCTACCCACTTATTGCCGAAAAAATCTTTTATCTTATTCATTGTTCTCCTTTTTACAAACTAAAACAAATCCTCCATTGTGTAGATACCCTGCTTGCCACAGAGGAACTCGGCTGCAACAACAGCACCCTGTGCCAACGTGCGGCGATTCTTAATCGAGTGACGAATCTCCAATACATCATCCTCCGAAGTATAGACAACGCTATGCTCGCCCGGGTTCATACCAATACGCAACGACTCAATGGGAATCAATGCCTTATCCTCTGTCGTAGGCTCATTTACCCAACCCGTCTTGCGCTCCACGCGAGATATAATATCCTCGGCAAGAGTTACGGCAGTACCACTCGGAGCATCTTTCTTCTCTGTATGGTGTGTCTCGGACATAGAGATTTCGTAGCCAGAGAATTGATTCATTAGTCGTGCCAACTCGCGGTTGAGGCGGAACATAAGATTTACGCCCAACGAGTAGTTCGAAGCGTAGAACATTGCACCACCCTTCTCGCGGCACAACTCCTGCAACTCGGCCAAACGGTCAGTCCAGCCCGTTGTGCCACTCACAACGGCTGTACCGCACTCCAAACACTTGCGTATATTGTCGTAAGCTGTTGAGGGTGTGGTAAATTCGATGGCAATATCCACGTTTGCGAGATTTTCGGCATTGAGGTCTGCCGCATTGTCAATATCTATAATCAAGGTTACTTCGTGACCGCGAGCGATGAGTATCTTCTCAATCTCACGTCCCATCTTTCCATAACCGATAATTGCTGCTTTCATAGTATGTCTATTTTATAATTTTTATAACCCACAAATATACGAATAATTCCTGATAGAAAAAAATAACACGCCGAGCCGTTGTAATAATTTTCTGGATTGTAAATTTTTTTGTACATTTGCTTTGATTAACACCATTAAATTTACCGCTATGAGAAGAGTTGTAAATATTTTTTTGACAATCGTATGTCTGTTTTCGTTGACTAATCTGTCGGCTGCAAAACCCAAGACAACAAAGGAGGGATATGTTATAGTGAATGTTAAGGCCGATGGTAAGCGAGATGTCAGCGACGCCATACAGAAGATAATTGACGAAAATCCCAATCGCACGATATATTTCCCCGATGGTGTTTATCTTATCTCGAAACCCATTTTAACTCCCGCCGAGCCTACAAAGAGCGTGGCTTTGCAGCTCTCGAATTACGCCATTATCAAGGCTGCCGAGGGTTGGTCGCACGATGAGGCTATGATACGTTTGGGCGGTAAGGATGCTGCGAATAATATTCGTACGCCGGGTAGTAATTACTATCTCGATGGCGGTATTATCGACGGTTCGGGTGTAGCTAAGGGTATATCGATTGATGGTGGTCGCGAGACGGTTATTCGTAATACCTCGATTAAGGGTGTGGTGCTGGGTATTCACGTAAAGCACGGTGCAAATAGCGGCTCGTCAGATAGTGATATTTCGAGCGTAAATATCGTCGGAGCTTTCCACGAGAAGTGTATCGGTGTGTTGGTCGAGGGATACGATAACTCATTCACTAATATGCGTATAGCGGGCTGTCATATCGGCTTTGTTATTCGTTCAGGAGCCAATTCGTTGCGTAATATCCACCCTCTATACTATGGTCAGAATAAGAACTACGAGACAAGTATCGGTTTTCTGGATGAGCGTTTCGATAACTATTACGATTTCTGTTATAGTGATGAGTTTGCAACGGCGTTCCAATCTACTGGAGGCCGAAGCCTCTATAGTAACTGCTTCGCCTATTGGTATTCAAAGCGTGGCGAAAAGCATACCGCTTTCCGCTCTACTGGTGCGTTTAATTCAGATGTGATGAATCTCAATGTTGGTTTCGGTTCGCACAACGCGACCAAGGAGAATACTATTCTTGAGGTTGCTGAGCCTGGTGGTCGTGGCGTATTCTTCAACCTTCACGTTGGAAGGGAGAAATACATCACATCACAGACTCATCTTCCATATATGCGATAACGATGGCAAGATATTTCATAGAACTCTCTTACGATGGTGCCGCCTATTGCGGATGGCAACGCCAACCCGACGCCCCTACCGTTCAGCAGGCGTTGGAGAAGGCGCTCTCTACCCTTCTACGTCAAGATGTTGAGGTTGTGGGTGCCGGTAGAACAGATACGGGCGTAAATGCGTCGTATTATGTGGCTCATTTCGACTGTGAGAGTTGTGTGAAGGATTGCGCGCAGCTGGTCTATAAGCTCAACCTTATCCTGCCACAAGATATTGCCGTGAAGCGTGTTCGGGAGGTTACGCCCGAGGCGCACGCGCGCTTTGATGCAGTGGAGCGAGAATACACATATTATATCTCGCAGCGTAAAAATCCGTTCCGTCGTTTCTCTGCGTGGCAATATTATGTGCCGCTTGATGTGGAGCGTATGAATGAGGCGGCTGCTACCCTGCTTGATTATGATGATTTTACGTCGTTTGCGAAGTTGAATTCAAATAACAAAACAAATATCTGTCGCGTGGTTAAGGCCGAGTGGCGCCGAGCCGAGTGGGATGAAGATTTGTTGATTTTCACAATCCGTGCCGACCGCTTTTTGCGCAATATGATTCGTGCTATTGTGGGTACGCTGGTGGATGTAGGACGCGGACGTTATACGGTAGAGGAGTTTGCAGATATATTGCACAGTCGCGACCTCTCGCGTTCAAGTGCAGGAGCACCTGCCGTGGGACTTTTCTTGAGTGATGTGGAGTATTCGGAGGATGTATATATAGAAAAGTAAAAAACTATTGTTAAACTTAAATAAATTTTGAATATGGGAACAATTATTTGGTTAGCTGGTCTTATTTGCGCAATTTGGTGTGTATTGGACATCTTTAAGAAGCCTATCGGTTTGATTGGCAAGTTGATTATGACAGTTATCGTGTTGGCTACAAGCTGGCTCGGTTTGGCGCTTTACTATTTCTGGGCGCGTCACCACGTGACCTCTTGGTTCAAGTAGTATAAGATTGACAATAAAAAAGGCGACCTAAACAAGTCGCCTTTTTTAGTTTAATTATATGTCTATAAATGTATCGCAGCACCCATTGCCGATTCTGCGGCCTCCATTATACCCTCGTGCATTGTGGGGTGTGAATGGATAGTCTTCGCGATGGCGTGAGCCGTTACGCCCAAGCGCTTTGCGAGTGTCGGCTCGCCCAACATCTCGGTTACGGTAGCGCCTACCATATGCGCACCAATAAGCTTCTCGCTCTCGTCGAAAATCAACTTCACAAAGCCGTCGCGGTCGCCCGCAGCCGTCGCCTTGCCTGAAGCGGTGAAGGGGAAACGACCTACCTTATACTCAATACCCTTCTCGCGTGCCTGCTGCTCGGTCATACCTACCGATGCAACCTCGGGAGAGGTAAATACACACGAAGGAATTGTCGAGTAATCAACTGCATCGGGTATAAGTCCACAGATATGCTCCACGCAGTGTATAGCCTCGGCCGAAGCTACGTGCGCCAGAGCAGGTGTTGCGATTATATCACCGATGGCGTAAACGCCTGCAGCTGATGTCTGGTAATGCTCGTCAACGACAATCTTGTCGCGCTCTACGGCAATACCCATCTCCTCTAAGCCTATATTCTCTATATTTGACTTCACGCCTACGGCCGACAAAACAACATCGGCAGTAAGAGTCTCTGCGCCCTTCTTACCCTCGATATCAACGTGGCATACACCATCCACAACCGAAACATTCTTAACGGTTGTAGAGGTCAAAACCGTTGCGCGCATCTTGCGGAATGCACGCTCCATTGTCTTTGCAACCTCCTCGTCCTCAAGAGGCATCATCTGTGGCATATACTCAATAACGGTTACCTTCACGCCCATCGAAGCATACAAGCAAGCAAACTCGCTACCGATAGCACCCGAGCCTACGACAATCATCGACTGCGGCAATGTGGGGAGTGTCAGAGCCTCTTTTGATGAG
This sequence comes from Alistipes sp., assembly GCA_045646685.1. GTDB lineage: Bacteria > Bacteroidota > Bacteroidia > Bacteroidales > Rikenellaceae > Alistipes. The sequence continues at coordinate 11,831 of JAZRLD010000039.1, read as the reverse complement.
ATTATGTGCTTTCCATCAACCTGCATAAATGGCATCTGGCGGGGGCGTGCTCCCGTAGCGAGAATCACGGCGTCAGCCTCGTAGATTGTACCGTCAACATCCACCTTGCCCTCGCCAGCCAAACGGCCGAAACCTGCGATGATGTCAATATTGTTTTTCTTCATCAAAAAGGCCACACCCTTGCTCATTGTGTCGGCCACGGTGCGTGAGCGAGCCACAACCTTCTCCCAATCGGGCTTAACATCACCCTCGATTGCTACGCCGTAGTGTGCAGCATTTTTGCAGTAGGTATATACCTGCGCACTCTTCAGCAGAGCCTTTGTAGGAATGCAACCCCAGTTGAGGCATACGCCACCCAGCTCAGCCTTCTCGACGATGGCTACTTTTTTACCGAGTTGTGAGGCGCGGATGGCGGCCACATAGCCGCCCGGTCCGCTACCTATAACGATAATATCGTATTTCATATTTAGATTTAGTTAATCGCTGAACTATCTCGACAACAAGCGTATGCTATTATCCTTTGCTACGGCACGCTTCCATCTCTCGCTATAGCCGGGGAACTGAATCTTGCCGGGAATCTTCTTGCCGTTGCCATTGTCAACAAAGTGCTCGCTGCTTGTCTTACCATCAACAACGTAGCTCAATACGTCAGCATTCTCGCTCTTGAGGTTGCCGTCAACATACTTCAATAGCAAATATTTGTCCAAACGGCTCCAAGAAGCAAACAACTCGTTTGCCTTAGCGATGCTATACTCGGTTGCAACCTTCTTCTGCGCCTTTGCAGAAAGACCAGCCATCTGTGCATCTACTGCGTTTACATTCTCCAACATTGCATTCTCCCAGTAATCTACAACCTTGCGAATATCCTTTGACATCATATCGTAACGCAAGTATGCAAAGTTTGTTACGCGGTTAAAGAGCCAGAAAGCTGAAGTATCGGTGTAATCCAACATAGAGCCATTACCCTCGGCCATACACTCGGGAACGGCTGTTGTGTTGCAATAGATGGGTGTCAAGCAAGATGTTGCAGCGTCGTCCATACCAAACCACAAAATTCCAGTCTTACCCTCACGTGCCTGACCGCAGAGCCAGAAGCCTGTCTGCTGAGTAGCTGTTGCACGCTCGTTGAGATATGTCTTGCCATCCACCTCGAAGTTCATAGGACGCCAACGGTAAGGCAGACCGTGACCGCCAGCACCGATATCCTGTGTCATATCCATAGGAGTACCCTCATAGTGGTCGCGCATAGCATCAAACACCTGCTTGGGAGAGATTTTTCTTACGGGCTTAACCCACAAAGGCAAGCGGTTTTCCTTGTTCAAACCCATAGCGTAGTCGTAGTAACGGTCCATATCGGTTGCGAAGGTGCGGAAGAAGCTCCATACGCGAGCGTCGCAACCACGCATAGCGCCGAAATCGAGTGGAGCGTAAGCGTCAGCAAATGAGAACTCCTCGTCCTTGCCAGAGAAGTAGCCTTTCTCACGTGCGAGTGAAATCACATCGGGAGCGTAGAGGCAATTCTCCTTGTCATTCAACGGGAATGTAGTGATGCGAGCCTGATTCGCGTGAGCGCAGATATATCCATCGGGCACACGACGTGCTACCCATACGATACCTTTCTTGCCGGGACCCTTGCCGATAAGCTCCATAATCCACGCCTCCTCGGCGTCAGCGATTGAGAAGCTCTCTCCACTTGAGTAGTAGCCGTAAGTGTTTGCCAACTCAACAATTACGTCAATAGCCTCGCGTGCGGTCTTTGCGCGCTGCAGGGCGATGTAGATAAGTGAGCCATAGTCGATAATGCCCTCGGGGTTGTGCAATTCGGGGCGTCCGCCGAATGTAGTCTCGGTGATGATTACCGAGTGCTCGTTCATATTACCTACGGTCGAGTAGGTTGTCTTAAGCTGGGGAATATCACCAAGATATTTACCTGAGTCCCACTCATATACGGGCATCATAGCCGCAGGCTTCTTTGCGGGGTTGTACTTGTAGAGAGCGCCGTAGAGCTGGTGTGAGTCAGCAGCGTAAGTAACCAATACCGAGCCGTCAGTCGAAGCGCCCTTCGTGATGATGAAGTTTGTGCAGGCCAGGGCGGGCGTGAGAGCCGTTGCCACAGCGAACATAAGCGTAGTAAAAAGTTTTTTCATTTTTATAATGTTTTGGTTAATTATAATCTATTTGTCAAAGGTAAGAAAAATAGGTGTAAAATCCGAAAAAATATGTATTTTTACATTGTAAAATCAAATGCTATGTCAATAGAGAGTCAGATAAAACGTTTTCAGGGCGAGTTGCCCGCGGGCGTGAAGTTGCTTGCCGTGTCGAAATTCCACCCCGTGGAGGCCATCGTGGAGGCATACGAGGCAGGTCAGCGCGCTTTCGGTGAGAGCCGCCCGCAGGAGCTGAAACAGAAATATGAGGTGTTGCCGCACGATATAGAGTGGCATATGATTGGCCACCTGCAAACCAACAAAGTGAAGTATATTGCTCCGTTCGTACATCTTATTGAATCGCTTGACAGCGAACGCCTTGCCGAGGAGATTGAGCGTCAGGCAGCGAAGTGCGACCGTGTGATAGATTGTTTGTTGGAGATTCACGTTACGGCAGAGGAGAGCAAATCGGGCTGGGACTATGCCGAGCTGTTGGAGTTTGTGCGCAGAGGTGGTTTTAAGGCTCTACCCCACATTCGTTTGCGAGGTGTGATGGGTATGGCCACATTTACCGACGATGAGGCGGTCGTTCGTGCCGATTTTGAGCGTCTTGCAGCCTGCAAGGCCGAGCTTGCCGAGCATTTTGGTGAGGAATTCGATACGCTCTCTATGGGTATGTCCGACGACTACCGCTTGGCCATCGAGTATGGCTCAACGGAGGTGCGTATCGGCTCGACAATATTTGGAGAAAGAGTGTATTAACAAAAAATATTATGGATAGAAAAGAGTTTTTAGCCTCGATGTTGGCATTGGGCGGTGCAGCTATTATGTCTGCTAATGCTTCTGTATTGGATAAGGTTGAGGAGCTTGCGGCTGAGGCTCCCTCGAAGAGATTGGATCCCTCGCTTGCGGTGCTGATGTCGGATATTCATATTTGTGGCGAGCTTAAAGATGGAAAATCTATTCGTTACCCCTACAATCCCACTTGCCTTGAACTGCGCGTGAAGGAGATTTTAGCTATGCGCCCTCTGCCTGCCAATGTGCTTGTGTTTGGTGATGTGGCGTGGGATTACGGTTTGGAGGAGGATTATCGCTATGCTGCCGAGCTGCTTGCACCACTCGAAAAGGCGGGGATTAAGGTTACACTCGGTTTGGGTAACCACGATCGCCGCGACGCATTCTTCAAGGCGTTTCCGCAGTACGCTAAAACAACGCCTGTGGCTGGTCGTGCTGTATCGGTTGTGAAGCTTCCTGATGTAGATTTTGTGATGCTTGACTCGCTTACCGAGAAGCCCGACCTGAAACCTCGCCAGAGTACTACTGTTAGCGGAACGATTAGCGATGAGCAGATCGAGTGGCTAAAGGGTTACCTCGCAAAGAACGACCGCCCTGTGATTTTAGGTGCTCACCATCCTTTGAATGAGCTTCATAATTTGACCAAGATGTTGGTTGACTCGCCCACCGTGGCGGCCTTTATCTATGGTCACGTGCATATATGGAATAAGTCGGTGTCGATTATCCGCCCGCGCGAGCCGCAACATATGTTGCCTACGGTTGCCCTGCCAGCGACGTTTTATGGCGACATAGGCTTTGCCGTTATGCGCACCTCCCCTAAGGGCGCGAAGATAACCTACTCGTCAAAAGGTTTTTGGTGGCCACAGCCCGAGGAGAATCCCCCAGCGGAGTGGCTACAACGCCAAAAGGATTTGGCCAACGAGGAGTGTACGATATTGTTTTAAATAAAAAGGTTGCGTTTATTAACGCAGCCTTTTTTATTATCAGACAATAAGTTATACAATGATGCGTTATATGTATAATTGTGCGTGTAAATAATTCCTTATGAAAAAATTATTGATTGTTGCCCTGCTATCTCTGTTTGCGAGTTCTTGTTCGGAGGATTCTTTTGTGCTGAAGGGTGAAATATCGGGTGCAAGGCAGGGTGAGAAGATTAGTTTGGTCTATCCGATATTAAAAGATGGCGTGTGGTACGAGCGTGAATTGGAGGCTGCGGTCGTGGATGGAACGTTTATCTTTGAGGGCGAAATAAATGCTATGACCAACGCATCTCTTTTGTTTGAGAATATGGATGAGGTCGATTTGTTTATCGAGCCTCGACGTATGACCATTTCAATGGAGCGTGAGCGCCCTTATGCTTATGATATGCGAGGGGTAAGTGTATGGCCGCAGCAGAAGGGGTACAGAGAGTTTTTAGGGGATATGCCACGAATGATATATGAGAAAACGAGAGTTGTGCAGACGCTTAACGAGGAGTGGATGAAGGCTTATGAAACAAAATCGGAGTCGGCAGACTCGCTGATGCAAGAGTTTTATAGCGTTGTACGTGATTATAAAACTTTGGCTGCAAAAGAGTTGGATTTGAAGTTGGAATTTATTGTGTCGCATCCCGAAAATGCAATTTCCCCCTATCTGTTGTATGAGGTGGCAGGTGCCCAGCACGCAGATGTTAGTACAATACACTCCGCATATGAGAGCCTTTCGGAGCAGAATAAGAACTCCTTATTAGGTCAAATGGCAAAGAGAAAGATTGATATAATTTCTGTTGATACGGGTGGCGCGGTCGGAGATAAGTCATATGATTTCAATCGTTGTGGGGTTGATGGCAAGAGCGTGCAGATGGCAGATGTTTTAGACGATGGGGAGTATTTGTTGCTTGATTTTTGGGCGAGTTGGTGTCAGCCCTGCTTACAGCAGATTCCCGATGTTCAGCGAGCGTATGAGAAATATCATCCGAAGGGATTGAATATTATTGGCGTATCTTCGGATGAGGATGATCAGGCGTGGCGTGCGGCTATTGAAAAATATAACCTCTCGTCTTACCCTCAAGTATTGAGTGTGAGCCCAACGGCTGGTGATGATAGGTTGCTATTCGAAGAGTTTGAGAATATTGCCGACCGCTATGAGGTAGATGCAATACCTTGTTTTATACTAATAGACTCTACGGGAGAAATTGTGGCACGCTGGCAACACTTCTCGGAAGAAATAATTTCTTATTTGGATACTCTTTTTGCTAAATAAAAAAAGCCACCTAAAGGGTGGCTTTTGGCTCTTATAATATCAGAGTTTTTTACCCCTAAAACAGCGATCTGGCGATTCCGAGTTCCAGACCTCGCAGTTCGGCCAAGCCTTTAAGGCGTCCGATGGCCGAATATCCCGGGTAAGCCTTCTTTTTCAAATCATCCAACATCTGGTGGCCGTGGTCGGGACGCATCGGTATAGAGCAGCCGCGGCGTTGCATCACTCCAAGCAGACTCTTTACAATCTCATACATATCTATGCTACCCTCCAAATGGTTGGCCTCATAGAAATTACCCAACTCATCACGCTCTGTACTTCGCAAATGGACAAAGTTGATTCTATCGCCTAACTCCTCCGCCATTTTAGGCAAGTCATTATCGGGGCGGATGCTGAATGAACCTGTACAAAAACAGAGACCATTACTCTTGTTAGGCACAGCCTTCACAAGTTCAAGAAAATCCTCCTTGGTGCGCATAATTCGAGGCAGTCCCAATAACTTGTAGGGTGGATCGTCAGGGTGTATCGCCATTACTACGCCCGCTTCATCTGCCACAGGTGTTACCTCGGTGAGAAAATCTACAAGGTTGGCTTTAAGTTGAGCCTCGTCAATATCCTTGTATAGCTTCAAACCCTCCAAAATAGCCTGCTCTGTAAAACTCTCATCGGAGCCGGGCAAGCCCATCAATAGGCTATCAACCATTATCTTTTTATCCTCTTCGCTCATCTCGGCAAATCTCTTTTTTGCCCTTGCAATCTCCTCCTGGGAGTAATCCCTCTCGGCGCCTTCGCGTTTGAGAATAAAGAGGTCGAATGCCACAAATGCAGCTCTTTCAAAACGCAGAGCCTTTGAGCCGTCGCCTACGTCATAGGCAACCGATGTGCGACTCCAATCAAGTACCGGCATAAAGTTGTAAGTCACCACCTTGATGCCACACTCTCCTAAATTTCTCAGGCTCTGTTTGTAGTTTTCGATGTGGAACTTCCAATCTCCCGTTTTCGATTTAATCTGCTCGCTGACGGGCAAACTCTCCACAACCGTCCAAGTAAGACCGGCAGTCTCGATAATCTCCTTGCGTTTGAGAATCTCCTCTACACTCCACACCTCGCCGGGGGCTATCTGGTGCAGTGCATTGACCACGCCAGTAGCGCCAGCCTGACGAATGTCAGCTAATGAAACTACATCGTTGGGACCATACCAACGCATAGTCTGTTCAAAGCGATAACTTGCTTTATGTGCCATTTTTACACGAAATGAATGTTATACTCCGCTGAAAATGCTGAAACCGCCATCAATAGGCAACACCGTACCCGTCACGAACTTTGAAGCATCACTCGCGTAGAACACTACTGCGCCGTGTAGTTCATCAGCTTCACCCAAGCGTCCAAATGGAGTATTGCGAATCACATCTTTAGCTCTGTCAGAGTGGCTACCATCGGGGTTTGTCATCAATGTTCTATTCTGCTCGGTTATAAAGAAACCGGGGGCAATGGCATTCACGCGAAGTCCTTCGCCAAACTTCTTGGCCATCTCCATTGCGCACCACTTTGTGAAGTTGTCAATGGCAGCCTTCGCTGACGAATAACCACACACGCGTGTAATCATCTGCTGAGATGACATCGATGAGATATTTATGATTGAGCCTTTACCATTTTTAGCCATCACCTCACCAAATACCAACGTAGGGATAACCGTACCAACCAAGTTGAGGTCTAAGACTTTGCGGTAGGCTTCGATATCCAAATCGAAGATATTCTTGTCGGGCATAATCGTAGCTCCCGGCATATTGCCTCCCGCTGCATTTATAAGGACATCTATGCGTCCCCACTTTCCGATAATCGCCTCCTGCGCCGCAATCAATGCCTCACGGTCGAGAACATCTGCCTTGCAGAACATAGCCTCTGCGCCCAACGCCGATAGTTCTGCTGCGAGAGCCTCACCCTTCTCGGTCTTACGACCTACAATAACTACGTGAGCGCCCAATTCCGACAGGCATCGAGCCATCGAAGCACCCAAAACACCGTAACCACCTGTGATTACTACAACTCTGTCTTTTACATTAAACATATTACCAAATTATTTAATTTCAACAAATTTATGTTTTGCTTCTACTTTGGCACTAAAGGCCGCCCGCCCCCAAAAGAGGGCTTTTATATTACATAGGTAATTCAACTTTTATCTCGGGCTCAAATATTTCATCGAATACCTCGTCCGCGTCGGCTGTGAACATCCTCGTTGTGATGTTGTACGGCTCACCGCCATTGGGGTGACGATATTTGGCCATCACGATAAATGCCTTATAACCTTTAGCAGGGTACTCTACCCTAACTTTAACCTTGCCTTTGTGTGATATGCCTTTTATTGTCGGTATAAACTCGCTTTGGCGGAAATCCTTATTTTCAGAGAGGGCCTCCCATACGATTACGTTCTCCAAATGAGCCTTGTCTGCCTTTAATGTTAGCTCGGCGCTACCCTTCATCTCCTTTATTGCGTAGTCAAATCGGGGATACTCCATACCATCTATCGTTTGGCGGAAAAATGCCTCCAGAGTATTTACTGCGGCGGTTTTGTCACCAAGGCCGTGACCTGCATTAGTAGTGTATGAGATGTATTTCTTGCCGGGTATGCCATCTATGTAGTTCTTTACGGCATCGACTGTCCAATACTCGTCATTCGTGCCGAAGAACAGCATCTTGGGCATTGTGTACTTATCGCGGTAAGAGTATGGATCAATCATCGCCACCAGCTCTTTTCCCGCAGGTGTTACCAACTCCTCCGTTAGACCAAGGTTTACATAATCCTGAATCTGAATGCTGTAATTACCAAACATATGACACTGATAAGGTACGCTTACGGGCATATTCAAGATGTCGATAACCATCGGCGCAATAGCCACCACGCGTTTATCTTCGCTTGCCGCTGTAAGCCACGTTGTCCAACCGCGCTTCGAAATACCGTTTGTAACAAAACGCTCGGGCTTGACTGCCAATGATTTCTTTTCGGCAAACTCCTCGATAGCGTCCATTGCGCGGATAACACTCTTAGTCATCGGGAAGAGCAGAGGCCACGTCTGGTCTTTGTCTATTTGGTAATTGTGGAACGTAAATGACACCAACTCATCCTCATACTTGCCTCCATACAATGGTTGGCGCGGCACTTGCCACAAAATGGCCGTTACCGCTTCGCAACGCGATGCTATGCCCGACATAAAACCTATGAGGGAGTCACTCCATTTGTGGTAGTTGGGCTCTCCTGTCTTCTCATCGGCACTACCGCCTGATATATGTATCAGGGCTTCGTCGTTGGTGAGTTTGTCGGGGACGATTACCACCAACTCGTGAATCCAAGCAAACTCGCGCCACGTCTGCGATTGCATACGCAGGCGATATGCCATAGCGCCATCAGTACGCAAACTGTCACGCACCTCCCACGCGAAGGTGTTATCTTCGCGGTCAATATAGTGCTTGAGAGCCTTTGCGGGGGCTACCTGTGCTGCAGCGTTCCACGCGCAGAGTAGCGCTGCTATGATTATCGAGAGTCGTTTCATACACTTTTATCTAACTCTGATTCGCTGGCCAAGGCGCAAGATAGAGCTCTCGCGGATACCGTTTAGCTGGCAGAGTTTCTTTACGGTTGTGTGGTTGTTGATAGCAATACGTCCCAATGTATCGCCCTTCTTCACTATGTGATACTTGATGGCGGCAGCCTCCTTGGCTATCTTCTTATCCTCCTCGTCGCTCTGTACCTCCTCCTCGAAGTCCTGCGTGAAACGAGAATAGGGGCTGAAGTATGTACGCTTCAAGAGGAATGTCTCACGGCGCAAATCACCCGATGTGAAGTCGATAAGTCGCTCGGGATCAAATGTGTGGCCCTTGTAGCGAATCTCATAGTGGAGGTGTGAACCTGTACTACGGCCCGTATTACCACCCTTACCGATAACCTGACCTGCCGTAACCCACTCGTTGGGCTTCACGTTAATCTCCGACAAGTGTCCGTAGAATGTCTCAAGACCGTTGTCGTGGCGCAGAACGACCAAGTTACCGTAGCCATTTCTTACGTATGTACAAATACGTACACGGCCATCAAATGTAGCATATACGGGGTCACCTGTCTCAAGGTCAATATCTGTTCCCTGATGTATTCTGCGACGGCGAGGACCATACTTCGATGTTACGCGGCCCTTGAAAGGATAGTGGTAGCTCTTGAGTGAGTCAACCAAGTCGATAACCATCGACATAGGAAGGTCCTTCAACTCAACCTTGAAGGGCTGAATCTTTGTTGTATCCCACTCCTTGGTAAATACAGTTTCGTCCAATACGTCGATGTCGCGGTTGCGCACAAAACGCCACGTATTGTCGTTGTAGAGAACGATGTTCAAGCCCTCGCTTGATGAAGGAATGGTGTCAACCACCAATACATCCTTTGCCTCGAATGCGGGACCTGACTCCAGCGGCACGCGCTTTACAACGATGGCGTCCGAGGGGAGTGAGTCTTTGTTTATGGTGTTTTTTACGATTTTAACCCCTTGGGCTGAAGCAACATTCGCTATGGCGAGCATCAAAAATGTTAGCAGTGTTCTGCGTAAGTTCATTGGTTTTGTTTTTTATGTATAAGGTTTACTATTTATCTTATTGCTGGCGGAGTAACTCCTCGGCACACTCCAAAGCCTTGTAGAAATCTTCGCCGAAACGACGGATGATAGGCTCCTTGAGAGCCTTATATACGGGAATGCCCAGCTTCTTGCCGCACTCCACAGCGTCGCGACAAACGGCCCAGCGGTGGTAGTTCAATCCGTATGTACCATTGCGGAACTGCTTCACGCGAATGGGATAAAGGTGGCACGAAATAGGTTTGAGGAACGAGCATTTACCCTCTCGGTAGGCGCGCTCAATAGCGCAGAACGTAACGCCATTCTCCTCGAAGGCGTATGCGCACGCAGCATTGTCAACAAGTGGTGTGGTATAGTCGCCGTCAACATCAACGACCATAAAGCCCTGACTCTCCACGGCGGCACGTCCCTGCTCGGTCATATAAGGGGCGTAGTTCTCGTACTCCTCCTCCAAGAGGTCAACCTCCTCAATGTCGAGAGGCGCACCTGCGTCACCCTCAACACAGCATATACCTTTGCATTTGCCCAAGTCGCAGGCAAAGCACTCGCGCAACAAATCGGCGCTTACGATTTTATCATCAATCTCTATCACGGGTTGTAAATATCTTTATATCTATACTCTAAAATTTCTTCTGCCATCTCTATGTATTGGCGTGCCTCGGTCTTATCCTCGGCCAACTCCTCTGCTTTGCGGAAGTCGTTTATGGCGCTACCCCACTCATTTTTGCGGAAATAACACTTTCCACGCTCCAAGTATAATTCTGCACGCTCGGGCGATTGCGATATGGCCGCTGTGAGTGATGTTATCTTGCTGCCCAAGGTCCACAGACCTCGGCTGCGGATATACTCTCTCACCTCCTTGTCTATCATCTGCGATATGTCGTCACCTCGCTCCAGGCGGTCGCGTACCTCAGTCGAAGAGTATGCACACTGCGGAGCATCTGCCAAGAACGTTGTGCGGTCGGTAGAGAATGTCATAGGGACATTGGGACGCGGATAGACGTAAATGTCATATCCAGCTATAATCTCCTCGGCTTCGCGCCACTTGTGCAGGGTGTTTATCAAATCGCTACCCATAAGGATAGTAAACTCCATCTGCTCGCCATAGTTCTCTTTAAGGTGGCGCAGGGTGTTGATGGTGTAAGATGGCTTCTCGAGCAGAAACTCAATAATCGAGGGCTTGATTTGCTCGGGATAACGAGAGTTCTTGCACGCAGCCTCCACCATCGAGTAGCGGTCCATCTCGGCGGCCAAATCCATATTCTGCTTAAATGGATTCTGCGGTGAGATAATCATTGCCACCTCGTCGCACAAGCCTCGCTCAACGGCATACTCGGCAAGAGCCATATGGCCGTTGTGTACGGGGTTGAACGAGCCGAAGAAGAGCATCATTCGTTTCTTGGTCATACTACTCTGCCAAAAAAGCGTTGATAATACCCTCGGTCTCTGCTACGGCTGTGTCCAAGATGTCGTTGATTACAACATTGTCGAACTCGGGGGCCTTTGAAATCTCAAACTCTGCCTTCGCTACGCGCTTCTCGATAGTCTCCATAGAGTCCGTGCCACGACCAATCAATCGCTCGCGCAAAACCTCTACTGAAGGGGGCATAATGAAAATAGAACGTGCCTGCTCGCCAAAGATGCGCTTGAGGTTGATACCACCCATAACATCTACGTCGAAGATGATGATATTACCCTTTGCCCAGATGCGCTCCATCTCGCTCTTGAGCGTGCCGTAGCAGGTGCCGTTATATACCTCCTCCCACTCAACGAAGGCGTCGGCTGCAACCTTCTCCTTAAACTCCTCCTGCGAGAGGAAGAAGTAATCAACGCCGTGCTTCTCCTCGCCACGCGGCTGACGCGATGTAGCCGAGATTGAGAACTCAAACTGGGGGAATATCTGCAAAAGGCGCTTTACGATGGTTGTCTTGCCTGAGCCACTTGGCGCAGAGAATATGATAAGTTTTCCTGTGGTTGCCATATTATAGAATGTTTAATACCTGCTCCTTAATCTTTTCCAGCTCGTCCTTCATCTTCACGA
>JAZRLD010000038.1:0-18782 GCA_045646685.1 Alistipes sp. | reverse complement strand
ATCGCTAAGGTTTTGAACGACAACTGGGGTATCGCTGACGGTTTGATGACAACTGTTCACGCTACAACTGCAACTCAGAAGACTGTTGACGGTCCCTCTTTGAAGGACTGGCGTGGTGGCCGCGCTGCTGCTGGCAACATTATCCCCTCTTCAACAGGTGCTGCTAAGGCTGTAGGTGTTGTTCTTCCCGAGTTGAACGGTAAGCTTACAGGTATGGCATTCCGCGTTCCTACTTTGGACGTTTCAGTTGTTGACTTGACTGTAAACTTGGCTAAGCCCGCTACATACGCTGAGATCTGCGAGGCTATGGAGGCTGCTTCTGAGGGTGAGTTGGCAGGTGTTCTCGGTTACACTAACGAGGACGTTGTATCATCTGATTTCTTGGGTGATGCTCGCACTTCAATCTTCGACGCTAAGGCTGGTATCGCTTTGACTGACACATTCGTTAAGGTTGTATCTTGGTATGACAACGAGTGGGGTTACTCAAACAAGGTTCTCGACCTTATCTCAGTTATGAAGGCTTACAACAAGTAATCTGTTCTAACTTAGATACTTTACGGCTACCCTTTGGGGTGGCCGTTTTTTTGTTTATATACCATTTATAAAAAAGAGTGCCCGATTATTGGCACTCTAATATCTTTTAACAAATAAGTTATATAAAAAGAGGGTTTTCAAGGCTTGCGAAGCCCGAGAAACCACAGTTTACTGAGATGTAAATGAGGATTTCGAGGGCAAGTATAACGCAGAAAACACCTTTTTAGATAACTTATTCCTTCTTGGGAAGTTTAAGCTCTATGGTTGCTCCCGACCACTGATTCACCGAGTGAACTACATTATATATCTGCTCATCGTCGGCCTTTACTTTTACGCGCACTCCAAACGCGGGCGTATCGTCGGGAGATTTTGCCGAGGGTAATTTATGAGGCATAAGATATACATACGCCTTTATACTCTCGCACGGGACCGTCGTCAGCTTCACGTCGCGCGACACGTCGGCAGCACCACCAGCTGCATCCTCAATAGAGGCAACCGAACTCTCGCTCGTTGTCACCTCAATCTGCTCGCCTGCGGCATCAAAAGCACCACACGTCACCACGATATTATAACGCCACAACTCAGCAAAATTACTACGTACCGATATTTTAAATCTCCGACTCATATATTATTGGCCTTTATTTTGCACTCTGCAGATGCAAAAAAGCATAACAAGTTGCAAATTAGTTACAATCATACACCACAAAAATAACAATTATTTGCAGAATTAGCGAAAAATTTGTACTTTTGCCTGCTATTTGTTGCGAGATGGAGCTTAGTAAACAATATTCCGTGGCGTATAAAGGCTTGAAAAACAGCTCTTTCGACTTCGTTTTCGAGGTCGACGATGCCTTGTTTACAGCTTACGAGAGCAAGGAGATTTTAGGCGGCAACTGCCACGTGGAGGCTACAATGCTCAAGGGCGAGAGCCAACTTGAGTTTGATTTTACCATCACGGGCGAGGTTACTTGCGAGTGCGACCGCTGCTTGGATCCTTGTCAGGTGCCCATCGACTACGAGGGACATCTCATTGTACGTATCTCGGACGAAGAGGGTGAGTATGACGGCGATGTTATGTGGGTGAATCCTGCAGACAACGAGGTTGACCTCACACAATATATTTACGAGAGTATAGTTCTCTCCCTGCCCTATCAGAGAGTTCATCCCGAAGGTGAATGCAACCCCGATATGCTGGCGAGGTTCACTATCGCTACCGAGGCCGATATGGAGGCTTTGGAGGCTGAGGCCGAGAGCGATAATCGCGGCATAAACGAGGGTGACTTCAATAAGTTGGCAGCATTGAAGGCTCAAATGGAGAGGGACGCAGAGTAGAACACAAAATAGAACAAACATAAACTAAAAATTGATATTGTAAAATGGCACATCCTAAACACAAAGTTTCGTCTACACGACGCGACAAGAGAAGAACTCACTACAAGGCTGTAGTTCCTACCGTTGTTACTTGCTCTAACTGTGGCGCTGCGGTTCTTTACCACCGCGTATGCCCCGAGTGCGGTTTCTACCGTGGCAAGTTGGCTATCGAGAAGAAGGCAGAGTAGTGACGACTACAAAGTATGGAGGGTATTCGACATTTTGGGATACCCTCTTTTTTTGTTTTAATAACACAGACAACCCTATATGTTAAAAATCGGTATCGACGCTATGGGTGGCGACTTTGCCCCCGAGGTGGCTGTTGAGGGAGCCGTGATGGCGCTCAAGAAGATAGGCAAACAGAGCCGCATCGTGCTTTTTGGCGACAAGGAGCGCATCCTTGAGCTACTTAAGAAGCACGACTGCGCAGCCGACAATTTCGATATTGTAGGCACAAGCGAGGTCATTGAGATGGGCGACCACCCGGCAAGAGCCTTCGTTGCGAAGAAGGATTCGAGTATGACGGTAGGCTTCCGTCACTTGGCCGAGGGTAAAATCGACGGATTTGCCAGCGCTGGCTCGACAGGCGCGATGATGGTCGGTTGTATGCAGGTCATAAAGCCCATTAAGGGCGTTATCCGCCCCGTTATCTCGACACTTATGCCAATTGTTATGAATCGCCGCGGATTGTTACTCGACGTAGGTCTTAACGTAGATGCCAAGCCCGAGGTGCTGGCGCAGTATGGTTTGCTGGGCTCTATCTTTGCGGAGGCTGTTCTCGGCATTGAGAAACCCCGTGTCGCACTGCTCAACATCGGCGAGGAGGAGGGCAAGGGAAATGCTCAGGCAAAGGCGGCATACGAAATGCTAAAGAAGCAGGAGGGTATCAACTTCGTAGGAAACGTAGAGTCGTCATACATCTTTACAGGCAAATACTGCGACGTGGTTGTGGCAGATGCCTTCGTGGGTAATGTCATCTTGAAGATGGCGGAGGCAATGTATCGCATCAACGACCGCCTCACACCCTTCAAGCCTTGGTTGCTCAATATTTTGCGCCCTGTGTTGGAGCCTGTATGCCCCAAGCTCTACTACCACCAGAATTTCCTTAATGCTCTCAATTATGAGAGTGTGGGTGGAACGATTGTCATCGGCATAAATTCTCCAGTTATGATTGGCCACGGTGGCTCTTCGGCAAAGGCTATTTGTAGCCTGATATGCACTATGGAGCGCAACATCGAGAGCCGCGTATGCGACAAGATTCGTGATGCATTCAAGAATATTGTCCCCGCAACGGAGGAGTAAATAAAAAAGCTGTCCTTTTTCGGACAGCTTTTTTATTATGACTCTATTATCGGTTTCCAAAACTCTATATGTCGTTTCTTATACCATCCGTGACAACCGAAGGGTAATTTTCCTCCCGATAGCTCATAACACATCTGCGGACGAATATCGAACGAGAATCCCAATGCAACCTCCAGCGTAGGATAATTTAAGTTACGCGGTATGATACTCCAAAACCAATCCTCGTTGTAAAGTATTCCTTGCTTACGCTTGAAAATTTCGATAACATCGGCATAGCTGTTGCACGCCTCAATGAATGCATCTACGCGACGTAGCGACAATCCGCCATTACCAACCTTATTGAATCCCTGCTGGCGGAGAATTCTCCTATCGCTCTTAAACAACATTCGGCGCAACTTCAACCAATGGCGTATAAACGGCTTGTCGTATATACTACGTTTAGGCCACGGAGCTGCAACATAGTCGTAATCCGCATCACACCACTGCGCCAACTCATCTCGGAAAATCCACACATCAGTCTGGCAAATCAAGATATACTCATAGTCTGCAAACATCTCGTAGAACTCGCGCGAGAGCATCATACGATTGTAGCCCCTAATTCCATTGCGTCCTAACCACTCATCGCTAACGCGAGTAACCTCCTCTATTCCAAACTCCTTTTGCAATGCGGTTACATCGAGTCCCTCGGGCGCAAGCAATGTTATAGGATAATGCCCTAAGACCTTCACCGTTTGGTGCAACGACTTTTCGGCTCGACCACTTAGAGTTTCTGTATAAACAGGAACTACAATTTTCACCTTTTTCTTTTGACAATCCATTCTTTTTCTTGTTTTTCGGCAGTTGCTCCTAAATCTTATCGAAACCTTTGGTGAACTTTATCCAATAGTACTTCAACGGATTTGTATATTTTAGTTGCTTCCACGGACGACTTGCGTGAGGTCGATGTATTACGGGCAATGATGCAAAGAGATAGTTCTCAAAACCCAATGCTCGCGACTGCTGCGAGATGGTAACATCAAACCAATGCTTCTCGGGATTCAGAGTCTTAAAATCATACGCCGTAAGCAATCTGTTTGTCAACAACGAACAACAGAAGCTACAATGTCTCTTCACTGCATACTCCTCGCCTTCGCGACCTTTGGCATATTCGTAAGGGTAGTTTATCTCCCCCTCGTCATTTACCGTAACTGCAGCCGCTATACCACAATTATCGTACCTATCGGCTCCGTCAGATAATTTTTGCAGTGTATCGGGGCGCACTACAACGTCCGATTCAACAATTAGCAAATCTGCACCCGCCTCAAGAGCCAACTTCTGACAACGCTGCAACACCAACAGATAGTTGGGCGAGGGAGTCGTTGTAATATCTACCAAATTGACCAACTCGAAACCCAACTCTGCGGAGTATTGCTCCAGCAGGGCTGTATTCTCTGGCGTAGAGAAGTCGTTGTAGATGGTGTAAGTGTACGGGCGCGCGATTTGAGATGCGAGTATAGCCTTTACGGTCTGAATCGTAGACTCTATGGAGTCCTTGACGGGAGTGATGATGTGTAGAGGTCTCATTATGCAAATTTATTGAGAGTTATGCACCTCTCGCTATTGGTTATTATTACAAAATAATTTATCTTTGCGTTTATCGACAAATACAAAGGTAATGATTTATATCAATAAACAAAGAATATCACTTTTAATTCTTGCGCTGACGTGTTTTATTTTCGGTGCATCGGCACAAACACGCCAAACCAAGGAGGAGTATATCGACAAATACAAAGATATTGCCATCGACCATATGGAGCGTTATGGCATACCTGCAAGTATCACCCTGGCACAGGGTATTCTTGAGTCGGATAGCGGCAACAGCAACCTCGCACGTCGTTCGAATAACCACTTCGGCATCAAGTGCAAGAAGGATTGGAAGGGTGAGCGCGTATATCACACCGATGACGCTCCCAACGAGTGTTTCCGCAAGTATGACACCGTAGAGGAGTCATACGAGGACCACGCAGAGTTCTTGGATCAGTCACCACGTTACGATTCTCTGTTTGCTTACTCGGCAACAGATTATAAGAGCTGGGCTCGCGGTCTGAAGGCTGCAGGTTACGCAACGGCTCCCGACTATGCACAGCGCCTGACAAAGATTATTGAGGATAATAACCTCTATCTCTTCGATGAGGATAATGGCGCAGACCTCTACGCGGCACATCTGCGTGCAGATAAGAGCGTAACAGAGGACTTCGCATCCAACAGCAGCGTAGATATTCCCACTGCGACCGAGGCGGGCGTAGATCCCAACAACTACCGCGTACCCGAGAGAACATACAACGGATATAGCATATTTGTGAACAACCAAACGCACTTCGTTATAGCCCGCAATGGCGACACATTTGAGCACATAGCATCGACCTTTGCCCTTACGGAGCGCACTTTGCGAAAATATAATGAGATAAACACCAAGAGCACGGCCAACCCTATCGAGGGCGAGATAATATACATCGAGCATAAAAAGGTCAAGTGGTTAGGCGAGGGCGAGACTCACACCGTTGAAGAGGGCGAGACACTCACATCGATCTCGCAGGAGTATGGCATACAACTCAAGAAATTGGCACATATGAATCGTATGCGTATAACCGACTCTCTGCAGGCAGGACAAACGCTTAAGTTGAAATAAAAACTTCACGATATGGATAAATCACCTTTACGCGAGAAAATTCTCGCAACGATAATCAACAAATCGACACTCAAGCAGCACATCTTCGACAACACGTTCGCTACGTTCAACGAGCTAAAGGATGTTTTGTTTGAGATTGCATCGGAGCTGGACGATGATTTGGATGGCAAGCTCGACAAGCGCGTGCGTATCGAGTATCGCGACCGAGGCAAGTTCGAGGCGCAATTGCAGATTGCTAACGACCTGCTAATCTTCCGTATGCACACCGATGTCTTTGAGTTCGACTCAAACCATATCATCTGGCAGAACGAGTATGTGCAGACCGAGCGCGACAACTCATACTGTGGCGTGATTGACATCTACAACTTCCTCTCGGATTCGTTCAAATTCAACCGTAATGCCGACGAGGGTTACCTGATTGGCCGCATCTTCATCAACCGCGAGAAGTGCTTCTTCGTGGAGGGTAAGCGCCAAACTCTTGTGCGCCCGATGGCCTTCGGCAAGGAGAAGATTACACGCGAGGATTTGATTGCCATAATGGAGACCGCTATCAACTACGCCATCAACTTCGACCTGCTTGTGCCTTCGTATGAGGATAACAAGCGTGTAACGGTGGACCAGTTCAACTCAAAGATGGATAACTCGAAATTCGTGACAGGAAAACGTATCGGATACGAGTTCAATGTTGATGATATATAAAAACAAAACAATGATAAAGACTACACTCAAACTTATTCTTGCAACGGCGCTCATCGTAACGAGTGCCGATGCTTTTTCACAGAAGACATTTCGTGAATTAGGCCAGATAACACGCCTGAATCGTGGCGTGAGTGGTTTGCGCTCGATGCAGGATGGCGAGCACTACACCGTAAGCCGTGCTGGTGCCGTAATACGTCATAGCTACGCCGACGAGGCGGTGTGCGACACACTCTACAAGGGCCGTTTTGCGAGCTACGAGCTATCGCCTGCCGAGGATATGATTATCTTGGGTAATAATTTCCGCTCGGTATATCGTCACTCGTTCTATGCAGACTATCAGATTGTGAAACTCAATGACAGCAAGGAGGTAAGCACGCTGAAGAATATTCGTGACCTCTCGCTCTCGCCCGACTCGAAGATGGTGGCCTACGCCAAGGATAACAACCTATACGTAGCCACACTCGGTGGCGAGGCGAAGGCTATTACAACCGATGGCGAATGGAACAAGATTATCAACGGCACAGCCGATTGGGTATATGAGGAGGAGTATGGCTTTACAAAGGCTTATGCCTTTTCACCCGACTCAAAGAAGATTGCATACTTGCGTTTCGATGAGAGCGAGGTGCCTACATTCGAGATGATGCGCTTCGATGGCGACCTCTATAACAAACCCTATTCGTTCAAATACCCCAAAGCGGGTGATAAGAACTCAACCGTAGAGTTGTGGCTCTACGACATCGCTACAGGCCAGAAGAGCAAGGTTGATGTAGGAGCCGAGACAGACCAATATGTCCCCTTCATTGAGTGGACACCCGCAGGCGAGTTGTATTTCTTCCGCATAAACCGCAAGCAGAACCATTTTGAGGTTGTTCTCTGCCGCAACAATGGCACGCAGAAGGTTATCTACGACGAGACCTCGCCCACATACGTCGAGCGTCCCGCGTTGAGCACAATTCGTTTTATCGATGGCGACCGTTTCATCGTACACAACGAGACAGCTACGGGCTGGAATCACATCTATCTCCACTCTATCGAAAAGGGCCTCGTTCGCGCCCTCACATCGGGCGAGTGGGAGGTGACAAGCATCGTGGAGACCACACCCGACCGCATATATTATATGTCAACCGAGGGTTCACCCATACGCCGTAACCTCTACTCTATCGACTACAAGGGCAAGAAGAAGCAGCGCCTAACGGAGAAGGAGGGTACATACTCTATCTCGCCAAGCAAGGGTATGAAGTACTACATCTCGAACTACACGGCGGCTAACGCAGCGCGCGAGGTGGAGCTTCGTAGTGGCGATGGTAAGTTGATTCGCACTTTGGTTGAGAATCCCGAGCTCAATGAGCGCATCAAGACTCTTCCCGTAAAGGAGTTTTTCACATTCACCACCGAGCGCGGCGACAACCTCAACGCATACATCATTAAGCCCGTGGATTTTGACCCCAACAAGAAGTACCCCGTACTTCTCACGCAGTACTCTGGCCCCGGCTCACAGTCGGTAGCCGACAGTTTCTCAATGGGCTGGGAGAATGTAATGGTTGCAAATGGCTACATCGTAGTATGTTGCGACGGTCGCGGAACAGGTTATATGGGCGAGAAGTTCAAGAAGCAGACATACGGTAACTTAGGCGCTTTGGAGGTAGAGGACCAGATTTCGTTTGCACGCTATATGGCTTCACAGCCTTATGTTGATGCCGAGCGCATTGGTATATACGGCTGGTCGTATGGTGGATTTATGGCTTTAGGTTGCGCATTGAAGGGTGATGGCTTGTTCAAGATGGCTATTGCCGTTGCGCCCGTAACATCTTGGCGTTATTACGACACAATCTACACCGAGATTTACAACGACCTGCCGCAGGACAACCCCGCAGGTTATGACGACAACTCACCTATCAACTTCGCTGACCGCTTGAGCGACCGCACACAGTTGCTTATTATGCACGGCACGGCCGACGACAACGTACACGTGCAGAACACAATGGAGATGTGCCACGCACTGAATCGCGCGGGCAAGCAGTACGATATGATGATTTACCCCGACCAGAATCACTCGATGTATCCTTCGTACTCGACCAACATCCGCGAAAAGATGATTAGCTACACGTTGGAGAATCTGTAATCCAAACTAATAGAAATCAAAACCCCGAGCCTCACGACTCGGGGTTTATTCGTTTAACATACTTCGTTTGCTACTTTTACGTGCATACGGGTTGATGCAGATTACTCAATTTCATCGGCCTTGACGTGCGTAACCTTGCCGTCACGCATAATTACCAACTCGCCATCCTCCTTCTTACACTTCTCCTTAAGACGCTGCTGCGCCAACAAGATTCCGGCATCTATTTTCTCCTGCATCTGCTCAAGTTCCAACTCACTCATAGACTCTACAGTTTGCATATTTGACGATATGATGATGAATCCACAACCTCTCGTATCTCATCGCGGGTGCCATAAGCAATCTTCTTTACACCCTCAACAGAACTGTTGTCGTAGATAACCCAATAATCACACTCCTTTGTATATAACGACGTAAGGTAACGTATGCCTCTATAATATCTGCGTCGTACTACCTCTGGCGGCACATTGTGACCACCTTCTGCCACGCGTCGTGCCACACGCTCAACAGCCTGATCGGGCGTCGGCAGCCAAAAATAGAGCAACGACACGAAGTAACCCCTCTCCTGCGCCATACGTATAAAGCGCGTATAGTAACGGGTTGCCAGCGTTGTCTCAAATGCAAAATCCGCGCCATCGGCCATCAGTGCATCCATACGCTTGCGCATCAGACGACCAGCTTCAATAGAGACTTTCGACGGGTTAAACGGCGAGAGGCCCTTGGCGATCTCATCTGCATTGACAAACTCGTGACACTCCAACATCTCGGGCAGAACGGCATACGAGGCAGTGGTTTTTCCTGCGCCGTTACATCCTGCTATGATATAGAGTTTTGGCATACGTAATTAAATAGTCTTTGCAAAGTTAATAATATTCTTTTAATTTCCAAAAATCGCACCTCGCTATCGGTTTATAAAAAAAGGCATTACATTTGATAGAAATCCTCCAAATCCCGCACGGGAAGATTACTCATATAAATTAAAGAATATTATGACACCATTTTTTCTTACACCCCTACCCTACGCCGAGCAGGCTCTCGAACCACACATCTCGGCCGAGACACTCCACTACCACCACGGCAAGCACGCGGCAGCCTATGTCGATAAGCTCAACTCGCTTATAGTCGGCACTCCTTATGCCGAGACGTCATCGTTGGAGGATATCGTTTTGCAGGCAGACGGAGCCATATTCAACAATGCCGCACAGGTGTGGAATCACGCCTTTTACTTCGAGCAGTTTGCCCCAAAGCCAAAGCATAAGCCCGAAGGCGAGCTCGCCGCAGCCATCGATAAGGCGTTTGGAAGCGCAGAGCAACTAAAGGAGCAACTGGAGCGCGAGTCTATTGCGCTGTTTGGTTCGGGTTGGGTATGGCTTGCAGCCGATAAGCACGGCGAGTTGAAAATCGTGAGCAAATCAAATGCGGGCAATCCGCTCACGGAGGGATTATATCCCCTTTTGGCCATAGATGTGTGGGAACACGCCTACTACATCGACCACCGCAATGCTCGCGCCGCCGGCGTAAAGGCTCTTTGGAAGGTATTGTGCTGGAGCAAGATTGAAGAGCGATATGCGCAGATAGGTCGCAACAAGTAGAAACAGAAAAGGCTGCTAACCAAATCGGTTAACAGCCTTTTTTATTTTGTGCCGAAAACACCTTTTCAGAGAACTTCTTAGATATTGATATCCAAAATCTCAAACTTCAACACACCTGCGGGGACAGTAACCTCAACTACCTCACCCTTCTTCTTGCCAAGCAAAGCCTTGGCAATAGGTGTACCGATAGCGAGCTTACCCTCGCGAAGGTTAGCCTCGTTCTCTGATACGATAGTGTAGGTCACCTGCTTATTGTTGTTATGGTTAAGCAGAGTCACCTTGCTCAAAATCTGCACCTTGCTCTTGTCAATCTTCGACTCGTCGATAACGCGTGCGTTGGTGAGTGTCTGCTCCAACTTTGCAATACGCATCTCCAACAAGCCCTGCGCCTCGCGAGCTGCATCATACTCGGCATTCTCCGACAAGTCACCCTTATCGCGAGCCTCGGCAATAGCAGCCGAAATTGCGGGACGCTCTACCGAACGCATATGATCAAGCTCATCCTTGAGCTTCTGTAAACCCTCTGCCGTCAGATAAATAATCTCATTTGCCATATCTCTATAGTCGTAAAAAAAAGCCAGAATCCCAATCCTGAAGTGCCTTGAATTACGTAAATACCCTACGTCCGACAAATGCACCGGAGATTAGAATCCCGAATTAGTAAATAAATTATATTCAATATTGTTGTGCTAACAAAGGTAGGCACATTTTTTTGAATCTCCAATTTTTTTCGGCACAAAGTATGCCCAATAGTACAAATACAACACTATATTGGACAACTTATGCCATACGGAGCACAATAGGCTCGATATAGCTTATTGTGCACTCTCCACACTCTTCGAATCGGGGAAATCAACCAAATATACCAAATGCTGCAAGTCACGCATCATATTGCGCTTCTCATCCTTGGGCGAATAGATGTAGCAATCTATGGTGATAACCTCCTTGGTCGCCTGATTCACAGTAGTATAGCTTACGAACGGGCCACCCATAAAATAGTTCTCCACATCCCACAAACCAACCATCTCAATCCACGGACGCTCGCCAATGCGGATTGTGCGATAATCTGGCTTATAAGGGACATACTCCAAACCTTTGTCGTCAGAAATCTTGTCAACAGTAATCATATACGAGCCGTCCACAGGTCCGGGGATACGCGATGCGAAGCGGTTACGCGCCTTGACAAGAGCCTCGGCTGTAAGCGACTGTGTGCCCTCGTAGGGGTATTTGTAGATGAAGAAACCCTTGCTCGATGCGGGGTACTCCTGCGAAATCCAAACCATATCGTCGCTCGTTGTGCGAATCTTATAGTTGTCGGGGATATACATCTCGACGCCAAAATTCTGTTTAATCAAATCATACATCGCACTCGAGTAGTATTGGCGTGAATAGTTTATAGAACGGTCGCGCTCAGCCTTCTCCAAAACATAGTGCAGATTCTCGCGATTCTCCGACACGAACTTGGCCGCCGAAGCGTTGTCGTGGCCCTTTACCGTAACGAACACCTGCGGCTCGGCCGTTACATCATAGTCCACCTTAATTTCGGGCTCGGAGATAGACTCGTCAACAACGATAGATACGATATTACGATGTTTCTTGGTAAGACTCTTGAAATTATTGGGCATAATACGGATAACGTTGTACATAGGCTCATACTGCACAATCTCCTTTACGGGCTGCTTGAATACCGAACGCAACGTATCGCCCAACTCGCTCTGCCACTCGGCCTGACCGCAAATCAGCACCATCTCATAGGGATGTCCCGTAGAGGTTCCAGCCGACGATGACAACTGGGTAAAAGCCTTACAACCAACCATACCCATACACAAGGCAACAAAGGCGAATATATTCAAAAGAAATCTTTTCATAAAAACATCATTTAAGGGATTATTCGGTAGCGCAAAGCACCCCGTATCACTGCAAATATAACTAAAATTTTCAGTTTGTACAAAATATGTACCTCAATTTGCATAAAAAACACTACTTTTGTAAGATAAGGCGACACGCCGACAAAGAAACAGAATAAAACGATTATGAAAATAAAACCTTGGGGATTCATAAAGCGTCTTTATCCCGACTTTATCTGGGAGATAGAGGACCGCAACGGCATATTTCTCACCTTTGATGATGGACCAACACCAGGTGTGACGGAGTGGATTTTAGCCACACTACGCCGTTACAACGCCAAGGCTACATTCTTCGTCTTGGGTAAGAATGCCGAGCTATACCCCGACCTCTACCAGCGCATACTCGATGAAGGTCACAAGGTGGGAAACCACACATACTCACACCAGAAGGGGTGGGGAATGTCGCACGAAAGATATATCGAGGATGTCGATTTGGCAGCAGGTTTGGTACAAACCGAGTTATTCCGCCCGCCATATGCGCGCGTTACGCCTTCGCAGATGCGTGCCATAGGACAGAATTATAAGATTATTATGTGGAACGTGCTCTCACGCGACTACTCGCCCACGGTATCGCCCACCGAGTGTGCCAAGGGCGTATTGAAACATATCGCGCCAGGGGCAATCATTGCCTTCCACGACAGCGACAAGTCGTTCCGTAATATGAGTTATGCCCTGCCACGAGTGCTGGAGCGCGCCAAGGAGTTGGGGTTGAAGTGTAAGATAATTGAATTATAGAATGAAAATAATAGTAGCCATAACGGGTGCCAGCGGAGCGATATATGCACGCCGCACATTAGAGCATTTGCTCGAAAGCGAGCAGGTGGAGCGCATAGCCTTAATCCTGAGCGATACGGCAAAGCAAGTCATTGAGCACGAAGGAGAGAGGCTTCCCGCATCGGAACGCATAGAGTTATACGATAACCACGAGATGTTCTCATCCGTAGCCAGCGGCTCGGCTGCGTGGGACACGATGATTATCGTACCCGCATCTATGGGCTCTGTTGGACGCATTGCAGCCGGCGTTTCGCAGACACTCATTGAGCGCGCGGCAGATGTTATGCTCAAGGAGCGTCGCAGGCTCGTTATCGTGGTGCGCGAGACACCCTACTCGCTTATTCATCTGCGCAATATGACCACGCTCACCGAGGCGGGAGCCATAATTCTGCCCGCATCACCGAGCTTCTACTCAAACCCTGAAACCATTTTTCAGGCGGTGGATACTGTCGTCGAGCGAATAATGGCTCACGCAGGCATCAAAGCGCCTCATTATGAGTTCATCGGCCACGAGGGAAAATAAATCAACAGATTTAGTGCGGTTTACATATTTTTTATTACCTTTGCGGCGTCAAAAACGAAAATTCTAATAAAAATTTATACATTATGACTATCACAGCATCTGATATCAAGATTGGTATGTGCATCGAGATGGACAACAAGACTTTCCTTGTTGTTGATTTCCAGCACTGCAAGCCCGGTAAGGGTCCCGCTTTCGTACGTTCAAAGCTCAAGAACTTGGAGAACGGCTACGTTCTCGAGAAGACTTTCTCTTCTGTAAGCCAGAAGATTGAGCAGGTTCGTGTTGAGCGTCGTCCCTACCAGTTTACTTACGAGGATGACTTGGGTGCACACTTCATGCACACTGAGACATTCGAGGAGATCAACATCGACAAGAATCTTATCGACAACTACGACCTTATGGCAGACGGTCAGATCGTAGAGGTTATGTTCCACACTGAGAAGGAGGCTGTTCTTTCAGCTGAGCTTCCTCCCGTACTCGATATGGAGGTAACTTACACAGAGCCGGGCATCAAGGGTGATACAGCCTCTACCAGCTCACTCAAGCCCGCTACTGTTAACACTGGCGCAACTGTTAAGGTTCCCTTGTTCGTTAACACTGGCGACAAGATTCGTGTTGATAGCCGCACACGTGAGTACAAGGAGCGTATCCGCTAATTTTGATACTCGAATAATTAAAAGAGGTTGCCTAAATGGTAACCTCTTTTTTTATGAAATAAAAGTTATTTTTTTAGCTTTGACTCCATAATAAATCAAATAGTTAGTATCTTTGCGCCGCAAATGGTATTAAAGTCAATAACAGATATTCGTCGCAGCAATTGGGTTGCTGGTATGCTACTATGGCTCTTTGTGGGTTATATTGGTAGCATATCTCTCTTCACCCATAGCCACACCATTGACGGCAATATCATCTACCACTCTCATTTCTACGCTGGTACAGCCGACAACCCCAACCATAGCCACTCATCACAGCAGTGCAAAGTAATCTCTGCGCTGTCATTATATACGGCTTTGGCGGCAGCTTCGGCTATCGTAGTGATGACACCTCTACACAGTCTAAAAGAGGTGCTCAAAGACAAAGCTGAGAGCCTTACAAGCCACCTATCGTCACACAAATCGCTAAGGGCACCGCCCGCCTTCATCTAATTATTATTTTAGGATAAATTTACGTTATCCTACTCTTTGGCGTACCTATCACACGAGAGGTATGCCTACTACTCATATCATATAATAATAAAGATGAAGACACGAATTTTACTTTTTGTAACTATTTTATTTACAATAGGTTTTACAGCCAACGCCTCGGCTCAGCGAGAGAAAGCGACCGACGCAAATATCCACGGACACGTAATTGATGCCAAAACTCGCACCCACATCCCCTTTGTTACTATCTCTATACAGGGTACAACCATCGGAACGGTAGCCGATGTAACGGGACACTACTATCTAAAGAATCTGCCTACTGGCGACTACACAATCGTAGCCGAAGCCGTCGGCTTAAAGAGTGTTGAGCAGCGTGTGACCATCGAGCCTCGCAAGTCGGCGGAGATAAACTTCGTAATGGAGGAAGAGAGCCTAAATATGGACGAGGTTGTGGTATCTGCTACACGCAACGAGACTAACAAAAAGAGCACTGCAACAATTGTAAATGTCGCCTCAGCAAAGCTATTCGAGAATACGGCATCATCAAACCTTGCCGAGTCGATGAAGTTTCAGCCGGGACTGCGTGTAGAGAACACTTGCGGAAACTGCGGTGCCGTGCAGCTCAGAATAAATGGTCTGGATGGACAATACTCACAGATTCTGCTCGACTCAAACCCTATCTTCAGCTCCCTTGCAGGCGTATATGGCTTGGAGCAGTTGCCCGTAGCAATGATTGAGCGTGTAGAGGTTATTCGTGGCGGAGGTTCTGCACTCTTCGGCTCAAATGCAATTGGCGGTGTGGTAAATATCATCACAAAGGAGCCCCTGCGAAATACATTAACACTCTCGCACACATCAAACGTCTTGGAGAGTGGCGATGCCGAGTTCAATACATCACTGAATGGCTCGTTCGTTTCTGACGACAATCGTGCCGGTGTATATCTGTTTGGTATGGTCAAAGACCGTGATGCCTACGACCGCAATGGTGATGGCTTTACCGACATTACACGTATGCAGTCCGAGACAATCGGTTTCCGTGGCTACTACAAGACGTCTATGCAGTCAAAACTTACAGCCGAGTATCACCACATCAAGGAGCATCGTCGTGGTGGCGACAACATCGATGAGCCGCCCCATATGGCTGAGATTGCCGAGCAGGTGGACCATAAAATTGATGGCGGTAGCCTGCGCTGGAACTACTTTGCACCCAACTCACGCCATCTGTTCGATATTCACGCCTCGATGCAGGCTATCTCACGTGACAGCTACTACGGCACGGGCAAAGACCCTAACGCCTATGGCGAGACAAAAGACCTTACGGTGGTAGCTGGGGCGCAATACAGCTATATATTTGACAAGTGTCTATTTATGCCAGCGCAGTTCACCGCAGGTTTCGAATACACATACAACGACCTGGATGACCACTCAATAGGTTTCGACAGAAGAATCAAGCAGACGGTACAAACTGCCGGCGTATTTTTACAGAATGAGTGGCGCAGCGACAAGCTAAACTTTGTCATAGGAGGTCGTCTGGACAAGCACAATATGATGGAGCGAGTGATATTTTCACCACGTGCGAATCTGCGATATAGCCCCCACGAGGATATAGGTCTTAGAGTGAGCTATTCGAGCGGTTATCGTGCGCCGCAAGCCTTTGACGAGGACCTGCATATTGACGCCGTGAATAATCAATCGTCAATCATCGAGCTTGACCCCAACCTTCGTCCCGAGTACTCACACAGCTTCAGCGCCTCGGCAGACCTCTATCACAACTTTGGTCGTCTGCAAGCCAATCTGCTGCTCGAAGGATTCTACACCATACTTGACGATGTTTTTGCATTGGCTAAAACAGGAGAGAATGAGGCAGGATATATAATTCAGACTCGCTATAATGCGGCTGGCGCAAAGGTTAGAGGTCTTAATACGGAGATTAAAATTGGCATTCCCGACGTCTTTGATGTGCAGGCTGGCTACACCTTCCAGCGTAGCCGTTACGACGAGCCTGAGGTGTGGTCTGATACCGTGGAGGGCGAGCGCCGTATGTTCCGCACCCCCGACCACTACGCCTACTTCACGGCAACAGCCAATATTACACGCCAATTTATGGCATCACTCTTTGGTAACTACACGGGTAGAATGCTCGTACAGCACAACGCTGGATACATTGATGCGGACCGCACCGAGCTTACACCGTCGTTTTGGGATATGGGTGTAAAATTAAGCTACAACTTCCGCCTTAGCAATACCATAGGCTTGGAGATAAATGGAGGTGTAAAAAATATCTTCGACGATTTCCAGGATGATATGGACTCTGGTCCGTTCCGTGACTCGGTTTACACCTACGGACCTATGATGCCACGAACATATTTCCTCGGTTTGAAATTTACACTATAAAACAGAGCCTGCCCGCAAAGACGAGGCAGGCTTTTTATTTTCTACTCCACAAAATAATTGAAATAATCATCCGTTCGTAATAAAACGTGGCACAAGGTTGCGCACGAAGAGTTTTTTCACTATTTTTGTCATATATTGGTCGATAATGAGATATATTTTCAACATATTGGCATTATGCCTATTTGCATCGTGTTCCAGCAACGTAAAGCTCGACATCGAGGGTCGCCTGGTGAATAACTCCGCCAGCGTGGTATATCTCGTTGTAGATGGTATGGAGCCCGACACACTCACATCGGCTCCAATCCGTGACGACAACACCTTCCGCCTGCGTGCCGAGGTCGAGGAGCCTACGACAGCTTTTATCTGCGACGACAACGGCAATACGCTTTCGCTACTTCTCACCGAGAGCGCAAAACTTCGCCTGCGTGCCCTGCCCGAAGGCGGTTACATAACCGAGGGAGGTCCTATAAACGACAAATACAACCTTGCGATGAATCGTCTGTCGGACATTGCAGAGCAAGTTATGAATATTGACCCTGCGTCGGAGACTGCCGAGGAGGAGTACGAATCGCTGATGGCACGCTATCACGAGATTCTCTCGACGACAATCACCGACAATCTCGACAACATTGCAGGCGTAGAGCTATTCCTGGCACAGGAGTCACGAGGAATGAGTGCAGATGATATGCGTGTACGTATGGCGCAATTCTCTTCCGAGATGCAGAATATAGCACCAATGCAACAATTTGCTAAATATATCGAACACTATGCCCGCACGGAGATTGGACAGAGCCTAATCGACGTTGAGCTAAACACGCTCACGGGACGCAAGTCACTCGCTGAGGTGTGCAAGGGTCGTTGGGTGCTGATTGACTTTTGGGCTACGTGGTGCGAGCCCTGCCTGCACGAGATGCCCACGCTGCAACAGGCATACGAGAAGTACGCTATCCGAGGCTTTGAGATATGCGCCATATCTCTCGATATGGACCCCGAGCGTTGGCGCTCGTATGTTGAAAGTAACAATCTTCTTTGGACAAACGCCATTGACCTCCCCGCAAATGGAGAGACTTCGGCGGCTGAGACATACGGTTTACAGAGCATACCCGCAAATTTCCTTATCTCACCGCAGGGCGAGATAGTGGCAAAAAATCTCTACGGAGAGGATTTGTTGCACGAATTATCACACCACTTGGGAAAATAGCTCATAAAGCGCAAATTTTATCTGCAAAAGTAAATAACTGCAAATTAGAGCATTAAGAAATATTGATAAAAATATTTCAAAAAAACTTTACAAAATATTTGCACAGAACAAAAAAGTACCCTATATTTGCACTCGCAATCAGCAAATGGCTCCGTAGCTCAACTGAATAGAGTACTTGACTACGGATCAAGCGGTTACAGGTTTGAATCCTGTCGGAGTCACTTAAGAACGCAAAAATATATGGAGAGCAAATCGCCCTCCATATTTTTTTTGTTCTATATCAGGGTGTTATATTGATTTTGTTCTCTTGTCAAGACCCCAAAAATCTTACATTTTCAGTGTTATTTCTCCACTGATTCTATCCAAGAAAATTTTGTAGTATTTGAAACGATTTGCCTAATAGCCTAAATTTATGTGAGGGTTGGGTGGGAATGGTATGTGGTGCCAATTTAGAAACAACAAAATTTTGTTTCAACCATATCTCCTATTGTATAAAAAGTTTGTTTTATGGAACTTTGTATGTGAAAAAACACCTCAAAAAGTATATGAGTGTTGT
>JAZRLD010000037.1:0-13359 GCA_045646685.1 Alistipes sp. | reverse complement strand
TTAACAACAACTTCCTGAGAACTGATGCGGCCAATCTTCTGTGCAAAGAGTGATGTAGAGAACATCACGCATACAACCGCGAGGGTTAGTTTCAATACTTTTTTCATAATTTTCTTTCTGTGTGTAATTTATTGTGTTTTCATTTATTTCAAGATTGCGATAATCTCATCAGTGTGGTCAGCACGCTCCGAGTAGTAGAGCATTGTTGCGTTCTGCGAGATGTCGATAATCATATCGTAGCCCTTCTTCTCGGCATACTGCTTGATGGTGTCGAATACCTTCTTCTGTATGGGCTGAATAAGCTCCAATCGCTTCTTCATCAACTCGCCATCCGTGCCGAAGATAGACTCCTGATACTTCTGCGCCTCCTGCTCCAACTTGAGGATATTCTCCTCGTTGGCCTGCTGCGATGCGGCCGAGAGCTGCGAGCGACGCTGCATATAGGCGTTGTAAATCTTCTCTACCTCCTCGAACTTGGCGTCCACCTTTGTCTGGTAGTCGTTAGCCATCTGGTCGAGTTGCGAGATAGCCTGATTGTATTGGTCGATCGACTTAAAAATCTTCTCGCTGTTTACCACTGCGTAGTTCTGCGCCGAGGCGAAGGCTGCACTCAAAACAAGTGCAAGGGTTAAAATCAATCGTTTCATAGTAGTCAGTTTTTAGGTTATAACTTATTATATATAAGTATATCTTTCAAATACTCTGCCACGCCACTCTTCACGCTGTGCGCTCGATTAGAACGACTTACCCATTGTGAAGTGGAACTGGCTACCGCTGGCCTTGTTGTCATTCATCGGAGCATCGAATCCGTAACCCCAGTCGATACCGAGCAAACCTACGATGGGGAGGTAGAGGCGTACACCGATACCTGCCGAACGCTTAATCTTGAAGGGCGAGAACTCTCTCCATGAGTTGAAACCGCTACCTCCCTCAAGGAATGCCAATGCAAATACCTGCGATGAGGGCTTCAAGATAATAGGATAACGTAACTCCATAGTGTATTTATTGTATGCCACCGAGTAATTTCCATTTGCAGGGTCGAGAGCACCATCCTCGTAACCACGTAAACCGATGATGTCCACACCGTAGATTGTGTAACCACTCATACCGTCACCACCAAGCTCGAAACGCTCGAAGGGCGATACCTTATTCTTATTATAGTGGCCCAAGAATCCCATCTCGGCAGCAGCCATAAGCACGAGCTTGTCGTTGCGTGTCAATGCTTGGAACCAACGTCCCTTTAACTGCCAACGGTGGTACTCAATCATCTTGTAGCGAGTCTGCTCGTCCAAATTCTGGTCGCTATAGTCGATGCCGTCCCAGAGAGAGTAGGGAGGAGTGAAGGCCAATGTAGCCGAGAACTCCGAACCGCTACGGGGATAGATAGGCTGGTCGATAGTAGAACGACCGAATGCTACCTTGAGCGAAATATCGTTAGCCGAACCGTTCGACATAATGAAGTAGTCCCAGTTCTTCAACGCATAGCGGCGATACTGTGCCTCGAGGTAGAGCGTAAAGTTGGGGTCGGGCCACGAAAGACGCTTACCCAAACCTGCTGCAATACCCAACGTGCGGAAGTGCATTGTAGCATCCTGCCAGATGTAGTATGCGTTGTTCTGCTCTGACCAGTGAGCCGAAATAGTCAATGAATTAGGCTTGCGGCCGCCAATCCAAGGGTCGGTGAAGCTCGCAGCTATCGCCTTATAGTATGTACCGTTTGTCTGTCCCGATACAGAGAACTTCTGGTTCTGACCTCCGGGGTAGGGAGTCCACGCGCCCTTCTTGAAGATGTCGCGAGCCGAAAGGTTGTTCAATGTGATACCCACTGAACCTACGAACGAACCAGAACCCCAACCACCAGCGATGTTAAACTGGTCACTGGCCTGCTCGATAAGCGGGAAGTTTACATCAACCAACTGGTCGCTGATGGGCTGAATATCGGGCTGCAAGTTCTCGGGGTCGAAGTGCCCCATACCTGTAAGCTGACGCAATGAGTACATCAACATAGCACGGTTGTAGAGCGATCCGGGATAGATGTTCAACTCGCGGCGGATAACCTCGTCGTTTACGCGGTTGTTACCTGTGATGCCAACCTCGTTGATAGTAAATGGCTTACCCTCAAATATGGTAATCTCCATATCGACAGTATCCTTTGCCACCACGAGCTCCTTTGGCTCAATCTGCGACATAAGGTAACCGTTGTTCTGGTAAAGACTCGATACCGACATCTCCTCGGGGTTGGTCTCGCGACCGATACCCAAGCGTTTGTGCATAGACTTCTTGTCATATACATCGCCCGACTTTACTCCGAACATATTGTTCAGCAACTCTGTCTCGTAAACCGAGTTACCTACCCACTTCACGTTACGCACGTAGAACTTGTCACCCTCGACAAGATTGAGGTGGATACCAATGCGCTTATCGTTGATGTCGTAAATAGAGTCCGATACGATTGTCGCGTTACGGAAACCGCGTGAGTTATAGAAGTCGAGAAGTAAGTTCTTATCCTCCTGATAATCTTCATCTTTAAGCTTGGTATTCTGGAAGAAGAGGATAGACTTCTGGTGAGTCTTCTTGAAGGCACGGCGCAGACGCTTTGCCTTGAACTCGTTGTTACCCTCAAATGTAATCTCGCCTACACGCACTCTCTCGCCACGATTAACGCGGAAAGTTACGTTTACGGCATTCTCCATACTTTTGTCGTCAACAATCTCGGTAGAAACCGATGCGTTGCGGAAACCCTTCTCAACAAAATCCTTCTTGATAAGGCGCTCGTTACGGTCGATAACGTAGTCCGAAAGCTCGGTACCGCGACGCAATTTGAGCTTCTCGGCCAAATCCTTCTGCTTACCGCGACCTACGCCCTCGCCAGCAATCTCCCAGTTATAGACACGTGGGCGCTCTTTGATAAAGAGCTCGATATCAACGCTGTCGCCCTCGATGGTAGCACCAACTTTGATGTCCGAGAAGTAACGCTGTCCCCACAAACGGGTGATAGAGTTAGAGATATATGTGCTGGGCAGATATATCGTGTCGCCCGGAATCAAACCAGACGTAGAACGAATCAGGTTCTCGTTCATATGCTCGACACCGTGAACATTCACATCGCGGATGTAGTAGAGTCGGGGAGTGGCATCGGGGTTCATCATAGGAGCCTTCTCGTCGAAGTTAAACTCCTTCTTGGGCTTCTCCTCTTTAGCCTTTGTCTCCTCTGCCTTCTCTGTCTTCTCCTGCTCCTCGGTGGTATTATTCTCCTCCTTTACCTCGGCCTTGTTGTCGGCCTGCTGAGTCTGTTCGGTCTTGGCCTTGCGCTCCTTTTTCTTCTGTGCTGTTGCGGGAACTACGCCCATAAGCAGCGCTGCCACGATGACAAAAATCGTCTTACTTACGTATCTCATTGTATATCTTAAATATCTTTTACTTAACTAATCCGTAACGTCTATCTCTTGCGTTATATGCCTCTACGGCCTTTTTCAGCTCCTCCTCGCCGAAGTCGGGCCAAAGCGTATCGGTGAAGTAGAACTCCGCATACGAAGCCTGCCACATCAGGAAGTTGCTCAAGCGATACTCTCCGCTGGTGCGGATAATCAGGTCGGGGTCGGGCATAGCGGCCGTGTAAAGAGCCTCGCTGATTGTCTGCTCGTCAATCTGCTCCGCCTTCAACTCACCCTGCTCAACGCGACGCGCGATAGCCTGCATAGCCATCGTAAGCTCGCTGCGCGATGAGTAGTTGAGAGCCAACACCAAAGTCATAATCTTGCCCTCGGCGGTCTTCTCTTCGATGCGGTTGATGGCCTCCTTTACCGTGTCTGAAAAACGACTACGCTCGCCGATAATCTGCACTCTCACTCCGTTTGCGCGCAATTCGTCGGCGTTCATCTCCACACCCATACAAACCAAGTTCATCAAGGCCTCCACCTCGGCTTGGGGGCGTCCCCAATTCTCTGTAGAGAAGGCATAGACCGTGAGCCACTTTACGCCCATTTGCGATGCGGCAATTACGGTCTGTTTCAATGCCATCATACCGGCAAAATGGCCCTCGCTGCGATCCTTTCCTCGCTGCTTGGCCCATCGTCCGTTGCCGTCCATAATGATGGCTATATGTTGTGGTATAACGCTATCTCTGTTCATATAACTTGCAAATGTAGATAAATTTACTCGGAAATTAAAGAATTTTCGTCTTTTTATCTATATTTTAGCCTCAGTGGCACTATTTTAACCTTAAAATCGGGGGTATAATGGGGTTAGTTGCGTATATCTACGTCCCACATCATCTTACAATGTAACGTCTCGTAAAACGATATATTGTGCGGTGTTGCCAATAAAATCTGCTCCTTGGCGCGGCGAATGGTAATCTTTTCACCATCGCCGATGCGATACGAACGGTTATCCACCGAGAGCATAGCCTCGCCGTGGCGAGTGTGAATGGTCAGTTCGATGGTGGCCGAGTCGGGTATCACAACGGGGCGCATTCCGAAGTTGTGAGGCGCTAACGGGGTAAGCAGAAAACAGCCACATTCGGGTGCTACGATAGGGCCTCCTGCGCTGAGCGAGTAGGCCGTAGAACCTGTTGGGGTAGAAACAATTACACCGTCGCCATTGTACTGCGCTACGGTCTGCGAATTTACGCTCGCCTCCACCTTTATCATCGTCGCCTCCAAGCGCTGTGCTGCCACCTCATTCAGAGCCGTTATCGGGCCTCCTATGTCGGCGATTCCCTCAATCTCGAGCATTGTGCGAGGCTGCAGATGCAGACGATGGTTGGCAATATCGTCGAAGAGCGCCTCCACGCCATCGCGGCGTGCCGAGGTGAGGAATCCCAAGTGGCCGAAATTGATGCCTGCAACGGGTATGGATTTGTCGCTCAAACGGTGTATGCCCTCGAGCAGAGTGCCATCGCCACCACAGCATACCATCACCGTGTCGGCAGGCTGCTCGCCTGTTGTCGAACCATATATTTTCGAGGCCTCCACCTTGATGCCGAGCACCTGCTCGACCTCCTCGGCAAACTCCTGATTTATCGCGTAATCAAAACCGTAACGCTCAAAAAGTGACCACAATTGTCCGAGCTCGCTCTGCGTGTGCGCAATCTGCGGACGGGAAAAAAGTAAAATTTTGGTGCTCATATCGAAAAAAATGAGTAACTTTACGTCGCTACGGCGACGTAATCGGAGAAAAAGCCTCTCAGTTGGGGCCGAAAATCCCGATTGCGATACGTCCGTAAGTGGCGAAATATTATGCAAATATAACGATTTTATGACAAAACTGAGTGTAAACGTAAATAAGATTGCCGTGTTGCGCAATTCGCGTGGCGGCGATGTGCCCAATGTGGTGCGTACAGCTCTTGATATCGAGCGCTTCGGCTCGGAGGGTATTACCGTTCACCCGCGTCCCGATGCACGCCATATCCGCTATCAGGATGTGCGCGATTTGAAGGCGGTTATCTCGACCGAACTCAATATCGAGGGTAACCCCATTCCCTCGTTCATCGACCTTGTTATGGAGGTGCGTCCCGCACAGGTGACGCTCGTGCCCGATGCTGTGGATGCCATTACGTCGAATGCGGGTTGGGATACGATTCGTAACCAGCAGTATCTTAAGGATATATGCTCACGCTTTAACGATGCAGGTATCCGTACTTCTATCTTTGTTGACCCCGTTGCGGAGATGGTCGAGGCAGCCAAAGCGTGTGAGGCACAGCGCGTGGAGCTCTACACCGAGGCGTATGCCGCAGGCTATATGGCCGACCGCGAGGCGGCTATCGCTCCCTACGTTGAGGCGGCCGAGGCGGCACGTCGTGTGGGCTTGGGATTGAACGCTGGACACGACCTCAGCTTGGAGAATTTGACCTATTTTGCCGAGCGTATTCCGTGGTGTGACGAAGTTTCAATTGGCCACGCCCTCATCGCCGATGCGTTGTATTTCGGATTGGAGAATACGGTGCAGTTGTACCAGCGTTGCTTGGCTTCAACAAAGTAATATAACTCACGATGGAAGAGAATATTAAGGCTCTCGAAAACCCCGTCTTTCGCAAGATTTCCGCCATTGTCGATCGCCTTGGTGTGGAGGCTTACGTGGTGGGTGGATATGTGCGCGACTACTACCTGCGTCGCCCCTCGACGGATATAGATGTTGTGGTTGTGGGTAGCGGAATTGAGGTTGCCGAGGCTTTGGGACGTGAGGTTAAGGGCAAGGTGTCGGTCTTCAAGACTTTCGGCACGGCTATGGTGCGCGCTCACGGCACGGAGGTGGAGTTTGTCGGTGCGCGTAAGGAGTCTTATACGCACGACTCGCGCAAGCCACAGGTTGAGCCGGGTACGCTGGAGGATGACCAGCGCCGCCGCGACTTTACTATCAACGCTATGGCGTGGTGCCTCAATGGCGACCGCTTTGGCGAGCTGGTTGACCCGTTTGATGGTATGTTCGATTTGGAGGATTGCATTATCCGCACACCGTGCGACCCCGATGTAACCTTCTCGGACGACCCCTTGCGTATGATGCGCGCCGTGCGTTTTGCTACGCAGTTGGGCTTCGATATCGAGGAGGAGACCTTCGATGCCATCGCGCGAAACAAGGAGCGCATAAAGATTGTGTCGAAGGAGCGTATTATGGTGGAGTTGAATAAGATAGTTCTCTCGCCCGTGCCCTCTATCGGCTTCGATTTGTTGCATATGACGGGCCTTCTGGAGTTGATTTTCCCAGAGATGGAGCGCCTATGCGGTGTGGATAGAGTAGGCAATCACGCCCATAAGGATAACTTCCGCCACACGCTCAAGGTGCTGGACAACGTGGCCCGCAAGAGCGATGATTTGTGGCTCCGCTGGGCGGCCGTGCTGCACGATATTGCCAAGCCGCTCACGAAGGCTTACGATAGAAAAATCGGTTGGACCTTCCACCAGCACGAGGTTGTCGGCTCGAAGATGGTGCGCGATATTTTCCGCCGCCTGAAGTTGCCGATGAACGAGCATATGAAGTTCGTGCAGAAGTTGGTTTATCTCCATCTGCGCCCCATTATCCTCTGGGAGGATATGGTTACCGATTCGGCTGTAAGACGTCTGCTTTTTGAGGCGGGTGACGACGTCGAGGCGTTGATGACCCTGTGCGAGGCAGACATCACGTCTGGTATAGATGCTAAAGTGAAACGTTACTTGGCTAACTTCGAGCTTGTTCGCCGTAAGATGAAGGATTTGGAGGAGCGCGACCGCGTGCGCAACTTCCAGCCACCCATCACGGGCGATATTATAATGAAGTGCTACGACCTGCAACCTTGCAGTGCCATTGGCGAGATTAAGGAGGTAATCAAAAATGCCATTCTCGATGGCGATATTCACAACGACTACGCCGAGGCCTACGCTCTGATGGAGCGCTTGGCTACCGAGCGAGGTCTGACAAAGGTCTGCGACGTGGAGGCTCCAGCCCCTGCGCAAGAGTCTGCAACATAGGAATAAATATGAAAAAATCTTTTTCGGTGCTTCGCATTGTATGCGTTGCGCTCTTTGCGATGATGTTTGCCGCTTGCACCAAGCGTGCTGAGGTCTATGTAACTTCGGCTACGGGCGAGGTGCAGTTCCGTTTTTCGCAGCTCAATAATGCCGAGTTGCGCGACGTAACTCCCGCCGAGGGCAATTATATAAAGGTGTTGAGCGATAGCCACCGCCAGCCTGTCTATGGTTTCGGTGCGGCCATCACGGGCTCAACCTGCTTCAATCTGATGCAGATGAACGAGGAGGATCGTGAAAAAATCCTTCAGGAGTGCTTCTCGCCCGATGAGATGGCTATGAGCTTTATCCGTATCTCGATTGGCGCTTCGGATTTTTCGCTTGACGAATATACCTGCTGTGATAGGGAGGGTATCGAGTTCTTCGAGCTGCACGAGTACGACAAGCGCGACTTGCTGCCTATTTTGAAGCGCATTTTGGAGATAAACCCTGCGATTCGTATTGTCGGCTCACCGTGGTCGTGCCCCAAGTGGATGAAGATTCACCCCGAGACGGGCGAGCCTTATGATAGCTGGACCTCAGGTATTCTCAACCCCAAATATTACGCCGACTATGCCGAGTATTTCGTGCGCTGGATAGGCGAGATGGAGGCCGAGGGTATTCCTATCTATGCCGTTACTATTCAGAACGAGCCACTCAACCACGGTAACTCTATGTCGCTCTATATGGGCTGGGAGCAGCAGCGCGACTTTATCCGCGACCACCTCGGCCCCGAGTTCGAGAAGAATGACATCGATACGAAGATTTGGCTCTTCGACCACAACTATAACTACGACGACAAAGCCGACCAACAGGATTACCCGCTCCATATCCTTGCCGATGAGCAGGCTGCGAAGTATATTGCAGGCTCGGCGTGGCATAACTATGGCGGTCACCCCTCGACGCTGGAGGGTATCCACGCGGCATATCCCGATAAGGAGATTTTCTTCACCGAGGCGTCAATTGGCTCGTGGAACTATAATTTCGATGGCTGTTTGCTGTGGGATTTCAGTAATATCTTCCTCGGTACGCTCAACCGCTATGGCCGTGGCGTGACGCTGTGGAATCTTGTCCTTGATGATAAGGGTGCACCTAACCGCCCGAAGGGTTGTCGCACCTGCTATGGCGCAATAGAGATTTCATCAGAGACGTACGACTACGCCTCGCTCGACCGCAAGAGCCACTACTATAATATAGCTCACTGCTCGAAGGTTATCCGCCCCGATGCGTGGTGCGTGGATGTGGAGTCGGCACTGCCCGAGGGCGTGGAGATGGCCGCATTTGTGAATACGGACTCTTCGCTGGCCGTTATCGCTGCCAACCATACCGAGGAGTGGAAGGAGATAGTTGTCAAAGGTGCAAAGCGCGAGTTCATCCTCACCCTCCCCGCCCGCTCAATCGCCTCGGCAAGATGGGAGGAATAATCGGTTTCCTATGGATATAAAAAAAGAGCAAGACTAAAGTCTGCTCTTTTTTTTGTGCCCAGAATAGGACTCGAACCTACATGCCGCGAAGCACTCGCACCTGAAACGAGCGTGTCTACCATTTCACCATCTGGGCATCGTTTCGTGGCACAAAGGTAGTACTTTTTTTTGTTTCGCAATACTTTTGGCCAAATTTTTTTCGCAGCGGCAAAACCCTTACCGAGCTTTGCTTGGGCTACTCCTCTTGAAAGAATTTCCAATAAAATATCAGCAGATAGACCACCGCCACCGAGATATATGCATCGGCGAGGTTGAATATCGCACCGAAGAAGTAGTTGTTGTAATCCACCAAGAACGAGAGGAAGTCGGGCACGTTATTCCACTGGAACAGCGGGAAGTAGAACATATCCACAACCTTACCCATCAGGAACGTGCTGTAACCCTCGCCCAGCGTCGCTACGGTGAGGGGTGTCGAGGCGGTGAAAATCATTCCGTAGAACATCGAGTCAACCAAATTGCCAATAGCACCCGCCATAATCAGAGCCAAACCAACTAGCACGCCGCGCGGTGTCTTGCGAACGGTGTTGCGAGCGAGGTAGTAGATATAGTATCCCAGCAGGCCAATCATCACCACGCGGAAGAGGCTCAATAGCAATTTACCCCAATCGAATCCGCCGCCCGTGCGCAGCTGCATACCGAAGGCCGCGCCGTTGTTCTCCACAAAGTGGAGGTGAAACCACGGTAGAATCTCGATAGACTCATCGAGCGCCATATTTGTCTTAATCCATATCTTCAGTATCTGGTCGAGCAGCACCAACACCACGACCAATATCGTAATATTCTTCAGTTTCATATTCTCTATTTTTTGCAAATATACGAAAAAAGGATAAATCCAGAACTTTTACCGCGATAATCCTTCGTTATTCAACCTTTAGGCGCTCGCGTACGCTCTCTTTATACTTGCGCGACAGCTCTATTGTGCGGTGCTGAATCCTCACGCGCGTGCCGTCGAAGGAGTCTATGCGGTGGGTGTTTATAATATAGGAGCGATGTATGCGCAGAAAACGCTTATCTAATATGTTTTCCCATTGCGATATGCGTGTGCGGGTACGAAAACTATCGCCATCGGCCGTGCAGACGAAGACCTCGGTGTCGTTTGATTCGAAGTAAAGAATCTCGGCGGGGTTAAGGGTTATGCTACGGCGCTCGGATGTGAAACTTATCGTTGTGTCGTAGGGTTGGCGTTGCTCTATCTCGCGTTCGACGATTAACCACACGATAGCAAATGTTGCCACCACGAAGAGTATGAATAGGGGATTTGTCAGCAGGCTCGGTATGTGGTTGTACTCAAAGTCTATCGGGCGTAGCAGGTAGTAGTTGGCGAGCATTATGAGGAGATACTCCACAGTCAGGATTCCTGCCCATAAAAATATGGTGTTGTGCCACCCCTCGAATCTCTCGGCAAAGGATATATGAGGCATAGCGTAGCGGGCGATGAGTATTCCTGGTAGGAACGCCACGCCTATGGTAAATGCTTCGACGAAGTTGTAGCCTACGCAGGTAATTATTGCCGTCAAGATTATTATTGCTGTCGCGCACCACAGGGCGGGGAATGTCTGCTTTATGAGTTGTAGATTTTTCATACTGTGAATAGGTTTTTCGTACAGCAAATTTAATCTAAAATAGCAATTCGGGCAACCGCTCGGGAGTGATAAATCCCCTCTTGAGGGTTTCTACGGCCGATGTGAGGGTTTTGACAGCCGTTTTTATGCCATTTTCGGGAGTCGGCCTCTACCTTTGTGTAAATGAGATTCCCGAAAATTCACTAATTTTGTTCAACCTTAAAATTTGAGTTATGTTTGAGATGTTTGTTGATGGCGGAGCGTTTAGTATGAGCCTGTTGTCGTTGGAACTTATCGCGCTGCTGTTTGCTGCGTGGAAAGCCCCTGCGTGGGTTAAGGAGTTGGGATTGTTGCCGCTTGCGACGGCGCTCGTCACGCAATTTATCGGAATTGTTTCGGCTCTCGATGCCGTGATGCAGACAAATGGCGATGTTATGCCCATTGTATTCTTCGGTGCGTTGCGCTCGATGTTTATCACGCTGAGCTATGCTTTGTTGATTTTCTTGCTCTCGCTCGTTATTCGCATTGTGCAAAAGCCGAGAGTGTAGATACTAAAAAGGTCGCTAACTCGATTAGCGACCTTTGTTTTAGTTACTCCTTATCCAAAAGCAACACGTCGTAAACGTTCAGCGTAGCCTCTTTAGTGGGGTTGAGCCAGCGCATTTGTACCGTGTGGTGACCTGAGGGGAGTTCGAGGTTGAAGTATATCTCCAACTTGCGGGTTACCCAGCTTGCAGGCATCTTCACCACCTCAGCGGGGTTGTTATCCAACTTAATCTCCACCTCGGCAACGTAACTACTATCGGCGCACTTTAGGTTTCCGCTGATGAGAATACCCGCGCAGTCAGCATCGATTGTGGGGCACTCGGCAATAGGTTTATGTATGCCTACTCTCTCGCGTGGCTTCAAGTTAGGAAAACTCTGCTCCAGGCGTACCGCCTCGGGTTGCTGGCACTTGATAACAATCTTGTCGGCTGAAACCTTGCCACCCTCGCGCTCGATGAGCTGCAAGGCGTGTGAGTAACTCATACGGTAGGTATCGTTGAGCGATGAGTTGGTGTAGGCAAACTTCACATCTTCCGCCTTGCGCAGCGGTGCGAGCCACTCCTCGGGGATATTGTCGTAGCCGATGGCTGTGCCGAGGATTCCGCCAGCCGATGCGGGGTTGCAGTCTGAATCCTGACCGCAGCGCATTGATATATCCAACGTGCGACCGAAATCACCCTCGCCATAGAGCAGGCCGATGATTACGTAGGCGCTGTTTACCAACGCGTCGATGTTGAACGGATTGAGTGCGCCCTCTGGGCAGGCGATGTCGTTGTGCCACTTCTGCTCGACCATATTCCACGTCGTGCGCCAGTCGTCGGGATTTGCGCGCCAACTCTCAATCACGTCATTCATACAGCGGTAGAATTTGCTCTCGGTAGGAATTGTCTTCAGTGCCTCGGTCACGATAAACTCCACATCGTCCGATGCAAAAGCGATAGAGTACATCGCACCCATATATACGCCTCCGTACCAGCCGTCGCCGTAGTTCATAATGTGTCCCACCTTGTCGGAAATATCCGATGCGGTGTTGGGCATAGCGGGAGCCATCAAGCCCGCGTAGTCGGCCTCAATCTGATAATCGATATCATCTGCGTGGGGGTTGTATCGCCAATCGCCCGACAATGGAGGCATAATGCCGTTGAGAATATTGTAACGTGCCGCCTGATTTGCGTGCCACAACGAATACTTCGCATAGGCGAAGGCGGTAGCCAACGAATCTACGGGAGCATCAATGCCCAGACGCTCGAACACCTCGACAAAGGTGAGGTCCATATAAATGTCGTCGTAGAGTCCTGCCGATTTCGTCATCGTATTGAGAACTTGGTCCTCCTCGCCCCACGGCACCTGCACATCGTCGCCGATGATTCGACCACGATAGTGAAACTCGGTCGGTCCTCCGTATGTAACTCCGATGGTCTGACCAGCCCATCCGCCCTTGATTTTATTCATCAATTCGTCGGGTGTCAGTTTAAGTTTGTTTGGAATCTTCGATTCGCAACCTGTGCCGCAGCACGAGCTTGTCAGGGCCAATGATAAAATGGTGATGATGCCAATGGCCAAATGTCGTAGGGAGTTTCGTTGTAGTTTCATATTATTTGCTTTTTGATTTTGCAGATGCGCAATGTATAAAGATAGTGCTTATTATCCGATTTTCAAAATCTACGGCCGCTTTTCCCTTTCGTTTGGTGCGTGAAAGTGGGGTTTTGTGCCAAAAACGGCTAATTTACGGGCCCTATATATATAATAAATATAGGTGTAAATGGCCAAAATGAGGTTTTTTGTCAGAAATATCGAAAAAATATTAGAAAAGGTTTGCAGATATGAAAATAATGCCTACCTTTGCATCCGCAATCAGGAAATAAGTTCTTACAAAGCGAAGCTAAGAGTTGCGAATCGAAAGATTCGAAACCGCTTCAAAAAGAAACTTTAAAAAAAGTTTGCAAAAAGTTCTTGAAAAATTTGGTTGTTAAGAAAAAAGGTCTTACCTTTGCAACCG
The DNA here is from genome assembly GCA_045646685.1 of Alistipes sp. Taxonomy (GTDB): domain Bacteria; phylum Bacteroidota; class Bacteroidia; order Bacteroidales; family Rikenellaceae; genus Alistipes. The sequence continues at coordinate 290 of JAZRLD010000037.1, read as the reverse complement.
CTTTCCGCTTCAAAAGCGAAGTGGATTTTTCAAATGGTTCTTTGATTTACTGGTTATTATAATTGAGAGAAAAGTGTAGTATTTTATCTGTCAATTCCTTTAAAAAAAAGGAAAAGAAGTAGTCAGGACTCTAACGATACATTATAAAATTTTTACAATGGAGAGTTTGATCCTGGCTCAGGATGAACGCTAGCGGCAGGCTTAACACATGCAAGTCGAGGGGCAGCATAAACATTGCTTGCAATGTTTGATGGCGACCGGCGCACGGGTGCGTAACGCGTATGTAACCT
>JAZRLD010000036.1:0-11272 GCA_045646685.1 Alistipes sp. | reverse complement strand
GGCACGGATACGTGTGTCGTCAGTTACCTGACCCTCGCCATTGAGGGGCACGTTGAAGTCTACGCGGATGATAGCGCGCTTACCAGTGAAATCGTAATTGTCGATTGCAAACATAGTTTTTCTGTTTTTAAGTTATTTTTTTGAGTATTTTTTTCGTCAAAAATCCATCTAAAGCGGCTCTCGCGCCAAGAGGCACAGCCATTTGGCTGTAAAGTTAGTGAAAAAAACTTTAAGTTAGGCCGTTATGCCCCCTTTTTTCCACTTTTTGGTCACTCGGAAGTGCCCTTACGCCAAACTCTGCATCTCAATGAGCTTGGCGTATATTCCGCCCTTGGCCATCAGTTCGGCGTGCGTGCCCTGCTCGGCAATGCGACCTGCGTCGATTACGATGATGCGGTCGGCATTGTGAATGGTCGAGAGTCGGTGCGCAATAACCACCGATGTGCGGCCCTCCAGCAGCGTTGTCAGAGCCTCCTGAACCAGCTTCTCGCTCTCCGTGTCGAGTGCCGATGTAGCCTCGTCGAGAATCAGGATTTCGGGGTTGCGCAACACGGCACGTGCAATGCTCAAGCGCTGACGCTGACCTCCCGAGAGCTTCGTGCCTCGGTCGCCGATGTTGGTTGCGTAGCCCGCCTCGCTCTGCATAATGAAGTCGTGGGCATTGGCCACCTTCGCCGCGGCCACAATCTGCTCGTCGCTCACATCCTCGCGGCCCATAGCTATGTTGTTACGAATAGAGTCGTTGAAGAGTATTGTCTCCTGCGACACGATACCCATATGCGCGCGCAGGCTCTCCTGCGTGTAGTCGGTGATGGGACGGCCATCAATGTATATCTCGCCGCGCTCGGCATCGTAGAAGCGGGGTATAAGTTCGCTCAAAGTCGATTTACCACCTCCCGAAGGGCCTACCAACGCTACGGTTTCGCCCTTGCGCACCTCGAATGATATGTCGTGCAGAATCTCGCGCGTGTCGTCATAGCTGAAGCCCACCGCGCGGAACTCAATCTTATCCTTAAACTCCTTCATCTCCACCGCATCGGCCTTATCCTGCACAGCGCTCTGGGCATCCATAATCGAGAATACGCGCTCACCTGCGGCAATACCCTGATTGATGTTTGCAAACTGGTCGATAAAGGCACGCAGAGGTCGTGTGAGCTGCGAGAAGGCTGCGATGTAGGCTACAAAACCCGAGGCCATCAACGCGCCGCTCTGCACCAGCGAGCCACCAAATACCAATACCACCGAGATAGCCGTGATACCCAAGAACTCACTCATAGGCGATGCCAACTGCTGCTTGCGCGCCATCGAGATAAGTATGTTCGACATCTCTGCATTTATCTTGCGGAACTTCTCGCGGATATATCCAAATGCGTTGTAGCTCTTCACCGCCTTCACACCCGAGAGCGACTCCTCCATCACGCTCACCATATCGCCCATACGCTCCTGACCGCGCTGTGCGGGGTGGCGCAGACGCTTTACGATGGTGCCGATGAGCAGACCTACGATGGGGAGGTAGAGGATTGAGAATACAGTCAGCTGCCACGAGATGTTGACCATCAGCACGCAGTAACCGATGATGAGGAATGGCTCGCGGAAGGCCACCTGCAAGGTGTTGGTGATGCAGAACTGCACAACCATAACGTCCGATGTAATCTTCGACATAATATCGCCCTTGCGCTGGTCGCTGAAGTAACCCACGTTCATACCCATCGTGCGCTCAAACATCTCGTTACGCATACGCTGCAAGGTGCGTGTACGCATCGTCTCGACGGTCATCGAGCCGAGGTAACGGAAGAGGTTGCTGAGCATATTCGAGCCGATAAGTATTCCCGACAGCAGGGCGAGCAGCCACGTCACACGATACTCCTCGCCAAAGGCCATCGTGTAGAAGTAGTTGAGCGCCGAGTTAAGACACTCGTTGTTGAGTGCTATGGCAGGAAACTCGTATGTAGGCGTAAAAACATATCCTTCCGAGAAGAGTGTGCCTATGATGGGGATAATCATCGTGTAGGTGAAGGTGTTGAACAGCGCGTGTAACACCGAATAGAAAAAGTAAGGCACAGCATAGCGACTCAGCGGCGAAGCAAAGCCCAGCAGTCGCAGGTAGGTTTTCATCATAAGTTTTTTCTCTATTTTTTAATAAGTGTGATAGGTGTTATAAGCGTTATATGCAAATTCCCATAACACCCGTAACTCCTATAATACCTATAATTCCATTTTACAGCAGTCCCTCCTTGGCGTACTCCTCTACGGCCGCCTCGAAGCGGGCGATGGTCTCGGCCATCGACACGTAGGACTTACCGCCTGCGGCATTGTGGTGGCCGCCACCCTCAAAGTAACGCGCCGCAAAGGTGTTCACATCCACCGCACCGCGCGAGCGCAACGATACGCGAATGAAATCCTTATGCTCGGTGAACATTGCCGACATACGCATCTTCTTGATTGTCAGGGGGTAGTTCACAAATCCCTCGCTGTCGCCCTGCTGGAACCAGAAGCGGCGCATCTCATCCTCCGTGAGCGACATATGCGCCACGGTACCCTTGCGCAATAGCTTCATCTTGCGGTTGATGGCATAGCCGAACAGGCGCGCACGCCCCTCGGTGAAGGAGTTATATACGTTGTTGTGAATCTGCGGAATATCTATGCCCGTAGCAGCCAATACGGCCAGCGCGCGATAGAGGTCGGGCGTGAGTGTCGAGAATGAGAAGTTGCCCGTGTCGGTCATCATACCCACATACATCACCTCGGCCTGCTTTGCCGTCACGCTCTCTGCGCCCCACACCGCCTCGATAAGTTTATATACGAGATACGAGGTGCTCGACGCCTCGGGGTGAGAGAACATCACATCGAACGCCTCCGAGGGGTTGAGGTGGTGGTCAATGAGCACGCGCTTTGCCGTTGTGTTGGCGGCAATCATATCGCCCAACGAGTCCAGACGCGAGAGCGAGTGGAAGTCGAGGCAGAAGATTATGTCGGCCTCGGAGACAGCCTTCTCGGCGCAGCCCTCGGTGTCGGTCTTGAAGATTACGATGTCGCGTATGCCCGTCATCCAATCCAAGTAGTAGGGGTATTTGTTGGGCACGATGCAGGTCACGCTGTGACCGTTGTTGCGCAATGCCTCCGCCCACGCCAACGACGAGCCTACGGCGTCGCCATCGGGGTTGGTGTGCGATAAAATAACCATCTTCTGCGCAGGCTTCTCGATAAGCTCACGCAGAAGCGAAAGATTTGTTTGCGATATATCCATATCGTAGTGTTTTATGGCTACGTTGCCGAGGCAAAGTTACCTCATTCTGGTCAAAATGTACACGACCAAAGGTAGCCTATATTGTCTTAAAATGTCTTTTCGAAGGTTGTCTTGCCGTCGATATTCACAATCTTCAGGTGTACGCCCTCCGCGTTGGTACGCACCAGCATAGAGCTTACGTTGTCGTTCACCACAATCGGGAACTCCAACACGCCCGCCTGCTCGGGGTAGATTACGTGGCGGTGCAGGTGGCCACAAATCATCACGTCGATGTCGGCGCCGTTGAGAATCGGTATCATCAACTCACCCAAGTGCTCGCCACCGCGCCAAGTGATAAGGCTCTTGATATCCTTTCGCTGCGCCTCTATCTCGGCCATACGCTCCGTAACGGGAGGAATGTGCATAATGGCTATGCGGTGCTTTGCACGCTGGAACGCCTCGCTCGCCACAACGCCTTTCAACCACTCGGCCTGCTCACAACGATAATTGTCGAAATCCACCAAGCCGGCATATACGGGGTGCTGGTCATCTTTGTCCTCGCCACCGTCGAGCATCACTACGGCCGTGTCGCCAAAGTAATATACTCCATAATACTTGCCATCGCGCGTGTTGTGGATAAACTTCTCATACGTGCGAGCCAAGTAACCGCGTGTCTCGTGATTACCACGCACTACGGCAAAGGGCTTATTCTTGGCGAACTTCTCGACCGACACGTCGATGAACGAGGTGAAGGGCTGCTCCTCCTTTGCGTAGTAGCTCAAAATATCGCCGTTGTAGAATACCATATCCACCTCCTCCAGGGGCTGCACCTCAAGCATCTTGCGGCACTTCTCTGTTTGGTCGTGTATGTCGTTTGCCACAACGAATGTCAGCTCCTTGGCCTCGGGATTGAACGTGCGGAACGCGAGCCACTCGCTCACGGCCTCCGCGCCGAAACGCACGTGGTAGGGGTCGAAGCGCACCATCTGCTTGCTCACGATGCGGTACTCATACTCCGTCGCGGGCTTCAGGTCGTTAATCTCTATTACGTTGTGTGTGTTGAATGCCTCGTAGAGTCCGTGCTTCGAGGTGCGGTACTCGCGCACCTCCTCCTTTCCCTTCTCGCGCAGCTCCACCTTCGAGAAACCCTTGTGCGAGGTCGTAAAGCATACGATAACACCATCGTACGTTAGGCCCTGCAAGTATGGGCCGTGATTTATGGTGTAGGCCTGCTCTGCCGCCTGCACCTCAGCCTCTCCCTTTACCTGTCCCTCTGCTTGTGCCTCCTGCGCGCCCGCGAAAATCATCAGGGCTGCCGTTATAGAAACCAACTTCTTCATCTCCTTCTCCGTTTAACATTTACTTTCTTGCCTGCTCCAAAGCCAAGCGCTCCTGCTCGGTGAGCGTAGCACCGTAGGCACGACTATTGGGTATATGTGGCACCTCACCAATGGTGCGGAGTGTTGTTGCACGTGTTGTAACCATCTCCGCTGGCTTGAACTTAATTGCCGCCGATGCGTTGCTCTTGAGCATTGTATAACCGCCTACTTGCAACACCGTTTCGCAAAGAGCAAAGTCGCCCGAGATAGTTATACCTCCTGTCTCAGCTTCCTCAAAAACCACATCGCCCCAATCGTTCATCGGCATCGGGAATACGTAGCTGTTATATGTCTGGTAAGATGATTGAACATTTGACTCATTCCAATAGTCATCAAAATTCACCTCTGGCTTGATACCGTCGGCATAGTCGTTATCACCCTTGGCGTTGTAGTTCATAAAGGTGATGGGGGCGTAGGTGTATTTGTACTCTCCGAAGGTCTTCTCCATTACATCCATACCGCAGTTCTTACCGTTTGTGGTCTTACCGACAATATGGACGGGTACGTCCAAACCCTCCAAACCCTTGATTACCATCTCACTGGCCGATGCTGTCGAGTTAGATGCAATCACCCACAACTCGGGCAGGTTGAGGTTTGGCAAATCCGTACTCTCGAAATCGCCCAAACCATTCTTTGTAATAAGACACTCGGTGTTGAGATAATCTTTGGGGAAGAGTGTATTTTTGGGATTACGCTTCAGTGTGGCGTATGTCTGGCCCACATAACTCTCCGAGAGAAGCATACTACCCAGCATTGTACTTGTGGGCACCGAGCCACCTCCATTGATTCGCAGGTCGAGAATAAGGTCTGTAATGCCCTCTGTTGCCAACTGCTCCATAGCCTCGATAAGCTCTTTGTCATACTCGTTCTCAAAGCCGAGGTATGCCATATAGCCAACCTTCTTGCCGCTGAGACCTATCTTTTCGGCCACCTTGTTCTCAAACTCAAATACGGTGCTGTATGCTACGGGGCTTGGCAGATAATCTGCCGCAGTGAGAGTGTATTTAAATTCAACATCCTCCTGTGTCTCTTTGTCCGATGTCTCGCCATCGATAGAGACTGTGCCTGTGCCACTCTCCAGCTTATCACGCAGCGTCAAATACTGCGCTGCATTAGCCGCATTGTAAACGCCGTTAATGTGGGGTGCGGGAATTGTTGCGCCATCTACCTTCGAGATGGTGTCACCACGCTTCAGACCAGCATTTGCTGCGGGCGAGCCAGGATATACGTGCTCCACAACAAATATTGCAGTGTTATTTGCGCCACCAAAGTAATTCGAAGCAATATATATTCCGAAGCTATTCTCCATTCTCTCGTCCTCGGCACGTGTGGTGCTCTCGCGGGTGATGTATGAGTAGAGGTAGCGTGTGCCGTTTAATACATATCCGTCCTGCATATTTGTGGTCATCGAGAGCAGCGACGTCGAGAGGAACTTATCGTATGGCAACGTGTAGTCGAATGAAGAGAGCTTCTCCTTGTACTCGTCCAACCAGTAGTATTCGCTCTGCAGACGCTCGTCAACCCACTTTGTCACTTCGTCGGTAGCACCTGCCGTCTGCTTAACCTCCATCACCTTCTTGCGAGAGAAACCGTTTACGGTGATAAATATGTTACCCGTGCGGTCGGCACCTGTCTTGTTCTGAGTCACCTCCACATCTACGGTGTATGAGCCGCCCTTGTCCGCGCTGCCATTCATACGCACGATGAGCATATCTTTGTTATCCACCTCAATCTTATATCCTGCCGAGGTCTTGATATTTAATTTAATCAACGATTTGTTCGGGCCGCAGTTTTTCGAACTCTCCGTCGGGAGCTGCACGCCATCGGTGTAGTTTTCGCCCTGCTCCTGCTTGTTCTCCTCGCCATTCGTGGGGTCCTCCGAGCAACCTGCCATAGCCGCCATAGAGATAACCATCGCCACCATCAAAACCTTTGTCGCAACCTCGCGTAACGCGCGTGCGAACAATTTTGTATTCTCTCTTCTCATATCTTTCAAGATTAGTAATTTCCAAAGGTAATGATTTTTATTTATATATCAACCTTTTGGCACGAAAACTCTCTGCACAAGTACTCAAAACTGCCCATCTCGCGCCTCGTGTGTGCAAGATGGGCAGATATAACTACCAAACAGAATAGTCTAACTATATGCTTTTTTGGGGGGGGGAGGATTCCTGAAATTATCAACCCTCGTGACAACCTCAACGTTAACGCACCTGAGCTACGTCGATGAGTCTGACACGCGAATAGCCATCAACGGTGATAAATACGGCACCGTAACGCGTCATACCATCGGGGCTGGGCAATGCCTCCACATCGATAGAGTATGTACCCGCCTTTTCAACCCTTGAATTAGTGCGCACGACGAGCATCTCACTGTTTTCGACATCAACGGTAAATCCTGCCGCTGTTGTGACAGGGATTCTGATTACTCCTGCGCCAAAATATGCCTTCTTTTTTGGCAATATTACGCCCTCTTGCATCCTTGCATAGGGGTCGTTAATCACCTCCTCCGAGCAACCAACCATAATCGCCATTGAAGCTACAATGGCAACCATCAAAAACTTCGTTACAATGCGGCGTAACGAGCGTGAAAAAATTGTCATCTTTGAACTTTTCATAGTCGTATGATTTTGAGTTTCTCAAAGATACGAATTTTTTTCTATACTTCTACACTTTTGTCGAAAAATTTTTGCACCACTCCTTTATTCCGCACTCTTTGCATTTGGGCGCACGCGCCGTGCAGACATAACGACCGTGCAGGATAAGCCAATGATGGGCTATAGGTAGCAGTGCCGATGGGATATTTTTCTCCAGCTGAAGCTCCGTCTGTAGCGGTGTCTTTGCTCCGCGCGTGAGGCCTATGCGCGCCGCCACACGGAAGACGTGCGTATCTACGGGCATAACCTCCTTCTGCCATATTACGGCACCAATCACGTTGGCCGTCTTGCGTCCTACGCCCGGCAGACGTTGCAACTCCTTCAGGTCGCTGGGCACCTCACCGCCAAACTCCTCCACGAGCATACGCGCCATACCGGCCAAGTGCTTGGCCTTGTTGTTGGGGTAGGATATACTCCGTATGTAGGGGAAAATCTCCTCGGCCGTAGCCTTGGCCATCGCCTCGGGGGTGGGGTAGGCGGCAAAAAGGGCAGGCGTGGTGAGATTGACACGCTTGTCGGTACACTGCGCCGAGAGAATCACGGCCACTAACAACTCAAACGGGTTGCTATACGTTAGCTCGCTCTCGGCCACGGGCATCGCCTGCTGGAAATAGGCTATTATGCCCTCGTATCGTTGTTTTATAGTCATAGGCTTACAGTTTTTCGAGCTTGGCAAAACGCTCCATCAGCACCTTCTCTCCGTAACCTTCGAAGTTGATTGCCAGCTTGTTATCCTCGCCAGCGGCATCTATGCGCGTGATTGTACCCACGCCAAACTTGGGGTGGTCCACGCGGTCACCCACCGCATAACGACTCTTGGCGGGTGCTCCTGCGCCTGTGCTTACCACGCGACGCATACCCTCCGTAGAACGGGGCTGAATGGGTGCTACAATCTTCGGGTCGGGCTGACGCTTTGCCCCCTCCTCGCGCTTCTGCTGGAAGCGTACATCAAAGCGGCGGCGCAGCTCCTCAATCGCCGTGCGACCATCACGTCGCTCCTCCGTAGCACGCTGGCGCGTAGGCTGCGGACCACCAAAACCTCCGCGCGAGAAGTTACCCATACGTCCTCCGAGGCCATCGCTCTGGCGTGCGGGGCGCTCGGTGAGATCCTCGTCGCAATCTATGTATCGCGGGTCTATCTCCTGCAGGAAGCGGCTGGGCGATGAAAACTCCATATTTCCCCACTTGAAACGCATCTCGCAGTACGACAACATCGCGCTCTGCTTGGCACGCGTGAGGGCCACGTAAAAGAGTCGTCGCTCCTCCTCCAGACCATCGGGCGTCTCCATTGCGCGCTGCGACGGGAAGAGATTCTCCTCGCAGCCGACAATATATATATACTTGTACTCCAATCCCTTAGCCGAGTGAACGGTCATCAGCGTAACCTTGTCGTCCGAGCCATCTTCCTCCTTGTTGTCCATATCCGTCAGGAGCATAATGTTCTGCAACCACTCCTCCACAGTAGGCTGCTGCTCGGCCTCTCGCTCGCCGTTGCGAATCTCCGCCTCGCACTGCTCCGTGAAGAGCTGCATCGAGTTCAACAGCTCCTCGATGTTATCTATCGCGCTCGTCGCCTCGGGCGTATTCTCCAAGCGGTACTGCGCAAGTATTCCTGTGCGTGATGCCAGCTCAAGACCAAAGTCGTAGAGATTCTTCTCCGTGCGTACCTGCGCCAGCGAGCGAATAAGGTTTACAAACTCGGTCACCTTGCGGGCTATGGTCTTCTGCATCGCATCGCCCAACGTAGCAGCCTCAGCGACCAAAGCATCTACCGACTCCCACATCGATTTTCCCTGCGATGCCGCCAGCTGCGCAATGCGCCCTACTGTCGTGTCGCCAATACCACGTGCAGGGTAGTTCACCACGCGCTTGAATGCCTCGTCATCTTTGGGGTTGATTACCAGGCGTATGTATGCCAAAATATCCTTAATCTCCTTGTGGTCGTAGAACGATGAGCCTTTGTATATGCGGTAGGGAATACCCCTGCGGCGCAACGCCTGCTCTATTACGGCCGACTGGTTGTTTGTGCGGTAGAGGATTGCTGCCTCGCTCCACGCATCACCCGACTCGCGTATCTGGTCACGCAGGGCGTTGGCTATGATGTCGCCCTCCTCGCGGTCGGTGTAGGTGCGTACAATGCGAATCTTATCGCCCGCATCACCCTCCGAGAAACACTTCTTCTCCATACGGCGCGAGTTGCGCTCAATGACCGAGTTCGCGGCATTTACGATGGTCTGCGTCGAACGGTAGTTCTGCTCCAATTTGAATGTCTGCGCTGCGGGGTAGTCGTTGCGGAACGAGAGAATGTTCTCAATCTTCGCACCGCGGAACGAGTAGATACTCTGCGCATCGTCACCCACGACACATACGCGGCCGTGCAGTTGCGAGAGTCGGCGAATGATGATATACTGCGCATAGTTAGTATCCTGATACTCATCAACCAAAATGTATTGGAAAAGCTCCTGATACTTTTTCAGTACTTCGGGATGGTCTTTTAGTAATATATTGGTTTGCAGTAATAAATCATCAAAATCCATTGCACCATTTCTTTTGCAACGGCGGCAGTACTCAACGTAAACATCTCCAAAGTGGGGCATCTGCATCTGCCTGTCCTCGGCCGCATAGACCGAGTTTGCAACATACGCTCCAGGTGTCACCAGACAGTTCTTGGCGTATGATATGCGTGAGAGGACCTTCGCGGGCTTGTACTTGTCATCGGCGAGGTTCATCTCCTTGCAGATGGTCTTGATAAGGTTCTTGCAGTCGGAGGGCTCGTAGATAGTGTACGACTGTGTGTAGCCTATGCGCTCGGCATTCTCGCGCAGGATGCGCGAAAAAATGGAGTGAAACGTACCCATACGAATGTAACGCGCCGTGGAGCCCACCATCTGCTCGATGCGCGTGCGCATCTGCTCGGCGGCTTTGTTTGTAAAGGTCAGAGCCAGAATATTATAGGGCTTCACGCCCTGCTCCAGCATATATGCTATGCGCGAGGTCAATACACGTGTCTTACCCGAGCCCGCACCCGCAATAATAAGCGACGGCGACTCGTAGTTTACCACGGCATCATACTGCGCCTTGTTGAGTCCTTGTAGTATCTTTGATTCCATACGACAAAGATAGAGAGCAAAATGCAAAATTCAAAATAGGTGTTATAGACGCTATGGGTATTATAGGAAAAACGTATAATACTTATAACTCTTATAACACCTATCCCTTTCTCACTCCCTGCTGGTGTCAAAGTCTGGTGTCAAACTCCCGCTTTCCCCGACCGTCAATTATCTGATAACTCTATGATAAACAGCGTGATAACTACACTTTGCCGTATCCGCTTTGGTATAGAAGTGAAAATAATCAAACCCAAAGGATAATCAGTTGAGAGTCAAAAATGCCATTATAAAACGTCAATATTAAAAAATTACTAACTTTATAACTTCGAAAGCCACGATTTTTGGATATTAGATTTTTAACTCATACATTTGTTCCTGCAGATGAGAAACAAGTTAGACATAGCAATTCTTTCACTCCTTTTCGGATTGATTATGGCGGCAGTATTAACAATTGCCGATGGCTTGTTTTATAGCAGCAACTCATTTGTGTCAGTTGAAGATTTTGCCGAGGCTGAGTACCACGATGCATCGCAATTCGAATCACGAGAGCATTGCTACGCTCACATCTCAACCCGCCGCCGTAGCTCCTCTTCTATGCAGCGCCACTCGGCTGGTAAGTCACACAACAGGCAATATCTTTCAAAAGCATCTATCTCAACATCCGCAAAGGAGCATCTGCTACTAAATTACTCTATACGCCATATTCGCAGCGTTGTGCCGCAATCATTAAATTATGGCAACACCATTATAGTTAGATTCCATAGGCTACTGATTTAGCCAACATCTCCCATACAGAAATTTTTAACCCTCACTCGGTTAAAAACGACTTGTCGTATGCATTAGTCAAAGATGTGTACGTCGGAAGAGTGTAATTTAACTATAATCTATAATGGAATACAT
>JAZRLD010000035.1:0-25706 GCA_045646685.1 Alistipes sp. | reverse complement strand
TAACACAAGTTACGCTTCTGCTTCTTAGTCTTTTTTGTCAGGATGTGACTGTGATAAGCGTGCTTACGCTTAATCTTACCTGTGCCGGTGAAAGTAAAACGTTTCTTTGCAGCGGCATTTGTTTTCATTTTTGGCATTTTCGTAAAATTGTTAATTAGTTAAACATAGCGCGCAAAGATACGTTTTTTTTCTCAATTATCACACATTCGCACAAATAATTTTGATTTTTGAAGCTCTGATTTTGAATTATTCTTATCTTTGTCATATGATTAAGGCAGAAAATATACATAAGAGTTTCGGCACGTTAGAGGTGCTGAAGGGTGTTTCGCTGGAGGTGAAGCGTGGCGAGGTGGTTTCTATTGTGGGACAGAGTGGCGCAGGAAAGACCACGCTGTTGCAGATTCTCGGCACGCTGTCGGCTATGGATAGCGGCTCATTGCGCATTGATGGCGCGGAGGTTAGTGCGATGAATGACAATCAATTATCAGATTTCCGCAACCGCCATATTGGCTTCGTATTTCAGTTTCACCACCTCTTGCCCGAGTTCTCGGCTTTGGAGAATGTGATGTTGCCAGCTCTTATTGCAGGTCGCAGCAAGCGCGAGGCCGAGCAGGAGGCGATTAATCTCCTAAAGATGATGAATCTCTCGGAGCGTACAACACATAAACCCAGCGCATTGTCGGGCGGTGAGCAGCAGCGTGTTGCCATTGCGCGAGCGATAGTAAATCACCCCGCCCTACTGTTGGCTGACGAGCCATCGGGAAACCTCGACACAAAGAATCGCGATGAGATACACGCGCTCTTCTTCCGTCTGCGCGAGGAGTTGGGACAGACTACGGTTATCGTGACTCACGATGACGGATTGGCTTCTATGGCCGACCGCAAGATTACGATGCGTGACGGCATAATTTTATAATATTATGGAGAGAGAAGAGTTACGCGATTTGCTTGAGCATCTGCACGATAAATATAATCGCACAGAGTTTATCGAGCCCGATCCCATCAGCATACCCCACTCATTCACTGACCGCCACGACCGCGAGATTTCGGGTTTCTTGGCCGCCGCCATTGCGTGGGGCAACCGCAAGGCCATCGTCAAGAGCGCACGCCGTATGATGAGTTATATGGACAATGCTCCCGCAGACTTTGTTCGCAACGCATCGGCAAAGGATCTTGAGCATCTCCAATCGTACGTCCACCGCACATTTAACGGACAGGATTTCACCGACTTCGTGCTCTGTATGCGCCATATCATTGAGCTGTATGGTGGCATTGGCGACTTTTTCGAGAGCCGCTACGAGGCTACGCAGGATATGACGAAGGTGTTATCGGATTTCCGCCGCGAGTTTTTCAGTGCCGACCACTCGCAGCACTGCGAGAAGCACCTCTCATCTATAGATAAGGGTGCGGCGTGCAAGCGCCTGAATATGTATCTGCGCTGGTTTGTTCGCCACGACGACCGAGGTGTGGATTTCGGATTGTGGCGCAAGATTCCGATGTCGGCACTATATCTGCCTCTCGACCTGCATACGGGAAATATGGGGCGCGCTTTGGGATTGCTCAATCGTAAGCAGAACGATTGGAAAGCAACAGCCGAGATTACTGCAGCCCTGCGCGAATTCGACGCAGAGGACCCTGTGCGCTACGATTACTCACTATTCGGAGCAGGTATTGACGGTTTTCTTAAGGTGTGACTATGCGAGGCAAAGGCTTTACATTCAAGCAGTTTCATATCGACCATAGCCGCTGTGCTATGAAGGTAGGCACCGACGGCACCCTGCTCGGAGCGTGGGCCACACTACCCACCGATGGCTCTATTCTCGACATCGGGACGGGAACGGGACTCATTGCCATTATGGCAGCACAGCGTAGCTTTGGCTCAAAAATCACAGCAATAGACATAGACGAAGATTGCGTATTGCAGGCGCGCGAAAATGTCGCCGCTTCGCCGTGGCCCGACCACATAGAGGTTATACATAGCGCCTTGCAGGATTTTTCACCCGCGCAGAAATTCGACTGCATAATATCAAACCCGCCCTACTTTATCGACTCGCAACTTTCGCCCGACGCGGCTCGCTCAACGGCCCGTCACACGGCCACGTTGCCTTTTGACGAGTTGGTCAGCGGCGTAAAACGCCTCTTGGCCGACAATGGCCGCTTCTCGCTTATCCTGCCGCAACCCGAGATGGAGCGTTTCCGCTCGGCAGCACGCGGTGAGCTCTTCACCGTAAGGGAGTGCCACGTATGGTCCACCCCGACAAGTGGCGTAAGACGCATAATGGCCGAGTTACAGACCGCGCCACCCGCAGAACTCCCAATTACAGAGAAGATTATAATCGAGGAGGGTGGTCGCCACCAATATAGCGACGAGTATCGCCGTTTGACTCGCGATTTTTACCTTAAATTTTGATATATCACACAAATAAATTATATTTGTCAAATATAGACTAAATTATTTGCTATGAAACGAATCTTATCAGTTTTGGCCTTGGCCATTATGGCTTGCACAGCAGCCTCTGCACAGAATAACATCTACCACGCCGTAGTTGGTCCCTACCAGACAGCCGACGGCAATATCGTCGTGGCAGACCCCTCGACAACTATCGTTGTTGACCTTACGATCGAGAAGGAGCAGACAGTCGTAGGCCCCTATGCTCGTTATGCGCAGAAATATCTGGACGTGCGCGGCTCATTGGTTGACAAGACCACATACGCGGTAAAAGATGCAAACCTCTCGGTAATGGCTTGCGATGGTATGATTAAGAGTGGCGAGACAGCCCCCGCAACCGTAAGCGTTGAGTCATATATGAACCCCGTAGCTGAGTTCCCCAAAGTGTTACCCAACCGCTTGAGTATGTCACCCACAACCATTGAGGATGCTGCATCACAGGCTGCGCAGGCTATCTTCACGCTCCGCAAGAAGCGTATGGAGTTGATTACGGGCGATGCTGGTGAAAACGTATTTGGTGGCGGCTTGCAGGATGCGCTGAAGACTTTGGAGGCGCAGGAGCAGGCTTACTTGGAGTTGTTCCTCGGCAAGAAGGTTACAACCGTTTACACCGAGCGCTTCATTGTTCCGATGACAGGTGCAGAGAGCTACACCATCGCCAAGCTGTCCTCTTCAGCTGGCTTGGAGGCTGCTACAGCGGCTAATGGCACAGAGATTAAGCTCACGGTCAAGGGCTCAGGTGTAACGCCCAAACTAAATTCAATTCCCGAGATTGATCCCAAAGATAAGACAGCCATTATGGTGCGCTTGGCCGACAACGCAACGTGCGCGGTTAGCGTAGGCGACAAGATGGTAGGCTCGGCTATATTGCCCGTATTTGAATTGGGCCGCACGGCGTATATTGCCAATACAATTATTAAGAAATAAAGATTTATATAAGGGCTGTTCGTAAGACAGCCCATTTTTATATATGGGAAACAACACTTCAAAAATGATATCCCTGCTGGGCGCTATGCGCAAGCAGATGAACGGCGCAGTGGCCGATGCAATGTACTATTACGGAGCCAATTACGGCTTAAACTATGGCGTGAGCCTCCCCACGGTGCGACAGATCGCAAAGGATACGGAGCAGGACCACGACCTGGCACTATATCTCTACAAGCAGCAGGTGCGCGAACTGCGCCTTGCGGCTCTCTATGTAGCCGAGGCTGAGAAAATTACAATGGAGGAGTTACCCACATGGGCCGAGGGTGTGATAAACTCTGAGGTTGCCGAGGAGATGGCTTTCGCATTATTGCCCCGCACGACAATACTTTCGCAGATATTTGCGGAGTGGAGCCAGAGCGACAATGAGTTTTTGGCATACGCCGCACTGATGGCCACCGCAAGAAGCAATATCGCACGTGACACCGATGCAATACATTCAATACCCGCTATTCTTATCCGCTTTGCCTCATCGCGCATCATAGCGCAGGGTGTAGTTGCCCTGCTCGCCGCAGCATACGACTGCGATAGCGAGGCCCGAAAGTGTGTAACGGAGATTATAAGCAAGTTAGAGGAGTCCCCTGCCGCAAACTACGTGCAGGAGGAGATGAGCTGGCGAATGGAGTTTTAATACACCTCCACCCTATCGAAACGGCGGATAATATCCACCAATGTTTCCAGCTGAACCATTCCACTACTCCGCCATAGCATACAGCCTCGGCGGAAAAACATAAGCGTTGGCACGGACATAATACGAAAGTGCTGAACGAGGCCCACACTCTCGTATTGGTCAACATCGACACGTAAGATATCAACCGAATTGCCAAATTGTTTTTCTACGGCATCGAGTATCGGTTGCATAGCATTACAAGGCCCGCACCACGAGGCGTAGAAATCGACCAACACCAAGCGGTTACGTGCCGTAAGGGAGTTTAATTCGTTTATGGTCATAAATAAAAAAGGTTGTCTGAATTATCGGACAACCTTTTGCAAATCTCGTACCACGATTAAATCTCCTCACAAAACAAGGCTCGCGGCAATTCACCTATATTATTTATATACACTACCTCTATTCCCTTGGGCATCTTCACGCCCTTGCGGAGGAATCCCGACACGATGATACGCTTAAAACCCAATCGTGCCGCCTCGCTTACGCGCTGCTCGGTACGTGGCGCAGGGCGCACCTCGCCCGAGAGACCAATCTCGCCCGCACAGCAGACGCCATCGGCGATAGGTCGGTCGTAATATGATGAGATAACAGCCGCCACGATGGCCAAATCCAAACCCGGATCAGCCACGCGGAAGCCACCCGCGAAGTTCAGGAAGACATCTTTTTGGAACATCTTCATTCCCACTCGCTTCTCCAACACCGCCAGCAACATACCCATACGACGCGGATCGTAACCCGTAGCATTACGTTGCGGAGTACCGTATGCCGCATTGCTCACCAACGCCTGCACCTCAATAAGATATGGACGTATGCCATCTACCGAAGCACCTACGGCAATACCACTCAACGGCTCCTCATAATGCGAAAGCAAAATCTCCGAAGGATTCTCCACGGCACGCAGACCATTGTCCAACATCTCGAAGACACCAATCTCGAACGTAGCACCAAAGCGGTTCTTAATTCCGCGCAGGATACGGTATATATTATTTCCATCGCCCTCGAACTGCAACACAACATCAACGATATGCTCCAAAATCTTCGGGCCAGCGATAGTACCATCTTTGGTGATGTGGCCAATTATAAATATTGACGTTCCCGTAGTCTTGGCATACTTGAGCAGAGCCGCCGCGCACTCGCGTATCTGCGACACGCTGCCAGCCGAGGAATCAACAGTATCGGTAAAGATGGTCTGTATAGAGTCAATCACCACCACATCGGGCTTGTACTCATTCATCTGCGTGAGGATATTCTCGAGCGAGGTCTCGGAGTAGATATAACACTCCTCGTTACCTATGCCCAGACGCTCGGCACGCATACCAATCTGCTCAGCAGACTCCTCGCCCGACACGTAGTGAGTCTTGAGCGAGTGATTTGTCAAGGCTATCTGAAGGCTCAAGGTTGATTTACCGATACCCGGCTCACCGCCCAATAATATCAGCGAGCCCGGCACCAAACCGCCACCCAACACACGATTTACCTCTGCATTGTGCAAATCCAGACGCTTATGCGTCGAGCGTTCAATCTCACTCACACGCTGCGGCGGCGCAGACGGGATGCCGACGGCTGCGGTAGCAGACGACGAAGAAGACTTGGCGATAATCTCCTCCGTAAATGTGTTCCACTCGCCACACGAGGGGCAGCGGCCCAACCATTTGGGAGCCTCAAAACCGCACTCGCGGCAGAAATATGCCTTCTTAACCTTAGCCATTTTACTTTGTGAAAAGACGATAGATATCGTTTCCGTTAGCGTAAATCAGCAGTGCAAAGAGGATTGCGAAGCCGATATACTGCATCACCTCCAAGAACTTATCGCTCGGCTTGCGGCCTGTAATCATCTCCCACAACGTGAAGAGCGCGTGACCACCATCAAGGCCAGGGATAGGCAAGATATTCATCACAGCCAATATTACCGACAAGAAAGCCGTCATAGTCCAGAACTGCAACCAGTTCCACTCCGAGGGGAAGATATTACCGATAGCAATGAAGCCACCCAGCTCCTCGTACATCTTGGTCTTGGGCTGGAAGATAAGTTTGAGCTGCTGCCAATAGTCAGCCACAGTCTCAAGCGCAAGCGATACGCCCGCAGGGATAGCCTGCAAGAGAGTAAATGTACGTGTACGAGGCTGGAAAACATCGCCCTTGAACATCACACCCATCTTGCCCTCCTCGTTGATAGGCACAACCAACTCGTTGGCTACGCCCGAACGCAAAACGGTAAGTGTTACGGTATCGCTCTTATGCTGCTGCAACTTATCGGTAATCTCCTGCATACCAATAGCCTCCTCGCCATTGAGCGCAACTACCTGATCGCCAACCTGCAAGCCTGCATCAATAGCTGACGCTGAAGCCAAAGAGTCAATAAAGAATGGCAGACGCAGAGCATACAAATCCTCATACTCACGGTTTCGACGCATCTCGAGCATCTGCTCAAAGGGAATAGTAAAGGCAACCTGCTCTCCAGCGCGGTCAACGACAACGTGGCGATCCTCCTTTGTCAGGAGCAACTTTGAGCGCACCTCACTAACATCATCTATAGCCTCGCCATCAATCGACACAAACTTATCGCCATCGCGGAAGCCCATACGCTCGGCAGACTCGTTAAATACATAACCCCACTTCACATCCTCGTTAGCCATATACGACTCACCATAGGCATAGCGGATACCTGTATAAATCATCATCGCCAGCAAGATGTTCATCACAACACCCGCAATCATCACCATAAAACGCTGCCACGCGGGTTTTGCACGGAACTCGTATGGCTGCACGGGAGCCTGCATCTGCTCGAGATCCATACTCTCGTCAATCATTCCTGCAATCTTCACATAGCCACCCAAAGGCAACCAGCCTACGCCATACTCCGTTTCACCTCGCTTCCACTTAAAGAGTGAAAACCAAGGATCGAAGAAGATATAAAATTTCTCAACGCGAATCTTAAAGACGCGCGCCATAATAAAATGTCCGAACTCGTGAATCGCCACAAGGAGCGACAAACTCATAAAAAATTGAAGTACTTTAATTACGATTTCCATTATAACTATTTGTTTTATTTCAACTTAAGATACTCTGCCGCCAATGCGCGCGACTGATCATTCGATGCCTCATAATCCTTGAGCGTGGGCTGCGCCACAAACTTTGCCTTGCTCAAAGCATACTCTATCGAAGCTGTAATATCGGTAAAACGGCACTTGCCCGCCAAGAAGGCCGCCACAGCAACCTCATTCGAGCCATTCATCACGCAAGAGGCAGTACCGCCACGACGCATACAATCGTAGGCGATATCGAGGGCGGGATACTTCACCCTATCGGGCTCGGCAAAAGTCAGAGTGGGAGAAGCCAAGAAATCAAATCGCTCCTGCGGACGCGACGCACGGTGCGGGAACATAAGTGCATAACTGATAGGCATATGCATATCGGGCGTACCGAGCTGCGCCTTGATAGCGCCATCCTCGAACTCAACCATAGAGTGAACTATCGACTGCGGATGAATAAGCACAGATATCTTATCTGCGCCAACACCAAAGAGCCAATGCGCCTCAATAACCTCAAAACCCTTATTAACAAGCGTAGCCGAGTCTATGGTAATCTTTGCTCCCATCGACCACTGCGGATGTTTCAGCGCACGCTCGGGCGTAACTGACGCCAACTCCGAAGCGGGAACATCGCGCAGAGCACCTCCACTGCAAGTCACAATCAAGCGACGAATAGGCGACTGCTCGCCCGCAAGACACTGGAATATAGCTGAATGCTCGGAGTCGATGGGCAGAATAGGCACCTGCTTCTCAACGGCCATACGCATAACCAAATCACCTCCCACGACCAAAGTCTCTTTATTGGCCAAAGCTATCTTCTTGCCCGCCTCAATTGCAGCAATCGTAGGATGCAGACCTGCATAACCAACCAAAGCATTTACTACAACGTCAACGGTAGATTGTTGCACAACCTCGCAGATGGCATCGCTACCCGCATAGACCTTAATAGGGTATGATTCGAGAGCCTGCTTGAGCGGCTCATATTTTGTCTCGTCGCCAATAACTACACTATCAACATCAAACTCAATAGCCTGACGCGCCAGCAGTTCCCAATTACGGCCTGCCACGAGCGAAGTTACCTCAAACAAATCGGGATTCTCGGCCACAATATCGAGCGTCTGCACTCCGATAGAGCCTGTAGAGCCAAGAATTGCTAATCGTTGTTTCATTATTTATCTTCTGAATTAGAATACAATATAAACTTCGGGGTCAACAGCCTTACCCTCGTTCCAAATCTCCACCTCCACGATGGGGTTTGTTCTGTCGCCCACCGAAGGCATAGAGTTATAGCCTATCACCTGACGACTCTTGATGCTCTGTCCCTTTGCCACAAGCACCTGCGAAAGGTTACGATAAATTGACACAAAGCCGTTGAAGTGCTGCACAACCACAACCGAACCCTTCTCGCCAAGCGTGGCCACATCCATCACAACACCATCATCAATGCTCGTAACAGGCGCATTGGGCGCCGCCTGAATACCCACACCGAGATAGTTATCCTCGCGCGAGAAGTGGCGCGTGATGATACCCTCGGCAGGTGAGGCGAAGATAAGTTTTCCGCCCTGCTGACGGCTCTGCAGTGTGCGTGCCAGCGAGTAGTCGCCATCACCCTCCATCTGCGCACGCAGCAGAGAGTCAAACTGCGAGGGTGGCACAAGCGTCTTATCCAGCTTTACGGTATCGCCGTCACTCAAGGGAGTACGCACTACGGGCGTGCGGCCCTCGAGAATCATAGCGATATTCTCGTTATAGGTGAGCATATCGTTCATACGACGCTCCAGAGAGTCAAGTCGCATAACATTCTTAACCAAATCGTCGTGAGTCTTCTCCGCCGCGGTGCGATAGCCGGGGAATATATCGAGAATCGGCGTGTATGACACCAACACCAATACCAACAAGAACAACACAAGGCAGAACGCAGCCACACTACCCAACAGACCTGCGGGCGTGATGTGCAAGCTCCACTCCTCCTCGTGGTGAACGGGGTCGCTCATTGAGAAACGTTTCTTGAGAAACAGATTCTTTATTTTAACTCTCCACTTTTTCATACTTCGGTTGCTATAATCGAACAAAGATACTCAAAAATGGGCAAACCCTCTGCCATTGGACCGTTTTTTTTATCTTCCACACGACAATAGTCACCCATTAGTGATAAAACGTGGTAGTATAGAGGATTATTTTACGAAAAAGGGGTAGTAATCAGCGTTTTTTTGCTACATTTGCATAATTACAAATTCAAAAAATTATCGCAATTATGGTTAAACCTACATTACTTGTGTTAGCTGCTGGTATGGGCTCACGCTATGGCTCACTCAAGCAGATGGACGGAGTAGGCCCCAACAATGAGGCTATCATCGATTATTCTATCTACGATGCTATTCGCGCAGGCTTTGGCAAAGTAGTATTTGTTATTCGCCACTCATTCGCAGACGCCTTTACGGCTGTCTTCAACAAGGAGCGTTTCGGTGGTAAGATTGAGGTAGAGGTTGTTTATCAGGAACTCGACTATCTGCCCGAGGGATTCACTCTTCCCGAAGGACGCGAGAAGCCTTGGGGTACAAACCACGCTTTGTTGATGGCCAAGGATGTAATCAAGGAGCCTTTTGCGGTAATCAATGCCGACGATTTCTATGGTGCTGATGCTTACAAGGTTATCGGCGACTACTTGAGCCAGCTCGGCGAGGAGTCAAACCACTATTGTATGGTAGGTTATGAGGTAAACAAGACTCTCTCGGAGAATGGTACCGTATCGCGTGGTGTATGCTCTATCGACGAGGAGAATTTCCTTACATCTATCGTTGAGCGCACAAAGATTGAGCGCAACGCCGAGGGCACAATCGTATTCCACGACTTGGGCGATGATGAGGCTTTGGAGGAGAATACCCCCGTATCAATGAACTTGTTCGGCTTCACACCCGACTATTTCACATACTCGGAGGAGTATTTCAAGGGCTTCCTTGCAGACCCCGCTACGCAGGCAAACCTCAAGGCCGAGTTCTTCATTCCGTTGATGGTTAATGAGTTGGTTGGCAAGGGTACATCAAAGTTGAAGGTTCTCTCTACAACAGCCGGTTGGTTTGGCGTTACATATCAGGCCGACAAACCTCAGCTCGTAGCAAAGATTGAGGAGCTGATTGAGGCTGGCGTATATCCTCGTAACTTGTGGGGTGAGTAATATCCGCCAAGATATAATGTAAAAAGGTTGCCTATTTGGGCAACCTTTTTTTATAAGTATTATAAATCTTTACAACTTCCACCGCCTCGCGCGTATCGTGCACTCGCAAAATAGTCGCGCCCTGCCGTAGAGCCTCCCAATGCAAGACTGTCGTTCCATTCAATGCCTCCGCGGGAGATATATCTAATAATCTATATATCATCGACTTACGCGACACTCCAACCAATACAGGACACCCCATCTCGCACAAACGATTAAGGCCTCCCAGCAGTTCATAATTCTGCTCAAGCGTCTTGGCAAAACCAAAGCCCGGGTCGAGGATAATATTTTCCACACCTCGGCTCTTGAGTAACTCCACCCGCTTGGCAAAATAGTCGCACACCTCGTTTACAACTCCATTCGGATAGTCGGTCTGCGACTGCATTGTCTGCGGCGTGCCACGCATATGCATAGCTATGTAAGGCAAGCGGTATTTTGCCACCACGTTCCACATCTCCGCATCCAGCTCTCCCGCAGATATATCATTGACAATCAGCGGCCCGAACTCCTCCACGGCACGTCGTACAATCTCGGCACGAAACGTATCTATTGACACGAAAGCCTCGGGCGCCTCGCGGCGAACAATCTGCAAACCCAAGCGCACCCTGCTCCACTCCTCCTCAACTGTGAGTTCGCGAGCTCCGGGACGCGACGAGTAGCCACCAATGTCGAATATCTCGGCACCCTCGCCATAAGCCTTTTTTACGCGCTCGGCAATGCTCTGCTCATCATCGGTACGGCTATGCTCGAAAAAGGAGTCGTCGGTAACGTTGATGATAGTCATCACCCGCGGCTGCGAGAGATCCAACTCTCTATCGCCCAGCTTCATAGCAGAACCTTTTATGCAACTGCTCGACATCGCTTTCAAGGTAGTCCATACGCAAATTTACCAACGTATGGTTGGCGCGCGAGTGCAACTCCTCGTCACTCATTTGGTGAGCTATGCGCTTCAGCACCGTATCACGGTCCGAGCCATCACGCTCAATGGTACGGCGCACTCGCTCCTCAAGCGGAGCCAAAACGGCAAGTGTAGAGTCAACCTCGCTCTCAAAGCCCGCCTCAAAGAGTATCGCGCTCTCCAAAACGACATACGTACCACGCTGCTGCTCGGCCCACGCGCGGAAATCCTCTCTAACGGCTGGGTGTACGATAGCATTAAGGCGCTGCAACGCCTCCTCGTTACCAAAAACCTGACTTGCAAGATAGGCTCTATTCAATCCCTCGGGCGTATAACACTCCTCGCCAAAAGCCTCAACGAGAGCCTTGCGCAGTGCCTCACTCTCATTCATCAACGTCTTGGCGCGAGCGTCCGAGTCATAAACAGCCACGCCCATATCAGCCAAAAGGTGGCAAACAGTACTCTTTCCGCTACCGATACCACCCGTAATACCTATTTTATATATAGATGTATTATTCATTTTCAATTTTTATTTTCCTTTTGCCTCTTGCAGGTCATTCATACTAAGCTGCGGCACATCACCCACAGAGATAACCTTAATATCGCTGAATCGCACCGAGATAGCACTCTGAATCGACTGCGGATCGATGATAATACTATCCACCACCTCACCCGTCTCAAGATCTATCTCGCTCGCAATGCTATACTTAAGGTCGGTCAACGGAATCTTAATCTCCTTGTGCATATGCACACGATAAGCCAACAGATTGGTGCCCTTACCCTCGATAACGCAGGGTACGCGCAGATGCTCACCCTCAATATTTACCAACACGGCATAATCTGTCGTATAGGTATATTGGAGTTTAAGGATGTACCACATAATAAACGATGCGCACATCAACATAATAAATGCTGGAGAGACCGAGCTCTTCAACAATCGCCATAAGGCCTTCAGTTTATCCAATGCATTGCTCATAACTAATGCAAAGTTATAAAAAAATAGGTTGTAACCACAAGGCTACAACCTATTTTCTTATATTTAAGAGTAAATATTACTACTTAACCTTCTTATCCGAACGACGCAAGATGTCGTAAGCGATGGGGGTAGCAACGAATACTGATGAGTAAGTACCGATGATAATACCCAAAAGCAATGCGAATACGAAACCACGCAAGTTCTCACCACCGAAGATGAAGATAGCAAGCAAGGTAACGAGAGTTGTACCTGATGTATTCATCGTACGTGACAAAGTCGAGCAGATAGCATTGTTGATGTTATCCTTAATCTCGCGCTTGGGATAGAGTGCGATGAACTCACGGATACGGTCGAAGATAACCACTGTATCGTTGATAGAGTAACCAATGATAGTCAAAATAGCAGCGATAAATGCCTGGTTAACCTCCAAGTTGAAAGGCATAATGTGGTACAACATTGAGAAGATACCAATTACAAGGAACGCATTGTGTGCAAGTGCAGCTGTAGCACCTGTAGCCCACTGCCAACGCTTGAATCGGATAGTGATATAAAGACCGATTGCGATAAGAGAGAACAATACAGCATAGAATGCGTTGAAGACCATATCCTTTGCGATAGCGGGACCAATCTTCTCAGAAGAGATGATACCGTTAACATCCTCCTGAGTACTTGTAAACTGATCAAGAGTGATATCATAAGTATAGAAGCCCTTCAATGCATCGTAAATCAATGCATCAACCTCTGCAGTTGTCTCCTCTGAAGTATCATCGTACTTGTACTGTGTGATGATACGCATCTGGTTCTCACCACCGTACTGCTTAACCTCGATAGATGACTTAGCAGCATCGTCGCTAACCAATACCTTATCCAAAGCAACACGAACATCCTCAGCAGATACGTTCTGGTCGAAACGTACTACATATGTACGACCACCTGTAAAGTCAACACCTGTGTTCAAGCCGATAGTTGCCAATGAGATGATTGACAATACAACCAATGCGCCAGAGAGGATATATGCGCTCTTACGCTTTGCGATGAAGTCGAACTTAACATTTGCCAACCAGTTCTCTGACCAAGAGCGAGAGAATGAGATAGTACCCCACTTATTAACAACCCACTCGAGCAACATACGAGTGATGAAGATTGCGCAGAATACTGATGTCAAGATACCGATTACCAATGTAGTAGCGAAGCCCTGAACAGGACCGTTACCGAATACGAACAATACGATACCTGTGATGATTGTAGTCAACTGACCGTCGATGATTGCAGAGTATGCGTTAGAGAAACCGTCCTTGATAGCCAAAGCCAAGCCCTTGCCTCCGCGCAACTCCTCCTTGATACGCTCGTAAATAATAACGTTAGCATCCACAGCCATACCCATTGTAAGTACGATACCTGCGATACCGGGCAATGTCAATACAGAACCGAACGATACCAACACACCCATCAAAAGGAAGATGTTAAGTACCAATGCCAAGTCAGCCATCCAACCTGCGGTCTTGTAGAACAAGCCCATATAAAGAAGTACGAGCAAGAATGCCAATACGAACGAAATCAAACCAGCGTTGATAGACTCCTCACCGAGTGAAGGACCTACTACTGTATCCTGAATGATACGTGCGGGCGCGGGAACCTTACCTGACTTCAATACGTTAGCCAAGTCCTGTGCCTCCTGAATAGTGAAGTTACCTGTAATAACTGAGCTACCACCCTCGATCTTGTTCTGTACGTTGGGAGCAGAATATACATAACCATCCAAAACAATAGCGATAGGCTTACCGATATTCTGACCTGTCAACTGTGCCCACTGTGAAGCACCGTTAGCGTTCATCATAAGGTTAACCTCTGCTGCAGAACCGTTCTGTGAGTAGTTCTCCTGAGCTGTTGACACTGCACCACCGTCCATTGCGGGCTTGCCATCAACAGAACGCAACGCGTACAAGCAGATGCGGTTGTCGAACATAGGCTCACCCTTGATACCCCACATCAACTCGAGGTCTGCGGGCAAGAGGTTCTGAACCTCGGGGCGTGCCAAGTATGCGTTGATTGCGGGCATATCAGCAGATGTTGCAGCACCTACAACGCAGTTACCTGCAAACGCGGGATCGAGCAATGCGAACAAGGGGTTGTTCTCGCGAGTAAAGCCTGTTACGTTCTGTGCCTCTGCAGCTGCAGCCTCTGCTGCCAAGCCCTCAGCCTTCTCAGCCTCAGCAGCGGGAGCTGCCTCGCTTGTCTGCTTGATAAGCTGGTCAGCCTCAGCCAAGATAGGAAGAATCTCTGCTGCGTCGTATGTTACCCAGAACTCCAAAGATGCAGAACCCTGCAAGAGCTTACGTACACGCTCGGGCTCCTTAACACCCGGCAACTCAACCAAGATACGGTTTGAGTTAGGCATACGCTGGATATTGGGCTGTGTTACACCGAAGTGGTCGATACGGCTACGAAGAATGTTGAATGATGCTGCGATAGCTGCATCTGTCTCCTCGCGCAAAACCTTGATAACCTCGTCATTTGTTGAGTTAGGAGTGATATCCTTACGGTCGGGGCTAACGAAGATAGCTGCCAATGAAGAGCCGTTTGATACCTGCTCGTAAGCCTTTGCGAACTCGCCGATGTAGTCGTTAGTACCAGCCTTCAAAGCCTCGTTTGCACGAGCCAAAGCCTCAACGAAAGCGGGATCGTTCTGGCTGTCACCAGCCAATGACTTAACCAAATCCTGAACCTCAATCTCGAGCATTACGTTCATACCGCCCTTAAGGTCCAAACCGAGGTTTACCTCCTTCTCCTTACACTCCTTGTAGGTAAAATCCTTCATACCAAGGAGGCTAAACACGGGCTTATTCTGGATTGAATCCAAGTAATAAGCCTCCATATCTGCCTGCTCTGCTGCATCGAAAGCTGCCGCATACTCAACGGCATCCTTCTCTACGCCTCGTGTAATGAACGAGAATGAGAGCTGGTAAATACATCCAATCACTAAAAGGATTGCGAATAATTTAACTGCGCCTTTACTTTGCATTTTGTTTAAAATTTTTGTTTGAATTATAATTATTTACGTTTATAATCACGTTTATCCGGACATAGTCCGAATTTTAGTTTGCAAAGATATGAAAAAAAAGTCTGAAAAGCGAATCCTTACGACCGATTTTCAGACTTTTGCATCAATATTTTAGAAAAATTGCCCGTTTAGCGACAAACTGAGCTTCTTTGAAAGGCGCAGCATACCCCAAAGAATTGTATAACAAGAGCTATTTTGAGGCTGGTCGTCGCCCGAGAAACCGCAGTTTGCTATGCGCAAATGAGGATTTGAGGGCAAGCCAGACGCCAAAAGAGCCTTGTTAGGCAATTACTTTAATGCTGGGAGCAGATATTTCCATACCAAGTTAATCTCCGCCTGCATATCGCCAATATTGGCGGTCATAGCGATAACGGCATTCTGGTCGGGCATAACGATAATATACTGACCAGCAGCACCATCAGCACGCACAGCATTATGGCGGCAACGCCACATCTGATAACCATAACCCTGCAACCAATCGCTATCTTTGGGCTTTACGGTCAGGTTCTCGCGGCGTACACCTGCGGGCAACGATGCCACGTGCGAGGCAGTAGCCTCGTCAATCCACTCGGCAGGAATGATTTGCTTACCATTCCACTTGCCTCGCTGCAGAATCAGCTGGCCCATCTTCGCCAAATCCTCAGTCTTGAGGTACAAACCCCAACCGCCAACGTTAATTCCCGCGTTGCTCTCCAGCCAAGTAGCCCCAACGATACCCAACGGACGGAACAAACGAGGATAGAGATAGTCGATAACCTTTTCGCCCGTAACCTTCTGAACTATAGCCGAAAGCATATACGTGCCGAGTGTATTGTACACAAAGAATGTACCCGGCTCGTGAACTATCGGCGCCGCTAACCACTCCTTAATCCAATCAGCATCCTCAGCCATATTGCGACGACTCGGCTCAACATCGTGGCCAGACGACATTGTAAGCAGGTGGCGCACCTCCAGTTTCTTGAGATTATCGCTCACCTCGGCAGGCAATTTATCTGGGAAGAACGAGATAACCTTGTCGGTCAGTTTGAGTTTACCCTCCGTAATGGCAAAACCCACAGCCGTAGCCGTAAATGTCTTACTTACAGAGTTTAAGACGTGAGGCTTACTCTTCTCACCCTCGCCCATCCAATGCTCCTTGACGATGTTGCCATCCTTGACAATCATTATGCTATGCAGGTCCTGACCAGACTTCTCGACTGCCGCCAGATACTTCTCAAAAGCGACATTCATCTTCTCCGATGCCTCACCGCGCGGCATAGACTTCGTGAGGTCGTTGTAACTGATAAGTTCGATATTCTTATCTTTCAAAGCCTGCTTCACACGCTCACTTGTAAAGAGGTCGGTAACACCCTGACGGTCAACGGCTACATTCTCATATCCGATATGGCCAACGGTCTGCATCTCCTCGTTATCCAATGCGGGGTGGTCGAGGAACATATAGCTCTTTCCAGCCTCCAACTTATCCAACATCTTGATGAAGCTCGCCTCCTTCTCGGCTGAAGTCTTACTCGGACCGCCATAACCCATATAGTTGAGCGCATACTTCTCGCTCGCTGCCGAGTGGTCCACAACGGGGAGATTATACTCCTCGCCAAGGCGCTGCATCAACTCGCCCACCTCGGGAGCAAAGTTGAGCGAACCCATATGGCCCGAGATGTGGCTTATGTGAGGTATGTGCTTCAATGCCAACTCAATCTGTGCGCGTGCCTCGCGCTCAATCTCCGCCAAATTCCAATTATTCTCGCGGATAGAGAGGCCTGGATATGCCTTGTTGGGCGACATCATCGGCAGGAAATATCCGTCGCTATCCACCAAGCTCGGGCACTGCGTCAGCGGGCGCCACTTAATATTATCCCACTCGCTGGTAATGGTGAAGTGCAGACCTACATCTACGCCCGGATTCTCGCGCAACATACGCGCTGCCTCGGGAAACCACGCCGTTACGACCATCACCTCAATGCTGGTCTCTATACCATTCTTATAACCCTCCATACAAGCGATATTCGCTGCACGGAACGAGCCCATATCGTCGGCACGGATTATCAATCGCGGATTATTCTGTTGCGCAAATGCAGGCAACGTCAGAGCCGCAAGAGCCGCACTGCAAATAAGATTTTTAATGCTTCGTTTCATCGTCATAGTCTATTGGTTAGTAATATACAAAGCTAACAATTTATGGGCAGAAGGCCAAATTTTGGCAAATAAAAAAGTGGTCATCGTTTCCGACAACCACTTCTATCATATTCCGAGAAAGGATATAACAAGAGCTATTTTTAGGCCTGCGATGTTTTGAGTACCGCAGCATACTGAACGTATGTGAGGATTTTCAAAACGAGCATAACGACAAAAGAGCCTTGTTAGATTCTTTCGATATTAGCATTTAACGCCAAAAGAGCCACATTAGAGGCATTTATCACTACTTAACCTCCTCAAACTCAACATCCTCAGGCTGCTGCTGCGCACCACCCTGCTGGCCAGCGTTGGGATCCTGCTGTGCGCCACCCTGCGCCTGCTGCTGTGCCTGCTGAGCTGCGTAGAGATCCTGCGATGCTACCTGCCAAGCGGCATTGAGCTCGTTGATAGCAGTGTCAATAGCTGCAACATCCTGGTTCTTGTGAGCCTCCTTGAGCTTTGCCAACGCGCCCTCGATAGCAGACTTCTTGTCAGCAGGAATCTTATCGCCATACTCCTTGAGCTGCTTCTCCGTAGCGAAGATGTTTGAGTCGGCAGCGTTCACCTTGTCAACGCGCTCCTTCTCCTGCTTATCCTTCTCCTCGTTAGCCTTAGCCTCGTCGCGCATACGCTGAATCTCGGCGTCAGTCAAACCAGATGAAGCCTCGATGCGAATCTTCTGCTCCTTGCCTGTACCCTTATCCTTTGCAGATACGTTCAAGATACCGTTAGCATCGATATCGAATGTAACCTCAATCTGGGGTACACCACGGGGTGCTGCGGGGATACCATCCAAGTGGAAACGACCGATAGACTTATTGTCGCGAGCCATAGGACGCTCACCCTGACATACGTTAATCTCTACTGAAGGCTGGTTATCTGCCGCAGTTGAGAACACCTCGCTCTTGCGTGTAGGGATAGTTGTGTTGGCCTCGATAAGCTTTGTGAAGACGCCACCCAAAGTCTCGATACCGAGTGAAAGAGGTGTTACGTCCAACAAAAGCACATCCTTAACCTCACCTGTCAATACACCACCCTGGATAGCAGCTCCGATAGCTACAACCTCATCGGGGTTTACAGACTTGTTGGGAGCCTTACCGAAGAACTTCTCAACAATCTGCTGGATAGCGGGGATACGTGTAGAACCACCTACCAAGATAACCTCGTCGATATCGCTTGCAGACAAGCCTGCGTCACGCAATGCGATACGGCAAGGCTCGATAGTCTTCTGTACCAAGTGGTCGCACAACTGCTCGAACTTAGCACGTGTGAGCGACATCACCAAGTGCTGGGGAATACCGTTTACGGGCATAATATAGGGGAGGTTGATCTCTGTTGTAGTTGTTGATGAGAGCTCAATCTTTGCCTTCTCGGCAGCCTCCTTCAAACGCTGCAACGCCATAGGATCCTGACGGAGGTCGATGCCGTGCTCAGCCTTAAATGCCTCTGCCATATAGTCAATCAACACGTGGTCGAAGTCATCACCACCGAGGTGAGTATCACCGTTTGTTGACTTAACCTCAAATACGCCATCACCCAACTCAAGGATAGAGATATCGAAAGTACCACCACCGAGGTCATAAACGGCAACCTTCATATCGGCATCCTTCTTATCCAAACCGTAAGCCAATGCAGCAGCTGTGGGCTCGTTGATGATACGGCGCACCTTCAAACCTGCAATCTCACCAGCCTCCTTTGTCGCCTGACGCTGTGAGTCAGAGAAGTAAGCGGGAACAGTGATAACAGCCTCTGTAACCTCCTGACCGAGATAATCCTCTGCGGTCTTCTTCATCTTCTGCAAAGTGATAGCCGAAATCTCCTGGGGAGTGTACTGACGGCCGTCGATATCTACACGGGGAGTGTTGTTGTCGCCACGAACGATTGAGTAAGGAGCGCGAGCGATGTCGTTTGTAACGTTGTCATACTTTTCACCCATAAAACGCTTAATAGAGAACACTGTGCGCTTGGGGTTAGTGATAGCCTGACGCTTAGCGGGATCACCCACCTTACGCTCACCGCCATCGGTGAATGCCACGATAGAAGGAGTTGTACGATGTCCCTCTGCGTTAGGAATAACAACGGGCTCGTTACCCTCCATTACAGATACACAAGAGTTGGTTGTACCCAAATCAATACCAATAATCTTTCCCATAGTCTTAAATTTTTATTTGTTTTATTTTATTTTATTTTCACTTTTTGCGTGCCAGCCTCATCGAGCCGACGCTTTAAATATGAGCAAACGCTATACCAAACACAAAATATGCCGAAAAACCACAAATATGGCGCAAAAGACTGCCAAACGGCGTTATATTTCTGCCATTTTGTCTGCCATCGGTCAGCCACAACGCTTTGTTGGCATATACCATTTTATAAAAAGGCACAAAAAAAAGTGTCCAAAATATATTGGACACCATAATTATTAACAAGTGAAATAGACATTGATGGCAAGCCAGATGCCGAAAGAGCCTTGTTAGACAAGTCCTCCTTATCTTTAGAAATTGTATAACAAGAGCTATTTTGAAGCTGGTCGCAGACCGAGAAAGCGCAGTTTACTCAAGTGTAAATGAGCATTTCGAGGACAAGCCAGATGCCGAAAGAGCCTTGTTAGACAATTTTCTACCGAGAGCGCGTCTTAACCGAAATAACTCCATTCGCACCGCGCATTCCATAATTACCACCATCCTTCAAAACGGTTATAGTCTCCACATCGTGAGCACTAACCATCGAGAGATCCTCAGCCTCTGAGCCATCGACCAAAATCAAAGGTTTTGAACTAAGGTTTATAGAGTTACGGCCACGCAACGTAAGCTCACCATTGGATCTTGTCAATCCGGGAACCAATCCGATTAGAATAGATTCCAAATCGGGATTCACACTCTGGCGCAACTCCTCACCAGTGATGACCGTATAGCTCGAATTATACTCCTTACGCTTGACAAAGCCATAGCCAACGTCCAACAACGCAGGGCACTCGTCAGCCGCTGTAATACTCTGATTTACAATCATCACACTCAAGCTCTTACGCATCTCAACGGGCAATTCCACTCGAAAATCCTTGCGAGAAAAGACCAGCACATCCAACTCGTCAATATCGAGGAATCCGAAACGGCCCTGCCTATCGGTCATCGTACGTTTTTCAGAGCCCTTAACCCATACGTTTACACGCGGCATACCCTTACCCAGAGCATCTACTACCATACCATTAAAAGGCACACCACTCAATCTCTGCTGTCCAAAAGCACTTACGCTCAACATCGCGCCAATAATGCAAAATAATATAAACTGTCTCATAGCGCCCCTCTCTTTATTATTTAATTTATCTTGACCTTAACTTAATAGATATTACTCCATTAGCACCTCTAACTCCATACGAACTCGCACTCTTTATCACCTGCACCGACTCCACCTCGAGAATACTTACCGACGCCAAGCTCGGTACCTCGGTACCATCAACCAAAATTAGCGCTTGCGACGATGAATTAACCGAACTTATGCCACGAATGGTTAACTCTCCATTTATCTTCATAAGTCCTGGCACACGAGCCAGCAACGCCAACTCAAGGTCGGTCTGATGCGAGCGACGCAGATCCTCGCCCAAAATCATTCCGGCAGGAATATTCTCCCTACGCTTGACAAAGCCCCAACCTGCATCCTCTATCTCCTTGGAATCCTGCAAATCTACCACTTCGCCTCCGTTAATTACAATCTTAAGACTCTTGCGACTGCCTACGTCCAGCGTAATGTCTCGCACACCCTTCACAGAGAGTATAAAAGTTGAATTCTCTCCAATATTTGTCAATCCGAAGCGTCCCATCTTATCCGTCGTCGTATATTTTGCACTACCCTGAACGGCAACTTTTGCACGTGCAATACCGACTCCATTTGCATCTACTACAACACCATTAAATGGCACATCTCCCGCCTGAGCAAATGCCATAAATGGGAAAAGCGTCAGGATCACAAATATCAATCTTATGTACATCATAGCAGTCATTTACAATGATCTCAATTTCACAGCAATAACACCAGCAAAACCGCGCAGACCATAGACACTCGTGCCATCCTTATGGATTGTCACTGACTCTACCTCCTTGATATTTACGCCAGAGAAGTCGGGCACCTGCATACCATCGACCACCAACATTGTAGAAGGGGGAGAATTTACCGAGTAAAAGCCTCTGATTTGCAGGCGGCCATCGACCTTCACCAGGCTCGACACGCGGCTCAGCAACGCCAACTCCAAGTCGGTGTGATTACTGCGACGCAACTCCTCGCCCGAAATTACGTTCGAAGGCGTCTGCTCGCGCTTCTTAACATAGAAAAATCCAGCCTCCTCCAGCTCCTGCGAACGCTGCGCTTCGACAAGTTCTCCATTATCAACGATGATTTTAAGGCTTACACGGCCTGACACAGGCACCTTCAAATCATCGATTGTCTTATGCGACAGATTCAGCACCGCATCTTTCGGCACATTGGTAAGGCCAAAGCGGCCGTGCTTATCCGTAGTTGTACGCTTCTCGTTGCCCGCAATAGTAATCTTAACCTTAGCGTACGGCTTACCCGAGCTGTCTAATATAAGGCCATTAAAAGGCACATCCTCCAACATCTGCGCAAAGGCACCAGAGACCGAAGCCACAACAAACAATACAAGTATTAAAATCTTTTTCATAACTTAACATTATCTAAGTTTCACTACAATCACACCATTAGCACCCTTCTGGCCATACATTCCGCCATCCTTATGCACCGTAACTGTCGCCACGTCGTAGATATTGACCGATGAGAGCGACGCCACCTCCGCACCATCGACAATCAGCAGCGGTGCCGAGCTATATGCCAGCGAGTTCTGACCTCTGAGCGACAATTCACCATTGGTCTTTGTCAATCCTGCAACGCGTCCCAAGAGAGCCGTTTCAAGGTCCTGACCGGGGCACTCTCGGCGCAACTCATCACCCGAGATTACGCCATAACTTGAGTTGAACTCGCGTCTTTTAACATAACCTATGCCCAAATCCACCAACTCCTGCGACTCCTGAGCCTCAGAAATAGCCTCACCCATAAGCATTATACGCAGACTGCGGCGGCCCTTAACCTCTACCTCAACCTTTACACCCTTACGGCGAAAGACAAGAACAGCATCATCGGCCAAGTCGGTCAAGCCAAAACGCCCCTGCTTATCTGTCAAAGTACGTTTCTCTGTGTCCTTCACCTCTACTCTCATTCGAGAGATACCATTTCCCGATCCATCCAACACAAGACCATTGAACGGTACGCCCGACGGTTGTTCCTGAGCATAGGCGGTAGCAAAGGCCACAATAGAACAAACTATTGTAAATATCTTCCTCATAGGCTTTCTCACAAACTTAGAAACAAAAAGCACCGGAATTCGACGGATGGTCGATTCCGATGCTAAATGAAAATTCGATAAATAAGTAAGGTATTACTTATTCTCGTTCAAAATGCGCATTGCCGCATCGAGAATAGCCGTATCATCCAAGGTAACGACACCGCCATCGGGGCCCTGCTCAATATGAATACCAGAGCAAGCCTTAGCATCGAGGTGCTTACCACCGAAGTAGTTGCGTACTGTTTCTACATCAATTCCAAGCTCGTCAGCAATACGCTGAGAGCTACCACTGGGCAACTTGTCCTTAATACGGCGCAATTCGTTAAATGTGATAATCATAATGAAACTATTTTTAGGTTTATGTTTATTAGTTTTCTGTGCTTAGAAACGATAACTCCTTCTTTGCAATATAAAATTACAAATATTTTTTCTAACTGCAAAATTTCCGCTGAAAAAAGTCAAAAAAAAGAGAATTATCCTTACTGGGACAATTCTCCTTTTTATATTTTAGGGCAATTTACCGCTACCCTACAACTAATATAACTTACTGCTCATCGCGTGGCTCAACGTACACCTGCCAGATTAGCGGAGAGTAGGGAAGCACCTCCGTAGTGATAGATACTGCATCCTCCTCTTCGGACTCCATACCGTATGAGTTGTTATACATATTATTATAATAGTAGCTGTCGTAGTAGTTATTGTAGTAACCACCCATACCGCCATAACCATAGCCGCCCATACCGCCCATACCATAATAATTATTATAGTAGTTGTTATAGTAGCTGTTACCGTAGTAGCTATTATAATAATTATAGTAATTGTAGTAGTTGTAGTAGTTATTGTATGACGACGATGATGAACTACCTGTCACACCTGTTGCTCCATAAGCATTCGATGACACGGTAAGAATTGCATTCCAAGCGCCAAGCTTCAAATGAGGAATAGCATAGTTCCACGCATCCACATAGCTGCTATCCGATGTATCGTTCTCGTTAAGCGAAAACTCAATAGGCGTAGCCTCATCGGTTACACTCTCCTCGTAGTCATTGCCGTAAACAATCTTCTTAATCTCGGGGATATTGGTATCAATCACAAAACCATCGAGCAGACGTGTCACATACCATACGTCGGCAATAGATACCGAATCCGCAGGCTCAGCATCCGCAGGGTGCAAGCCCTCGCCAAACTTCTTGAGCAACACCTCATCAATCTCCTTATTTATCTGAGCCAATGACTTGGTGCCATAAATCTTACCTATCTTATACTCTGTCTGGCCAGCATAAAGAAGCGTATCCTCACGTAAGCAGTTGTAGTTGAGCTGCTGCTTGGGGCTATAGAGGTAATTCACATACAAACCTGCGATAGAATCAACGGGCATATGCCACTGGTTATCATATACTATCTCCTCTTCCTCCTTGCTCTCGTCCGACTCCTCGCCGCGAGTGATAATAGGACGCATATAGCTACGGCGCAAACGCGACTGCTCCTCAGCCTCCTCCTTATTCTCGGGGATAGGAGCCAAACCTCCATTTGCCTCGGCAAACGAACGCACCCACTTATCCTCATACTCTACGGGGTTTGTGATATGGCCCCATACCTTGATGTCAACAATCATCGGGCGATTCTCATCGAGTCTGTACTGTCCCTCGTAACCACCATCACCAGAGAGACCCTCATCACCAGCCGCAACCGATGAAGGGAGGTAAAGACGCATCTTCGTACCATAGCGAGCCGAATACTCCTTACCGCCAATATTCAGCTTGTTACGCATTGACAAATATGTACCCTCGGGCAACTTCGCAGAGTTCTCCTCACCGCAGAACAAGAAATAGGGTACATAGTGTGTATGGTCAGTATAAGAGTCCTGCATACGGGCCAACTCCGAGTTACGTGTCAAAACGACATTGCCAGCCAAGTCACGGCAGGTAACATCAAACCAAAGCCACGCATTGTGATAACGCACCGGAACGCTATCAGCAACACCCTCGTCAAGAAGTTCAACGTAGTAACCACCATTGGGCTGATAGTTATCCACCAACTCCGGGCGATTTATCTTAATCCACTCCTCGAGTGCAATAGCCTCCATCTCCTCAAAGCTGAGCGTTACAGACTCAACACACGAGCCACACGCGATGGCTGCGAATATAAAGCAAAATAGACGATTTAAAAATCTCATATCTAAAAAACGTTCGTTTCTGTATTATCTACTTAAAAAAGCTACTGCGCGCCATTCACACTATCGATAGTATAGAACCACGCAACAGATGAACCCTTAGGTACCACACCCACCACCGTATTATCGTAAGCGGCATCGAGTGTCATATATGCCTCCACAACGTCGCCTTCGCGACAACCTTCTAACGAGGTGGCAACTCCTTTTATTATATCGGTTTGGCCAATTTTTATCGTCAACGGCTCTGCCTTCCAATAATCCGTATTAAGTCCCACCTGCGCCAAAGCGTTAATAACACTCTGGTCGTTAGTCATATACACCGTATTCAACGCGGGCGCCGAGCCGGTAAAAACATACGCCGTGAAGGTTATTGTCACCTCGTCACCCTGCCTGATGGCGGGCTTTGACACTCGACCTTCATCGTAATATGTTGCAATGTAGCGATATACCGAATAATCTATTCTCTCATAAAAAGCGGGATTGCGCTCCAACGAGTTCTCCACCTCGGTGACATTTATCAGACGTGGCACGTGTGACGACGTGAGATAGCGCTCGATGTTAGTGCGTTGAGTATCCGCAACATCCTCGCTATCAGCACATCCTACCACCAACATCAGGCACAATATGGCACAAAGGCTTGTAAATAGTTTTATCTTCATATACCCCTATAATCGTGCAAATTTAAGCAAAAATATCCATTCATCAAATTTAGAACGCAATTTCTGCATTA
>JAZRLD010000034.1:0-7518 GCA_045646685.1 Alistipes sp. | reverse complement strand
ATTCAATGCTCAGGGCGGTATTGCCGCTGTAACATCTAATGACGATAATCCAGAAATACATAAGTCGGATACATTGATTGCCGGCCGAGGCCTCTGTGAGGATGCTTCTGTGGATATTCTTGTGAACGAGGGTCCCGACCGCATAGAGGAGATTATCGCCGACGGTATGAAGTTCGACACCGAGAATGGCTCTCTGGCCTTGGGCCTTGAGGGTGGGCATCATAAGCGCCGTATCCTGCACGCAGGTGGCGATGCTACGGGCCGCTGGATTACTGAGTTTGCTATCTCGAAGGTGCTGGAGCGCGACAATATAAAGATTTTTGAGAATACGTTGCTTCTGGACCTGCTCGTCAAAGATGGCGTATGCTATGGCGTGCGTTGCTGGAGCGAGAATGAGGAGTTGCAGGCCGAGAACGAGGGTAGCGAGGTTATGCTCTTTGCCAACCACGTATTTCTCACCTCGGGTGGAGCGTCGGCAGTATATGCCCGCACGACGAATCCGCAGACAACTATCGGCGACGGTGTGGCTATTGCCTATAAGGCGGGTTGCCGCATTATGGATATGGAGTTTATTCAGTTCCACCCATCGGGATTGTACCTGAAGGACTCATCGCGTGCGTTCCTTATCAGCGAGGCGGTGCGTGGCGAACGTGCACATCTGTTGGGTAAGGATGGTAAGCGATTTATGGTGCCTATCCACGAGTTGGCAGAGTTGGCTCCGCGTGATATTGTGGCACGTTCGATATTCAAGCAGATGATTGCTGACGGTATGCCATACGTCACCCTTTCGCTCAAACACCTCGATCCCGAGATAATTGTAAAGCGTTTCCCCGGTATTTATGCGCAGTGCAAGGAGTTTGGTTACGACCTCACGCAGGAGATTCCCGTAGCGCCCGCAGCACACTACTCGGTGGGAGGTGTTTTGTCGAATAGCAACGGCCGTACAGATGTTGAGCGTCTGTATGTTTGTGGCGAGGTGGCTGCAACGGGTATTATGGGAGCTAACCGCTTGGCCTCTAATTCGTTGATAGAGTGTTTGGTCTTTGCAAACCGCGCTGTGGAGGATACTGTTAAGGTGGGAGCAGTAAAGGAGTTCCCAGTATTTGAGAAGCAGTATAGCCGCGACGAGAATAACGCCCAGCTCTATGCCGAGCTGAAGTTGCAGGTGTCGGAGATTATGAACTACCACGCAGGTATTATCCGTAGCGAGGAGAGCCTTACGGAGGGCTTGCAGAAGATAGAGCAGTTGAGAAACGTCATCAAGCAAAAGCAGGATGAGCGCGGTGGCGAGGAGAATCGTGAGTACTACCTCGAGGCGTCACGCCGTATGTTGTGCGTTGCGCGCCTGATTATGTCGCCCGCATTGTTGCGCAAGGAGAGCCGTGGCGGTCACTACCGCGAGGATTTCCCCTGCGCCGACGAGGCTTTTGCTCTGCACTCGGTGCAGCGTCGTGGTGAGCAGATTACAACAGCTCCAGTAAATAGTAACTATTTTAATTTTTAAGCTAAATATGCAGTACGAGAACTTAATCAACAAGCTCCTCGACCTCGGTATCGAGGAGGATATCAACACAGGCGATATCACCACCGAGTCTATCATCCCCGAGTCGATGAACGCAGCGGCTACGATGACCGCAAAGCAGGATGGCGTTATCTCTGGTTTGGAGATTGTGAAGATGGTGTATGACCGCTTCCAGTCGGATGTTGTTTTCACTCCTTACTTCAAGGATGGCGATGCGGTGAAGAAGGGCGATGTTATCCTCAAGGTGGAGGCTACCTATCCTACGCTGTTGCGTGGCGAGCGTCTCTCGTTGAACATATTTCAGCGTATGTGCGGTATCGCAACCGAGACTGCAAAGTATGTAAAGGAGTTGGCCGACACTCACACCGAGTTGCTTGATACACGTAAGACTGCACCCGGCCTGCGCGTGTTGGATAAGTTGGCTGTAAAGCACGGTGGCGGTACAAATCACCGTATGGGCTTGTACGATATGGCAATGATTAAGGATAACCATATCAAGATGGCGGGCGGTATTGCTAAGGCTGTTGAGCAGGTGCGTGCGCGTATTGCCGAGGGTATTAAGATTGAGGTTGAGACCACAAATCTCGACGAGGTGCATCAGGCTATCGAGGCGGGTGCCGACATCATTATGCTCGACAATATGGACAATAATACTATGACTGAGGCCGTTTCTATTATCAAAGCGGCTAACAAGGGTATCAAGACCGAGGCGTCGGGTAATATGAATATCCCTCGCTTGAAGGAGGTTGCCGCTACGGGTGTTGACTACATCAGCGTAGGCGCACTTACCCACACGGTTAAGGGTATGGATATCAGTATGAATATTACAATTGAGTAGTTTAAAGATTTACTCTATGACAAAAGTTGAACTCAAGCAGCGTATCGAGGAGCTGAAACGCGAGAAAGGGGCGGTGATTCTGGCCCACTATTATACTTCAGATGATGTGCAGGAGGTTGCCGATTTTCTGGGCGACTCGCTTGCCTTGTCGGTTAAGGCACGCGATATTGACGCCCCGATAATCCTCTTTGCGGGCGTGAACTTTATGGCCGAGACTGCCAAGGTGCTCTCGCCTGACAAGAAGGTGCTTTTGCCTGTTCCCGAGGCTGGTTGCTCGCTGGCTGAGTCGTGCGAGGCGGCTGCGTTTGCCGAGTTCAAGGCTAAATACCCCAATCATAAGGTTGTGTCGTATGTCAATACGTCGGTGGGTGTGAAGGCACTGACCGATGTCTGCTGCACCTCGACTAATGCTCTGCAGGTGGTGGAGAGTATTCCGCGCGAGCAGCCTATCATCTTTGCCCCCGACCGCAACTTAGGCTCTTATATTCAGAAACTTACAGGTCGCGATAATATGGTTATCTGGGATGGTGCCTGCACCGTACACGAGGAGTTTTCGCTGGAGAAGATTCTTGAATTGAAGGCCGCACATCCCGCAGCGAAGGTTGTGGTGCATCCCGAGTGTAAGGCCTATATCATCGAGGTGGCTGATTATGTTGGCTCTACGGCTGGTATTTTGGATTATTGCGGAGAGTCGGAGGCTGAGGAGTTTATCGTGGTTACGGAGTCGGGTATCTTGGCCGAGATGCGCAAGCGTTATCCCGCGAAGACGTTTATCCCTGCACCGCCGATGGATTCTACTTGCGGTTGTAACGAGTGTCGTTATATGAAGATGGTGACTTTGGAGAATATCCTCTCTTGCTTGGAGAATGAGTCGCCCGCAGTTGAGATTGACGAGGAGGTTAGAAAATCTGCGGAGCGTTCAATCATAAATATGGTCGCAATAAAATAAAAGTTGTCTTGCGAGGCTCTTTATAAAATAAAAAGGCTGTCCAATCGGACAGCCTTTTGTTTGTCGTTTATGGCAACCATTTAATCAACTCATACTCTCTGCTTCCGAGGCCAATCTTCTCGGCGTGCTCCAAGCACGAGCGCCACTCCGACTCGGGTGTCGAGTTCTTGAAGTGGTCGTGGTGGTCGCAGAAGTCGTGTGAGTGCATACGGTCGTGCAGGTGGCTGCCCGGCATAGGCGTAGCCGCCAAGCAAGCATCTACGCAAGCCTGATCGAGTGCCAAGGGGTCTTTCGATGCAAACATTCCGATGTTCGGCAGGATAGGCGCATCGTTCTCGGCGTGGCAGTCGCAGTAGGGTGATACATCTACGATAAGCGAGATGTGGAACTGCGGACGACCTGACACAACAGCCTTTGTGTACTCGGCCATACGGCGGTTGAGCATTGCGGGAGCCTGCTCGTTCACGAAGCTGATAGCGTCGAAGTTACAAGCGCCCAAGCAACGGCCGCAGCCTACGCAATTATTTGTATCGACACTCATCTTGCGAGTCTCCTCGTTAAATACAAGTCCATTGTTGGCGCACTGCGACATACACAACTTACAACCACGGCAGCGCTTCTCGCTGATGCGGGGCTGACCGCCGCTATGCTGCTCGGTCTTACCTGCGCGTGAGCCACAACCCATACCTATATTTTTAATAGTACCTCCAAAGCCTGTCATTTCGTGGCCCTTGAAGTGGCTCAAGCTGATGAAGATGTCAGCATCCATCACCGCGCGACCAATCTTGGCAGCCTTCACGTACTCTCCGCCCTCGACGGGAACCTCCACATCGTCCGTACCCTTCAGACCGTCACCAATAATGATGGGACAGCCTACGGTCATAGGCGTAAATCCATTCTCCCACGCGCAGTAGAGGTGCTCGATAGCATTCTTGCGGCTACCGGGATACATCGTGTTGCAATCTGTGAGGAAAGGCTTGCCACCTAACTCCTTAACAACATCTACAACGGCGCGTGCATAGTTCGGACGCAGGTAG
Source organism: Alistipes sp. (assembly GCA_045646685.1). GTDB lineage: Bacteria > Bacteroidota > Bacteroidia > Bacteroidales > Rikenellaceae > Alistipes. The sequence goes on along the minus strand of JAZRLD010000034.1, from coordinate 3,172 downwards.
CTGATGTTACCCAGCTCGCCGAAGTGGAGCTTGATGGCTACAAACTTGCCATCCATATCAATATCGCCCAAGCCCGCCTTGAGAATAAGCTTCTTAAGTTTTGTGGGCATACCGTCGCCGCGCGCCTTGGTGCGGAAGTCGGTGAAATATACTTTCGATTTTGTCATAGCTTTAAGGTTATTTATACAAAGTAAGCGATAAAAATGCGAACTTCAAAGCCTGAGAGTGAATATTTGTGGCGGATAGGCATAAAAAAAAGAAAAAGTCCCGACCTAAATCGAGACTTTTGTGGACCCAGAGGGGCATGATCCCACGACCTTCGGATTATGAGTCCGCTGCTCTAACCAACTGAGCTATGGGTCCGGCCAACTGCGCGATGTTACCACCGACACATTTTGCGATGCAAAGATAGGATAAAATTTTATAAAATGAAACTATCGATGCAAAAATTCCCTATTTATGCCCATTCTTGGGTAAACTTTGTCCGTTTAATCATTTGCGGGCCTGCGACGCGTGAAGAGCGACACGATAAGCAGCAGAATTATCGCGCCCGCTACCGAGGTCAGCAGCGTGCCGAATGTCCCCACAGCAATCCAGCCCCACAATCCTACGAGCCAACCGCCCAAAAATCCGCCTATAATGCCGACAATCAGGTTGATAACGAATCCTGCACCGCCGCCTCTGACAATCACATTGGCTATCCATCCCGCGATAAGACCAATGACCAAGTACCATAACCAATACATAATATCGAGTTTTAAAAGTTAATCTCTGCAACTGGTGCAAAATTCGTACCCACACAAAAAATGTATTTGAGAGTTTAAATCATTTTGATTTATCGTGATGATTTTCTATCTTTGTGGTAAGATGGCGTGCCATCGTTTAATATATTACTAATTAGCGTTTGCTATTTGTTCGAGTTGCAGTGAAACGTAGGAAATTTCATCGTAAAAACCGAGAACAGATTTATGCGAATGCCCTCTTTGTGTGTGGGCATCCTTGTCTGTTTTTACCGGTTTTCCTACGACCGCACTGTGAGGACAAGTTTGTTCACACTTTGTGTTCGTAGAGGGCAGGTGGCAGTCGCATAAATCATTAACCAAAATGAAACGCTTTTTTCAATTTCTGATGGCGTCGGCACTTGTTGTGTCTATGCAGGGCTGTTCGAATGAACCGTCTGATGAGATTAGTTCTGCTATGGAACTCAAACTTAAAGGAGAGATTCAAACTCCAATGTCGGGGACTCGTGTAAATGCAAATGGCTTTGAGGCAAATGACAAAGTAGGTGTTTATGTGTCATCAACGGGTTCGCTTGGGGTACAGGGAAACACTCTCGACAATGCAGCCTACACCTACTCTAACGGCAATCTTAATGCGCCTGCTGGCAGCAAGGTCTATTGGAATTCAAAGGATGCTCGCTTATCGGTTTATGCCTACTATCCTTATGCGGAGAGTGTAGCAAACAACTCGGCTTACGAATTTTCTGTAGAGGCGAATCAGTCTGTGGCTGATAATTATTATAATAGCGATTTTATAACTGCTAAAGCCGAGGGTATTGCGCCGCAGGCTACACCAGTTTCTCTTACATTCTACCATTCATTAAGTAAAATAAATATCTCTTTGGTGGCAGGAAAAGGTATTACTCAGGGTGAGTTAGCCGAAGCAACGAAATCTTTTACAATTGGAGGTTTGGTTACTGATGGTACAATCAATCTTGCAACAGGTGTGGCTACCTCAGGTACAACTAAGGCTGCAATCACTCCGCTTGAGAGTAACGGCAAGGACTACTCGGCTATCGTATATCCTCAGTCTGGAGCGGTTACATTTTATATGGAATTGGAGGACGAAATCTTCTCATATACAACTAATGTGAATTTTGCGGCTGGATATCAGTATCAATTTAATCTTACTATCAACACTTGGGAGTCACCCGAGATGACTTTATCAACTACTACGATAGACACTTGGGATGATGGTGAGGAGCATACAGGTGAGATGTCAGGTACAATCTCTTTTGTTGACGAAAATCTAAAACGTCATATTTTGAATCACGATCTTTACGCTCAAGGTGAAAATGGTGGTGTAGGAGATATTATGGGAACAAAGATTGATGTAAATGGCGATGGTGAGATTAGTTATGATGAGGCTAAGGCTGTATATCATTTGATTATTGGTAATGGATTAGAGATAACTAATTTGTCAGGACTTGAATATTTTACCAATCTTGAATACCTTGTGATAACCCAAGTGAATATTGCTAATATTGATTTATCAAAAAATACCTCTATCGTTAATTTGGATTTTATGTACAATAATGGGCCGACATCGTTAACGTTGTCAAATAACCCAAACTTAAAACGTGTTCATTGTGGAAATAATAGTAATTTGAAAACATTGGATATATCAGGGGCAACGGCATTAGAAAGTTTAGACTGTGACCATAATCAGTTAACGGTATTGGATGCATCACACAACACAAAATTAAAAAAACTTGTTTGTAATTATAATCAACTAACAGAATTAAATATTACAAATAATCCATTATTAACACATTTAGATTGTGGAGCAAATAAGTTGACATCATTAGATGTATCAAATAACACCGTGCTGTCCCATCTTCAATTCGGTCAAAATCAATTAACATCAATAGACGTATCATATATTACAGAATTGAAAGAATTATATTGTGGTGGTAATCAATTAACATCTATTGCTGTGTCTCAAAATACGAAGTTGGAATGTTTACAAGTAGACAACAACAAATTGACAGAGTTAAACGTATCTAACAATGCAAAGTTAAAAAGATTATGGTGTCAAGATAATCAATTAACATCATTGGATGTATCTAACAATACAGCATTAGCGGATTTAGATTGTAATCCTATGAATGACGCAGGAGGAAATAATCTTCTTTCTACAATTTATTTAGCAAATGGACAAACTATTGAATCTATAAATATGCCAGAAGATGCTAATATCGTGTATAAATAGTTGATGTAATGTGTTTTTTTTATAGAGAAAGTTTGCTCAATGAAAATAAAATGCTTACCTTTGTCGCGCTAAAAATATTTAATTCAAAAACATTTACGAACAATGAAGAAAGGTATTCACCCTGAAAATTATCGTTTGGTGGCGTTCAAGGATATGTCGAACGACCACGTGTTTTTGTGTC
>JAZRLD010000033.1:0-11959 GCA_045646685.1 Alistipes sp. | reverse complement strand
CTTTACCGACAAGGGCGCGAAGGCAGAGGTTGCAAGCCACACCGTAATCAACGCCCCCGTAGAGTCTGACCACCGCCCTATCGTAGCCGATATTGTAATTACAGAGTAGTACAAAGATGAAGATACGCACGCTATTTATCGTAATGTTATCAACGCTTGCCGTTGCTTGCAATTATAATGCAGAGAATGGCAGCGACACCGATTCCACCTTTAGAATTATGACCTACAACGTAGGTGCTATCAACAAATTCATTAGCGAAGATTTCTCAAAGGAGGATAACGTAAAACTACTGGCCGACATTATTAAGGAATCGCAGTCGGATGCCGTTGCTATTCAGGAACTTGACAGTTGCAATACGCGCAATAACTATTTTCAGTTAAAGACTTTAGCGGAGGCGTGTGGTAGCGATTGGAGCTATTATTATGGCCCTGCCATCAACTATAAGGGTGGCAAATACGGAACAGGCATAGCAGTCAAGGGCGAGAAACCCCTCAAGACGTTGCACATCCCCATACCCGTAAAAGAGGGCTCCGAGGCTCGCGTGCTTACTATCGCCGAGTTCAAGAATTATGTATTGGCGTGCACTCACCTCAACAGCAGACAGCCGGCGCAGGTTGAGTTTCTCTCGGCAGAGATTAAGCGACTCTACGGCGATTCAACGAAGCCTGTATTCTTGGGCGGAGATATGAATGCAAACATCGGCGACGAGACGATGAATACGTTCTGCAAGGATTGGAGAGTCATCTCGCAAACCGAGCTTGGCTCTACGGTCATAACCGTAAACAAACCCTGCATCGACTTCATATTGCAGTTCAACAACAAGGCAAAGGCTGTTGAGGTAATCGATTCAAAAGTTATCAAGTCGGCAAATGCTGGCGATGTGAAGATAGCATCGGATCACTACCCCGTATATGTCGATGTTAAATTGTAGAAAAAACCATTAGGGCTTGTCTTGCGGCAGGCCCTAAATATTTCTCAATAAAAAAGTGGGCAAAAACTTTGCGTAAAAAGAAAAAAGAGTATATCTTTGCCCCACGAAATCGCAAAACCTATGCGAAATAGGTTATTTCTCGGGATGTAGCGCAGTCCGGTTAGCGCACCTGCTTTGGGAGCAGGGGGTCCCAGGTTCGAATCCTGGTATCCCGACACAAACATAATCTTCGGGATGTAGCGCAGTCCGGTTAGCGCACCAGCTTCGGGAGTTGGGGGTCACAGGTTCGAATCCTGTTATCCCGACGATGATTTAAAGTCTTTGATATTTCAAAGGCTTTTTTATTTTCCGTCTCCCCACAATTCACAAAAAAAAGAGCCCCGAAGGACTCTTAAATCATAATTGTCTGCTATTTTAATCTTCAAACGCAATCTTCATAAATAACGACGTTGCACCCTGATTCTTGGATGTATAGTTTTTCGCAATAGCACTCGTTTGAGCCAAATAATCAGCATCATCACGCAATGGGGCAAACCAAACCTTCAGCTCCTTCGCATTTTCAACCTTTGTTGCAGCGCCCAAAGTAACCATATCGCGCGCCTCCTTAAATTTCTCATACTTAGGGCCAAAGGCTATTGGCAAGCCAAATGTAGCGGCCTCCAAGGTATTATGGATTCCAACACCAAAACCACCGCCAATATATGACCACGAAGCATAGCCATACACCGATGAGAGGATACCAATAGTATCAAGTACAAGCACCTGAGTATGCGAGAAATCAGTCTGGGCACCGCACTGCGTATAACGTACAGCGCCACATTTTACGTCTGACAGAATGCGATTGATGCGCGCCTCATCCATCTCGTGCGGTGCGATAACAAACTTTATATCAGCATTTTCATTTATCAACGGCAGCAGAATATCCTCATCTGGCCCCCACGTCGAGCCAGCCACAAGCAGACGACTATCACCCTTAAATCTTGCCACTATATCAACGGGCTTTGCAGCCTTTGCGATAGCTGCCACACGGTCAAAACGCGTATCACCTGCAACAATTACATTGTCATAGCCTATATGACGCAACAAATCACGCGACTCCTCATTCTGTACAAACATCTGGTTGAAAGCATCCAATGCCTCACGCCACATAGCACCATAGTTACGGAAAAACACAGAATCCGAACGGAAGATAGCTGAAACCAAATAAGATTTCACACCTCGCTTTTTCAGTTGATTAAGATAGTTCAACCAAAACTCATATTTTACAAATACTGCAATCTCGGGATGCGCTATATCGAGAAAACGCTTGGCGTTGCGAGGAGTATCGGCTGGCAGATAAAAGATAAAATCAGCACCATCGTAATTCTTTCTAATCTCATAACCCGAAGGAGAGAAGAAGGTAAGCAGAATCTTATATTCAGGGTGCAAGCGGCGAATCTCCTCGATGATTGGACGTCCCTGCTCAAATTCACCCAACGAAGCCACGTGAATCCACACAACCTTATCAGTGGGCGAGATTGCATCTGACATTCGCTTAAATATATCTTTACGTCCTGCCACCCACTGCTTTGCCTTCTTATTCCACAACGCAACAACAGATAGCAACCACGCATATAGTGCTATACATAAATTATACAACAACATAACTTTTCTAATTTTGACACAAAGTTAATATGTTTTTCACCAAATTTGGCACATTACCACCCAAATTCGGCGACATTCCGAATAAAACGCACATCATACGTGTTATCGGGGAAAATATCTACGGCCAGCAAGTCGAACTCCACCTCGCCTGCAACCCTATACCTCGCAAGATAGGCCGACGCCGCACGGTGCATAGCCGATATTTTCGACTTCGTAACAGCCTGCTCGGGCGTAGATAGCGACAATGCACTGCGAGTCTTAACCTCCACAAAATGTACCATACCCGCCTTCTGCGCAACAATATCTATCTCATAACGTCCCTGACGCCAGTTAGTTGCACAAATAAGGTAGCCATTCTGTCGCAGGTAGTCCGCAGCTATATCCTCACCCCGTCGTCCCGTTTCGGCTTTGGTTATCATATTATCAAACAAAAAAAAGTAATCCACCCCGAGAGATGGATTACCCTATTTTACAAAAGGAATGACAAATCATCACCTGCGTTTACCTCGAAAGTCTCCACGCCCTTCTTGAAGATACGCATCGGACGGCTACCGATAAGTTCCATCTTACCATCGTGCAGGTGCAACATACAACCCTCGCGCAGACCTACCACCCAGCGGCGAGGATTAGCCTCGATATACTCCAAAATACGCTGTTCGCGTGTCTCGCCAGCGTGGCCCTCGGGATTTGCATCCAAGTAGTGAGGGTTAATCTGGAACTTCACAGCACCAATAGCCTTAAATGACTCGGGCTGCACGATAGGCATATCGTTTGTTGTACAGATTGTAGGGCACGTTACGTTACTACCTGCCGACCAACCTACATAAGGAGTGCCATCAGCAATCTTACGACGAATGGCCGTAATCAAACCCTGCTCCTGCATCTTTTTTGTTAAAGCGAATGTATTACCACCACCTACGCAGATAGCCTGCGCCTCGCGAATCATCTTACGAGGATCCTTGGCACGATGTACAGAACGTACCTTGATACCAATCTCATCGAAACGAGCCTGAACTTTAGCCTCATAGGCAGCATACGAGAATGTTACGGCTGCATAAGGTACAAATACCACCTCGGTAACGCCCTCGAGGAAAGAGGCGATGTTTTTTATAGGATATTGCAGATATTGTTCGCCTGCGTTGGTTGAGTTAGAGATCAATAATAAGTTCATAAGTTTATGGTTTATAGTGTATTAAATATAGTCAAAATATCAACAGATGTAAAATATTTCGTTTCCAATGCCAAATTTAATAAAAAAAGTGTTACATTTGCACAGAAATTAACTGAAAAGATTAAAACCAATCAATATTTAAAATTGTTTAACTTAAAAAATTAAAGTTATGTCAGAAGTTCAGTCAAAGGTTGTTGAGATCATCGTTGACAAGTTGGGCGTTAAGGCTGAGGAGGTTGTACCCGAAGCAAGCTTCACTGCTCACCTCGGTGCAGATTCTTTGGATTCAGTAGAGCTCATTATGGAGTTCGAGAAGGCATTCGATATCCAGATTCCCGATGAGGATGCTGAGAAGATCACTACCGTTGGTGCTGCTATCGAGTACGTTGAGGCTCACAAGAAATAATCAAATAATCATATAATTTCGCTTTTGCGAATTTGAAGAGATATTACGGCCGATAACATTTGAAGCCCTAAAACCACTCTCAAGTCGCTTGCGAAGTAAAAGATTACGACTGGCCGCCATTTTGGCACAAGGGTGTAAGGCACTGCTTGGTAAGATATTTCCAAAGTTTTGGGAGGTAGATATTCTGCAAGGCGGTTTTGGTCGAATGGAACAATATGTTCTACGAAGAGAGTTAGGGCTATATCGAGGGGCAACACCCCTCGGTTTAGTCCGTTTTTTGTTCTGCAAAAGGCCTATTACAGCCTGTTACTCGCAATTGTAACAATAATTCACACGGCCTGATAGAGAACAAAGGTATATCGAAAGGTTGTAGCAAAAGATGCAGATGCAAATCACGTGACGGCTTCTGAATTTGAAATAAAGAGGCCTTGATGGCGATACGCAAGATACTGCATAACACAACGTTACAACCAAGATATGAATACCCTATTGGGTAAAGATTTGTAAACAAAAAAAATATTTTAGGCTGTCGAAATGGTATGACAGCCATTGTTGTAACCTGCAAAATCATATATGTTAGATTTCATTCTTCGTCCCATACGCCGCAACTTCGGCGAGGACAAGATGTTTTATTGCGCCATAGATGATATGTTCGGCTTCCTGCCGCACAATATCGAATTATACAAATTGGCCCTGATACACAAGTCGGCCTCAATCGTATTGGAGAACGGCCAACATATTAACAATGAACGTCTTGAGTTTTTGGGCGATGCTGTAATTGAGAGTGTATCGTCGGATTATCTTTTCATAGAATACCCCGACAAAAACGAGGGATTCCTCACACAGCTGCGCTCAAAAATGGTGTCGCGCCAGTCGCTTAACAGCGTAGCCAAGCGCATCGGCTTGGACGACTACGTAATTACCAACGCATCAAGTGGCTCTGCGCAGAAACATATCTACGGAGATGCATTCGAGGCGATGATGGGTGCGATATATCTCGATCAGGGATACGATTTCGTTAATCGCCTGCTTATCAATAAGATATTTGCTAAATATCTCAAGATGGAGACTCTCGCTGAATCGGAAACGGACTTTAAGAGCCGTCTAATCGAGTGGTGCCAAAAGAATCACCATTCGATACATTTTGCCACATCGCACGATAAGACTTATTCGGCTACACACCCCTTCTTCTACTCGAAGGTGCTCATTGATGGCATCGAGGTAGGTCACGGCGCGGGAGAGTCGAAAAAGGAGGCCGAACAGCGCGCCGCATTCTCTGTATCGCAGGGTTTTAACGATACGGACTGCACGAAGTTGCTCGACAAGTTAGACAATATTGACGCTAACTCTACGCCCAAGAGCAATGATAAGCCCATCGAAAAAAGTGCACCTAAAGAGCATAAACCTAAAACCGAAACAAAACCCGTAGAGGAGAAGAAGCCTGTAAAACCTGTAAAAGAGGTTATTACAGAGGAGAGCAAGCCAACAAACGAAGAGGCAAAGAAATCTGCTGAGGAGATAAAGCCCAAGCCTATTCGCAAACCTCGCAAACCAGCAAAGGTAAAGGAGAACGCTCCTGCAAACGAGGAGCAACCAGCAAATCCCGCACCAACGACTGCCGCAAAAGAGGAGGTAAAGAGTGAGCCGGCAACCGAGGCTACGCCCAAGGCAAAGCCTGCGCGTCGTCGTCCAGCTCGCCGTCCGAAAAAGGCTTCGGAGCAGGTAAGCGAGAACATTGAAACTGCAGAGGTTAAAACCGATAAGGAGTAACACACTACCCTAATGAAAAATTTGCACGATAAGCTGATGTCCCGCGGAGCCGTATCCCTTTCAGATGCGGAGCTGTTGGCTATACTCGTGGAGTCGGCCACCGACCAGCGTGATCCTAAGGCAGTTGCCGAGGGTTTGCTCACGTCGTGCGGATCGCTTGCAGGTGTGGCGCGGTCGGAGTTGAGCCGTCTGCGTATGGTTGAAGGCATAGGTCTGAAACGCGCCGAGAGAATGGTCGTTGCGGCCGAGTTTGGCCGTCGCATTGCACGTGCCACAACAAGCGATGTGGAGTGCATAAAAACCGACGACGATGTGGCTCGCCTGATGCGCCCGATATTTGAGGGTATGCAACACGAGGAGTGCTGGGTGCTATACTTAACCTCGTCGAATAGACTCATTGAGCGTCAACGAGTTAGTCAAGGCGGAGTGCAGGCTACGGTGGTGGATCACAGACTCATTGTCAAGCGAGCATTGGAACTTCTTGCCACGCAGCTAATTATGGTACACAACCACCCTTCGGGTGCCGCCGAGCCGAGCCTTGCGGATAAGGAGCTGACGAAAAAAGTCAAGAGTGCCGCGGCGCTGTTCGACATACGAATGTTAGACCACGTAATCATATCGCGCGAAGGTAATTTTTCGTTCCGACGCGAAGGAATTTTATAGAAAAACACACAAAAATGCCGAGGTATATACTTCGGCATTTTTTATCTTTGATAAAAGTCTGCAAAAACCACTATATTTTGCGGAAATTTAGTATATTTGCGAGATAGAACTGAAAATCACAAAAAAATAGAAAAAATATGACACAGGAGGAATTGTTTAAGAAGTTGGTCGCTCACTGCAAGGAGTATGGTTTTATCTTCCCCTCGAGCGAGATTTATGACGGTCTTGGCGCCGTGTATGATTATGGCCAGAATGGCGTGGAGTTGAAGAACAACATCAAGCGCTATTGGTGGGATTCGATGGTTAAGCTCAACGAGAATATCGTTGGTATCGACGCAGCCATCTTTATGCACCCCCGCACTTGGGAGGCTTCAGGCCACGTTGCAGCATTCAACGACCCCTTGATTGACAATAAGGATTCAAAGAAGCGTTACCGCGCCGATGTTCTAATCGAGGATTGGATGGCTAAGCAGGACGAGAAAATTCAGAAGGAGGTTGATAAGGCAAAGAAGCGTTTCGGCGAGGCTTTCGATGAGGAGCAGTATCGTGCTACATCACCCCGCGTATTGGACATCGCTGCAAAGCGTGATGCTGTTCACAAGCGTTTTGCAGATGCGTTGAACGATAGCAACCTCGAGGAGTTGAAGCAGATTATCCTCGACTGCGAGATTGTTTGCCCCATCTCTGGTACTCGCAACTGGACAGATGTTCGTCAGTTCAACCTTATGTTCTCTACTCAGATGGGTTCTACTGCCGAGGGTGCTAACACTATCTACCTTCGCCCCGAGACTGCACAGGGTATCTTCGTAAACTACCTCAACGTGCAGAAGACTGGTCGTATGAAGCTTCCTTTCGGTATTGCACAGATCGGTAAGGCATTCCGTAACGAGATTGTAGCACGTCAGTTTATCTTCCGTATGCGCGAGTTCGAGCAGATGGAGATGCAGTTCTTCGTACAGCCCGGCACCGAGATGGAGTGGTGGAACAAGTGGAAGAACACACGTATGGCTTGGCACCGTGCTTTGGGCTTCGGCGATGCAAACTATCGTTTCCACGACCACGATAAGTTGGCTCACTACGCTAACGCCGCAACCGACGTAGAGTATAACTTCCCCTTCGGCTTCAAGGAGGTTGAGGGTATCCACTCTCGTACCGATTTCGACTTGGGCCGTCATCAGGAGTACTCTGGTAAGAAGATTCAGTACTTCGACGCAGAGCGTGGAGAGAGCTACGTACCCTACGTTGTTGAGACCTCTATCGGTGTTGACCGTATGTTCTTGCAGATTATGTCTGCTGCTTACACCGAGGAGAAGTTGGAGAATGGCGAAGAGCGCGTAGTATTGCGTATTCCCGCAGCTTTAGCTCCCACGAAGGTGGCTGTTATGCCTTTGGTTAAGAAGGATGGTCTGCCCGGCGTAGCACGCAAGATTATCGACGACTTGAAGTACGACTACGTTGTAGCATACGACGAGAAGGATTCTATCGGTAAGCGTTACCGTCGTCAGGATGCTATCGGTACTCCTTTCTGCGTAACAGTTGACCACCAGACTTTGGAGGATGGCACCGTAACTGTTCGTCACCGCGACACAATGGCACAGGAGCGCATTAAGATTGAGGCTTTGCGTGCAATGGTTGATGACGAGGTATCATTCCGCAAGTTGTTCCAGAAGATTCAGGCGTAATCAGGGTGGGAAGAATCATAGCCATAGATTACGGCACAAAGCGCACGGGGTTGGCCGTTACCGACCCCCTGCGTATTATTGCTAATGCTTTGGAGACGGTCGAGACCAAGCAGTTGGAAAAGTACCTTGCAGACTATTTCTCAAAAAATGACGTTGATGTTATAGTGCTGGGAAAACCTTCGCAGATGAATGGCCAGCCATCGGAGACGATGCGTTATATCGAGCCGTTGGCAGGTCGCCTGCGTCACGCCTACCCCGATAAGCAGGTGGTGCTCTATGACGAGCGTTTCACCTCGGTTATGGCCCACCGCACGATACTCGAGAGTGGCATAGGCAAGATGGCACGCCGCGACAAGGCGCTGGTGGACAGAATATCGGCTACGATTATTCTACAATCATATATGGATTCGTTGCAAATACAGCAATAGCCTGAAAATAAGAAATATAAAACGATTATGATTTATCCGATAGTAATTTACGGCTCGCAGACTCTGCGAAATAAATCGGCAAACATTGCCCCCGACTACCCCGATTTGAAGAAACTTATCGACGATATGTTCCTCACTTTGGACGAGGCTTCGGGTGTAGGTTTGGCGGCACCGCAGATTGGTAAGAATATCCGTCTGTTCATTGTTGACTGTACACCTTGGGCAGATGATGAGCCCGAGTTGGCCGATTATCGCAAGGTCTTCATCAATGCCGAGATTTACGAGCACTCAGAGGAGACCGACCTCTTTAACGAGGGATGCTTGTCACTTCCCGGCTTGCACGAGGATGTACGTCGTCCCGTGGCTATCAAGATGCGTTGGCTGGACGAGAACTTCGTGGAGCACGACGAGCTTATCGATGGTCTTCCCGCACGCGTTATCCAGCACGAGTATGACCACTTGGAGGGTAAGGTATTTACCGACCGCCTCTCACCCTTGCGTCGTAACCTGCTGAAGGGCAAGATGACCAAGCTCTCAAACGGTAAGTACCGTTGCGCATACAAAACAAAATAACAAAACCTCAAGCATATGGTTAAGAACACATTTTGGAACGAGGCTTCGCGATGCGGTGCCGTAGTAGGATTGGTTAGCGTATTTTTTGCGCTTGTAGGAATGTTGGTTCCCGCAATTGCCTTCGTGGCAAACATTGCCAGCTTTGTGGCGATTATCTATCTTTTGTTCTACTACACGCGTCGTCGCGCACAACGTTTTGCAAATGAGGGTTATACATACACTCAGTGCTTGGGCTTCATCGTGGCGATAGGTATCTTCGCAGGCATCATCTCTGGTGCCTACCAGATTGTTGCCAGCAACTTCCTCTTCCCCGAGAAGTTCGAGGAGTCGCTCAACGCCACAATCGAGCTTTTGCAGCAGTCGGGCGTATATAACAACGAAATGATGGACCAGATGAGTAAGTTGATGCGTTCGTACATCTTCTCACCCATTCCCGCTTTGATATCAAATATCTTCGGCAATATGTTGACATTTGGTTTTTACGGTCTGTTTATCTCTATCGGCACAAAATGTGAGCCGAATATTTTCGATAGCAATTACGAAGAGGATGAGGATGAGTAACAAGTTGGACATATCGGTTGTCGTACCACTCTACAACGAAGAGGAGTCGCTGCCCGAATTGGTCGCGTGGATTGACCGCGTAGCTGAGAATAATAAGTTGAGCTATGAGGTTATTATGGTCGATGACGGCTCTTCGGACAATTCGTGGGCTGTGGTGGAGCAACTTAAAGAGCGCTACCCCGCCATCAAAGGCATACGCTTTGCCCGCAACTACGGTAAATCGGCTGCTCTATATTGCGGATTTGAGGAGGCCGAGGGAGAGGTGGTATTCACGATGGATGCTGACCTGCAGGACTCACCAGACGAGATTCCCGAGATGCGCCGTATGATTCTCGAAGATGGTTACGACCTTGTGTCGGGCTGGAAAAAGAAGCGTTACGACCCCGCAGGCAAGCGTTTTCCGAGTAAGTTCTTCAACTTCACGGCACGCATTGTGTCGGGTATTAAGTTGCACGACTTCAACTGTGGACTGAAGGCATACCGCCGTCGCGTGATTAAGTCGATTGAGGTGTATGGCGAGATGCATCGCTATATCCCCATCTTGGCAAAACACGCTGGCTATAAGCGAATTGGCGAGAAAGTAGTACAACACCAAGAGCGCAAGTATGGCGTTTCGAAGTTCGGTATGGAGCGTATGGTGAAGGGTTATTTGGACCTTATCAGCGTATCGTTTATGTCGCACTTTGGCCGTTCGCCGATGTACTTCTTCGGTAGCTTGGGTACAATTATGTTCCTGCTGGGTGGTGGCACTACGGTTTGGGTTATAGCCGCAAAACTCTATAAACAGGCGATGGGATTGCCCCTACGCGCAGTGACCGACCAACCGCTATTCTTCGTTGCGATTTTGGCAGTAATCTTGGGTGTTCAGCTCTTTTTGGCTGGCTTCTTGGGCGAGCTTATCAACCGCCGCTCGTCGGACCGCAACACATATTTGATTGACAAGACAATAAAATAGACAAAAATGATACAACGTATTCAATCACTCTACCTTTTGGCCGTTACAGCCCTGATGGCTGCAGCCACATTCACACCATTGGCATATTTTGTAGGTGGCGCCGAGGAGCATAAGCTCTACGCCTTCGCATTGAAGGGAGCTGAGTTCTCACAATCCACTATCTATATGGGTATCATAGTAGCTTTGGCAGCTATCATTCCTTTCGTTACGATTTTCTTGTTCAAGAATCGTATGTTGCAGATTCGTCTGTGCGCCGTTGAGTTGGTTCTTTTGCTTGGTTCACAGGTGTTTATGGCTATCTATTACTACTTGGGTAACCGTATGTTCTCGCAGTTTGAGTTCCACGCACAGGGTATTCATATCGCTATCATCTTCCCGTTGGTGGCCATTATCCTCGACTATCTCGCTCTGCGTGCTATCTTTCGCGACGAGATGTTGGTGCGCTCGCTTGACCGTATTCGATAGTGTGCTATTATATTATAGAGGGGGTCTAACCGTTTGGTTAGCACCCTCTTTTCATAGAAGTAGGATAACAATGAAACACATTATAACCATCTGTATATCCATATTTTTCTGCATTACGGCTATGGCACAACAGTCGCACGTTGTGGCGTTCTATAATGTCGAAAATCTCTTCGATACCATCAACTCCCCTACCACTGCGGATGAGGATATGCTCCCACTCGCCGACCGACAATGGACCACAGAAAGATACAAGGCAAAGCTGAAAAATATCTCAAACGCAATAGCTGGAATAGCCACCCAGCACGACTACCCCACGCTTATGGCCCTTGCCGAGGTGGAGAATCGCACCGTATTGGAGAATTTGGTAGCTGAGCCTGTGCTCGCACCTGCCACTTATGCGATATGCCACTACGATTCGCCCGACGAGCGAGGTATCGACGTGGCTCTACTCTACCGCCCCGACAAATTTCATCTTCAAGGCAGCAAGGCTATACCCGCAAACACAGAGAATCCTACGCGCGATATTCTCACCGCGTGGGGCACGATTGACAATGAGCCTATATTCACGGCCATCGTACATTGGCCATCGCGCATCGGAGGAGTGAAATTCACCGAGCCACAACGCATAGCCTGCGCCGAGCAACTGCGCACCATTGTCGATTCCGTTCAACACCACAACCCCGCCACAAAGATTATCATTATGGGTGAT
>JAZRLD010000032.1:0-10853 GCA_045646685.1 Alistipes sp. | reverse complement strand
GCGGAGAGAGAGGGATTCGAACCCCCGGACCCGTGAAGATCAACGGTTTTCAAGACCGCCGCATTCGACCACTCTGCCATCTCTCCAGCGACAAAAGTACGGCAGTTTTTTTAATTGACCAAATATTTTTTAAAAAATTTTTCAAAAAAAATTCCCCGACAGAGCCAAAGTGCTCATTATCAGCAAAAAAAGTTTGCAAAAAATTTTGTCATCTCAAAAATATCACTAATTTTGTATTTATACATATTAAGTCTTATCCCTTTAAACCGACCAACCGATGAATAAATCACAGTTAATCAGCGCAGTAGCGGAGAAGACATCCGTGCCGAAGGGTGACGTAAAGCGTGTTTTCGACGCCCTTTTCGACCTTACAGAGCAAAAACTTGGCGAAGACGAGAAAGTTGTAATCTCGGGCTTCGGTGTATTTTCGACCATTCACGTATCGGAGCGCACAGGTCGCAACCCGCGCACGGGCGAGCAGGTACGCATAGCGGCACGCCGTATGGTGCGTTTCCATTCGAATATGGATATTAAGTAGGTAAATCCTTATTTGGAATAGGTAAAATAGCAATTGCAGATGTTATAGGAGGTATAAAATATTATATCTTCTATATTTTTCTGTTTTATAGCTGGCAGTGTTATTTTCTTAACAGAAAATTTGATTGTTATTCCCAAAGAGAGTATTTTTGCCCCACGAAAAGTAAAAAACAACCTAAATATTCGAAAATGTCAGCAGAATCAAAATTCGAAAAGGAGATGGAGCGCTTGCAGCGCGATGGTGTCATCACGCGTACGCAGTTCCTGCAGATTATGGCTGCGGCGGGTGCTTTCCTCGCCCTCGGCACAGACAAGGCCTACGCCGCGAAAAGCAGCGTGCGTGCCAAGATTGTCATCGTAGGTGGCGGTGCGGCAGGCATAAGTATGGCTTCGCGTCTGTTGCGCAAGCTCCAATCGCCCGACATAACCATCATAGACCCCAGCGACAAGCACTTCTACCAGCCGGGCTTCACGCTCATAGGCGGTGGCGTATATGGCAAGGACGACGTATGGCGCCCACAGGAGGAGTGTATGCCCTCGGGCGTAAAGTGGGTGAAGGACAAGGTTACGTTGGTACACCCCACACTCAACAAGGTTGACACCGAGAAGAGTGGCTCGTTTGACTACGACTTTATGGTTTTGGTGCCGGGCGTGAAGTACGACTGGAGCCGCATCGAGGGTATCACATACAAGACCATCGGCGAGGGTAATGCCCACACCATCTACGACTGGCGCGGTGCGCAGATGACGTGGCCCGCAATGAAGG
Organism: Alistipes sp.; assembly: GCA_045646685.1. Lineage (GTDB taxonomy): Bacteria > Bacteroidota > Bacteroidia > Bacteroidales > Rikenellaceae > Alistipes. Next base: position 9,550 of record JAZRLD010000032.1, on the reverse strand, counting down.
AGTTCGCCGAGAAGGGTGGCCGTGGCGTATTCTGCGACACATATACAAAACATAAGTGTGGCGGTGCGCCCAAGAAGATTTGCTTGCTCACGTGGGACAATGCCCGCAAGAACGGCACAACGGATAAGATAGATTTGCACTACTACACGGGCAGCAAGTCGCTCTACAACGTGCCTCACTTCACACCCCGCTTGGAGGAGATTTACCGCGAGCGTAACATTCCCGTAGATATGAACTGCAAGCTCAAGGCTATTGACACACACGCCAAGAAGGCATACTTCGAGCAGAGCATCACAGCGGCCGACGGCACAAAGACAACGCGCGAGATTGGCACCGAGTACGACTTTATGCACTTTCTGGTGCCGCAGTGCGCGCCCGACTTTGTGCGCGAGTCGGGCTTGAGCTGGACCGAGGGTAGCTTGGCAGCTGACGGCTGGGCGATGATTGACCAAGAGACTTTGATTCACAAGACATACCCCAACATCATCGGTCTTGGCGACTGCGCAGGTATCCCCACCTCGAAGACTTCGGCGGCGGTGCGCAAGCAGTTGCCCATCGCGGTGGAGAATCTCCTCGCGCTGATGGAGGGCCGCACACCCGAGGCTATCTACAACGGCTACGCAGCGTGTCCCATCGTTACGGAGTATGGTAAGGTGTTGATGTGCGAGTTCGACTACAAGAAGGAGGCGCAGATTTCGTTCCCGCTCTCGTTGTTGGATATGTCGAAGGAGCAGTGGGTGGCGTGGCTGTTGAAGGTATATGCGCTGAAGCCTATCTACTTTGAGCTAATGTTGAGAGGTCTTTATTAAAAATAAGGCTTTACTTAAAATAGAGGTCGCCCGCAAGGGTGGCCTTTTTTATTTAGGTGTTATAGGTGCTATGGGTGTTATAGGCAAAATCCCATAACACCCATAATTCTTATAACTCCTATACTCTTGCACGCTTACAATCTGTAATCAAAGTGCGAAAAAATCGGCCAAAATATTGTTTTTAATGAGTAATTTTTCTAATTTTGTTGAAATATGTAAGCAACAGAGGAAAAATCGGATAAAATTATATAAAAAACCTAAATTTATATGCTTCGATAGAACCTATGATTGGAGCCGCCCTGCGGCGACCAAAGCCCCTGCCTGAGGCGGGGGTGTGGGGGTGGGTCAGATTTGCAAATGCGGCTGGAGGCCGCAAGGTAGGCGATGGAAAGCGATACTCCCTAAAGGTTATGTAAAAGCGTATAATCCCAAAAACCTAAATTTATGTACGGAAAGATTAAGGAACACTTGCAGCAGGAGCTGGCTGCTATTAAAGAGGCTGGCCTCTACAAGACAGAGCGTATTATCGAGTCGCCCCAGAAGGCTGAAATCGACGTTGCGGGCAAGAAGGTGTTGAACTTCTGCGCCAACAACTACCTCGGACTCTCGGACAACCCCCGTCTTATCGAGGCGGCAAAGAAGGCTATGGACGAGCGCGGCTTCGGTATGTCGTCAGTTCGTTTCATCTGCGGTTGTCAGGATATGCACAAGCAGTTGGAGAAGGCTATCGCCGACTACTTCGGAACGGAGGATACAATCCTCTACGCCGCTTGCTTCGATGCTAATGGTGGTGTCTTCGAACCTCTGTTGAACGAGCAGGACGCAATCATCTCTGACGCGCTGAACCACGCCTCAATCATCGACGGTGTACGTCTTTGCAAGGCTGTGCGTTACCGCTACGCCAACGCCGATATGGAGGAGTTGGAGGATTGCTTGAAGCGCGCACAGGCACAGCGCTTCCGCATCATCGTGACCGATGGCGTATTCTCTATGGATGGCAACGCTGCTCCGCTGGATAAGATTTGCGCTTTGGCAGAGAAGTACGACGCATTGGTTATGGTTGACGAGTGCCACTCGGCAGGTGTGTTGGGTGCTACTGGTCGCGGCATTACCGAGCTTTACAACCTGCGTGGTCAGGTGGATATCTTGACAGGTACTTTGGGTAAGGCCTTTGGTGGTGCTGTGGGTGGTTTCACAACAGGTCGCAAGGAGATTATCGATATGTTGCGTCAGCGTTCACGTCCCTACCTCTTCTCTAACTCGTTGCCCCCCGCAGTGGTTGGTGCCGGTATCGAGATGTTCAAGATGTTGAAGGAGAGCGACGAGTTGCACGACCGCTTGGCTGCCAACGTGGAGCACTTCCGCACAAAGATGGTTGCCGCAGGCTTCGACATCAAGCCCACACAGTCGGCTATCTGCGCCGTTATGTTGTACGACGCAAAGCTCTCGCAGGACTTCGCTGCCAAGTTGCAGGAGGAGGGTGTATTCGTGACTGGTTTCTACTACCCCGTAGTGCCGAAGGGACAGGCGCGTATCCGTGTGCAGGTGTCGGCAGGTCACACCGTAGAGCAGTTGGACCGCTGCGTTGAGGCATTTGTGAAGATTGGTAAGGAGTTGGGTGTATTGAAATAATGGCTTATGGTTAAGACTACGTTAGACGCTACGGATAGAAAGATTTTGCGTTATCTGATTAAGAATGCCCGCACGCCATTTTTGGAGATTGCACGCGAGTGCGGTATCTCGGGCGCGGCTATTCATCAGCGCATCAAGAAGTTGGAGGATATGGGTGTGATTCAGGGCAGCCGCCTTGTTGTAGCGCCGAAGTCATTGGGCTTTGACGTGTGCGCCTTTATCTCAATCCGCGTGAGCGATATCACGCAGCAGCAGGATACGGTCGAGCGCCTGAAGGAGATTCCCGAGATTGTGGAGTGTCACTACATCACAGGCTCGTACAACCTGATGGTGAAGATTTACTGCATTGATAACGAGCATCTTATGCGCACCATTTTCGACAAGATTCTGCACGTGCAGGGCGTGTCGAGCACGCAGACTTATATGTCGCTCAACGAATCGTTCCAGCGTGAAATTCACGTCGATTGCTTGGATTATTAAGAGTTTGGTTCTCAAGAAAAAGGGTTGCCCCAAAACGGGCAGCCTTTTTTGTTATAAGTGTTATAGGTGTTATAGGCAATCTCTTATAACACTTATAACTCTTATAATCTCTTGTTAGACGATTTCTCCCTTATCTATTGTAAAATAGATAAACTGTTCGTAACTTTGCATTGACTATAGCCTTGCGGATAGTTGTGCGAGGCTAACGAAAAAGAGAAATAATGGATAATATTTACACTCGCGAGGAGCGTTACGACGCCGACCGCATCGAAAAACTTGCATATCACTATCGTGAAATACTCTCTCTGCTGGGCGAGGACCCCGAACGCGAGGGCCTCATAAAGACACCCGAGCGTGTGGCGAAGGCTATGTCGTTCGTCACCAAGGGCTATGCGCAGGACCCCGTGGAGATTATCAACTCGGCAACATTCAAGGAGGATTACAAGCATATGGTTTTGGTGAAGGACATCGAGCTCTTCTCGATGTGCGAGCACCATATGATGCCCTTCGTGGGTAAGGCGCACGTGGCCTACATCCCCAATGGCCGCATCACGGGCCTCTCGAAGATTGCCCGCGTGGTGGAGTGCTACGCCCGCCGCTTGCAGGTGCAGGAGCGTCTGACCGTACAGATTCGTGACTGCATACAGGAGGCGTTGAACCCCATAGGCGTAGCGGTAGTTATCGAGGCGAGCCATATGTGTATGCAGATGCGTGGCGTGGAGAAGCTCGGCTCGGCAACCACAACATCGGCCTTCACGGGCGTATTCCTCAAGGACACGCGAACACGCGAGGAGTTTATGACGCTGATAAGCAATAAATATCGCTAACAACTAAAACACTACCAAATATGAAGAAATTTTTCTACTCATTGGCTATTGCGGCCTTTGCTTTGATGAGCATTGCCTGCAATCGCACATCGGAGATTAAGGTGATGTCGTACAACATCCGCCTCAGCTCAGGCACTATCAAGGCCGACAGCATCTACCACTGGGAGCACCGCAAGCAGGCTTCGTTGAACCTTATGCACGAGGAGAATCCCACCGTCTTTGGCTTGCAGGAGGCGTGCCCCGACCAGATGGATTATATGGTTGAGAACCTGCCCGAGTATGGTTACATTGGCGTAGGTCGTGACGATGGCAAGCGCAAGGGCGAGTTTATGTCTATCTTCTACAAAAAGGAGGAGGTAGAGTTTATCGATGGCGGTACATTCTGGCTCTCGGAGACTCCCGACCAGGTGTCAAAGGGCTGGGACGCAGCTTGCTTCCGCACCTGCACGTGGGCCATTCTGAAGAAGAAGGATACAGGCAAGAAGTTCGTATATATGAACACTCACCTCGACCATATGGGTAAGGTTGCACGCGAGGAGTCTATCAAGCTCATCGTCGAGCGCGCCGAGAAACTTACAGGCGGCAAGTTGCCCGTATTTATCACAGCCGACTTCAACTCTCCAACATCGAATGCTATCTTCAAGCCTATGCAGGAGGCTATGCTCGACGCACGCGTAGAGGCTCCCGTAACTGACGACCGCGGCACACTCAACTGCTGGGGTACAACACCTCCGGGTGTGGTTATCGACCACGTATTCTATCGCGGTGCCGAGGCACAGAAGTTTGAGGTATTGCGCGACAAGGACTACGGCGCACCTTATGTTTCAGACCATTATCCTGTGATGCTGACTGCAATAATGTAAGATAAGTATTATAAGAATTATAGGTTTACAGGAATTCATATAATACTTATAGCACCTATAACACATATTAAAAACCTATGAAAAAGATACTATTTGCATTGGCTGCAGTTGCAGCATTTGCTGTGGCGGGTTGTACATCAGAGGCGGGTGAGCAGGATGTTCGCGTTATCTCGTACAATATCCGCTATATGAACACCAAGGATGGCGACAATAATTGGGAGTTCCGCAAGCAGGCATCAATCAATATGGTCAACGAGGAGCAGCCTACGGTCTTCGGTTTGCAGGAGGCTGTGAAGGCGCAGGTCGATTTCCTCAACGAGAATCTGCCCGACTTCGACTACTACGGCGTAGGTCGTGACGATGGCGTGGAGAAGGGTGAGTTTATGGCTATCTTCTACAACAAAAAAGAGGTTAAACTCCTCGACAAGGGCACCTTCTGGCTCGCGGCAACGCCCGACACCCCCACGAAAGGTTGGGACGGCCAGTGCTTCCGCACCTGCACGTGGACTCTGTTCGAGTGCAAGGATACGGGCAAGCAGTTCGCATTCTTCAACACTCACCTCGACCACCGCGGCAAGGTGGCACAGGAGGAGGGTATGAAGACCATCGTAGCGAAAATCAAGGAGTTAGTGCCTGAGAATATCCCCGTATTCCTCTCGGGCGACTTCAACACCCGCACCGATTTGCCCATCTACGAGCCGCTGAAGGCCATTATGACCGACTCGCGCGAGTTGGCCGTAGAGACCGACCATCGTGGTACATACACAGGCTTCCGCGTAAGAGAGAATCCCGTGGTTGTGGATCACATCTTCGTGCGTGGTGCCGAGGTGGATAAGTTCCAAGTATTGTGCGACAAGAACTACGGCGCGCCCTACATTTCGGACCATTGGCCGGTGCTTACAGTAGCAAGATTTTAAGAAAAACTAACAAAAACTATAAACACTATGAAAAAGATTTTTTATGCTATCGTAGCTGCTGCGGCACTGTTTGGCGTAGCGTGCGACAAGACATCGGAGATTAAGGTGATGTCTTACAACATTCGTATGAGTGGTAACCCCGAGGCTGACGGTCCTAACTACTGGGAGTTCCGTAAGGAGGCTTCGTTGAACCTCATCCACGACGAGAATCCTACCGTTTTCGGTTTGCAGGAGGCGTGCGCTGACCAGCAGGAGTATATGACAAAGAACCTGCCCGAGTATGGTTTCATTGGTGTAGGTCGTGATGACGGCAAGTCAAAGGGTGAGCATATGACTATCTTCTGGAAGAAGGACGAGGTTGAGATGTTGGACGGTGGTACTTTCTGGCTCTCGGAGACTCCCGATCAGGTATCGAAGGGTTGGGATGGTCAGTGCCGTCGTACTTGTACTTGGACTATTCTGAAGATGAAGGCAACAGGCGAGAAGTTCGCATACTTCAACACACACCTCGACCACCGCGGAAAGCAGGCCAGAGCAGAGGGTATGAAGCTCCTCGCTGCAAAGGTTAAGGAGTTGGTACCCGAGGGTATGACAGTATTTATGACAGGTGACTTCAACACACGTCCCGAGAATGAGATTTTCAAGCCCTTGCTCGAGGTGATGACCGACTCACGCGTGGCTGCGCCCGAGACTGACAACCGCCCCACATCAAACGGCTGGAAGAAGGAGGGTGGCTCGATTATCGACTACGTTCTCTTCCGTGGCGCACAGCCCTTGACTTACAAGGTGTTGCGTGACAAGAACTACGGCGCAGAGTTTATCTCTGACCACTATCCCGTGGTTATGACAGCGACGTTCTAAAAACATTTTTATAGGTGTTATAGGTGCTATAAGTATTATAAGTAGTTTCCTATAACACCTATAACACTTATAACTCCTATAATAAAACTATGAAAAAGATATTATGCGCTTTGCTCGCTGTGGTAGCAGCATTTGGTGTGGCGTGCGACCGCACCACCGAGATTAAGGTTATGTCGTACAACATCCGCTACCTGAACAACAAGGATGGCGAGAACCATTGGGACAACCGCAAGCACGCCTCAATCAATATGATTCGCGAGGAGTTGCCCACCGTCTTCGGTACGCAGGAGGGCGTATGGGAGCAGATGTCCTACTTCGTGGAGAACCTGCCCGAGTATGGCCACATCGGCATCGGTCAGGACGATGGTAAGTTGGATGGTGAGATGATGTCTATCTTCTACCACAAGGATAAGGTGGAGCTCTTGGATGGCGGTATCTTCTGGCTCTCGGAGACTCCCGATGTGCCCTCAATTGGCTGGGGCGCAAGCCAGCACCGTTCGTGCACGTGGACCAAGATGCGCGCCAAGGATTCGGGTGAGGAGTTCTTCTATCTGAATACCCACCTCGACCACCGCAGCTTGCCCGCACGCGAGGAGTCTGTGAAGCTCATTCTCGCACGTGTGGAGGCCTTGACAGGTGGCAGCGATATTCCCGTATTTGTTACTGCCGACTGGAATGAACCCTCGACACACGACATCTTCATGCCTATGCAGGGCGTGATGCTCGACGCTCGCGAGGTGGCACCCGTAACAGACCGCCGCGCAACATACAACGCGTGGAAGAGAGGCGACGAGAACAACGCAAACCGCATCATCGACCATATCTTCTTCCGCAACGCCGAGGCCGAGAAGTTCGAGGTGTTGATGGATAAGGATTACGGCTGGGAGCTTATCTCGGACCACTATCCGGTGGTGTTGACGGCGAAGTTTTAAGAATTGATAATAGGTGTTATAAGGGCTATAAGTATTATAAAAAATGCCTATAACACCTATACCACTTATAACACTTATAATTATTAAAAAATACTATGAAAAAACTTATTTTATTTTTGGCTTGCGCAGTAGCGGCTTTCGGTGCTACATCGTGCGCAGAGAAGACAAACGACATCAAGGTTATCTCTTACAACGTACGCTTCAGCGGCGGCGATGGCGAGAACCACTGGGACTTGCGTAAGCACGCCTCAATCAATATGATTAACGACGAGAAGCCCACCGTATTTGGTGTTCAGGAGGCTAAGGCTGACCAGATTGCTTACCTCAAGGAGATGCTTCCCCAGTATGGTTACATCGGCGTAGGTCGCGAGGACGGTAAGGACGGCGGCGAGCATATGTCAATCTTCTACTTGAAGGATCAGGTTGAGCTTTTGGATGGTGGTACATTCTGGCTCTCGGAGACTCCCGATGTTCCCTCAAAGGGTTGGGACGCTGCTTGCAAGCGCTCTTGCACTTGGACAAAGATGAAGATGAAGGACACAGGCAAGGAGTTCGCATACATCAACACTCACCTCGACCACGTAGGTAAGGTAGCACAGCGCGAGGGCTTGGCTCTTATCTGCAAGCGTTTTGCTGAGATTGTTCCCGTAGGTATGCCCGCATTCCTTACAGCTGACTTCAACGCCTTGACAAACGACCCCATCTTCGAGCCCTTGAACGCTGAGATGTTTGACGCACGCGAGAAGGCTCCCGAGACTGACCGCCGTGCTACATATAACGGCTTCAAGCCCGGTAATGAGAACGATGCAAACAAGGTTATCGACCACATCTTCTTCCGTGGTGCCGAGGCTCACACATTCAAGGTATTGCGTGACAAGGATTATGGTGCTCCCTTTATCTCTGACCACTATCCTATCGTGATGACAGCAACGTTCTAATAGGAATTCCTTATTATAGCAAAAAGAGGGTGTCTAACAAGTTAAGTTAGCACCCTCTTATTTTGAGTAATTGTATAACAAGAGCTATTTTGAAGCTGGTCGCAGGCCGAGAAAGCGCAGTTTACTTTTCGTAAATGAGCATTTCGAGGGCAAGCCAGATGCCAAAAGAGCCTTGTTAGACAGTTTCTTTTTTATAGGTGTTATGGGTGGTATAAGTGTTATAGGCCTATAATACCTATAATTCTTATTACACCTATTACTCTTATATCTTTTTTTTTACTAATTTTGCCTAACTAAAAACAAGAAAACTATGGAACAAGAGATACGAAAACTCCTCTCGCAGATTGTGCATCCCGAGACGCAGCAGTCTATCACCGAGAGCGGAGTATTGGAGAGCGTAACGGCTCGTGAGGATAAGATTGTCGTTGTCCTCTGCTTTCAGAAGGCACGCGACCCCTTTGCCGTGCGCATAAAGAACCTCACCGAGAAGATTCTCGCCGATGCCTATCCCGCGGCGGCAGGTAACATCACCGTAGCCATCAAGGAGGGTACACCCCGTGCTCCGCAGCCCAAGCGCGAGAGCACAACGGTAAGCGTAGGCAAGATTATCGCCGTAGCTTCGGGCAAGGGCGGTGTAGGTAAGTCAACCGTTACGGCAAACCTCGCCCTCACGCTGCGCAATATGGGTTATCGCGTGGGTATCCTCGATGCCGATATTTACGGCCCTTCGCAGCACAAGATGTTGGGTTGTGAGGAGTATATCCCCGAGGCAATGCAGAAGGATGGTCAGGATTACATCATTCCCGCGAAGAGTATGGATATGGAGCTTATGTCGATTGGCTTCTTCATCAACCCCAACGATGCGCTTATGTGGCGTGGTGCGATGGCGACAAATGCCTTGAAGCAGTTACTCCACCAGACGATGTGGGGCGGGTTGGATTTTCTCTTGATTGATATGCCTCCGGGAACGGGAGATATTCACCTCACGATGATTTCGGAGATTAAGCTGGACGGCGCAGTGATTGTCTCGACACCCCAGCAGGTGGCTATTGCCGACGTGGTGCGTGGCGTGGAGATGTTCCGCCACGAGCAGGTTGCAGTGCCTGTGTTGGGCGTTGTGGAGAATATGGCGTGGTTTACACCCAAGGAGCTGCCCAACAACAAATACTACATCTTCGGTCAGGGCGGAGCGCGCGCTTATGCCGAGCAGGCGGGAGTGCCATTCTTGGGCGATATTCCGTTGATACAATCAATTATGGAGGGTGGCGAGTGCGGAACACCGACTGTAGCC
>JAZRLD010000031.1:0-8259 GCA_045646685.1 Alistipes sp. | reverse complement strand
ACAGATTATGTCGATATAACATCTGTTGCAGCGCAGAAGCGAGAGGCGTGTGATTGCCACGCAAGTCAGGGTATGGACCACGTTTACGAAGGATGGCACGACGTAATGGAGAAATTTAGAGGAATAGAATTCCACTGCCAGCGCGCAGAGGCATTTGTACACTTACGCAGAAGTGGTAACGACATCTTCGAAGAGTAATAAAAATGACCGACAATTTAGTCGGTCTTTTTTTATTGTTATCTACTTTATTTTTCTTAAATTTGGGAGACAAAAAAACTAAAACTACCTACACAATGAAAAAACTACTCCTTCTTTTGGTTTTATGCTGCGTGTGCGGCACTATAACAGCTCAAAACGCAAAACCACAGGCCGTAATATTCGAGACGGATATGGGCAACGACATTGACGACGCTATGGCACTCGACCTGCTATTCAAAAATATGGACCAGGGTAATATCAACCTCTTGGGCGTGAGTGTGCATAAGAACAACCCCTACTCTGCCGAGTATATCGACATTATGCGCCATTGGTATGGCTACAAGAATATGCCCATCGGAGTGAATACAGCCTGCGTTACGGATATGGAGTGCGTGGACTACTGCACCAAGGTGTGCAAACTCACCAACGAGCAGGGCGAACCTTTGTTCAAACGCTCAAAGAATCCTAAATATGAGGAGGCTGTGGAGATGTATCGCCGCCTATTGTCAAAGCAGGAGGATAAGTCGGTGGTAATTATCACCGTAGGCTTCTCCACCACTATGGCGCAGCTCCTGCAGAGCCAGCCCGACAAGAACTCTCCCCTTTCGGGCGAGGAGCTTGTTGCCAAGAAGGTAAAATACTACTCTATTATGGCTGGCGAGTTCGTACGCGAGAACTACCGCGAGTATAACGTATGGAACGATTTGGAGGCCGCAAAATACTTTTTCGACAAGTCGCCCGTGCCAATGGTTATCGTGCCTTGGACTTTGGGCGACCAGATTCAGTACCCGGGTAGTAGCATTGCCAACGATTTCGCGTGGGCACCAGCGAATCCGATGGTAGAGGGATACAAGGCATATCTGCAGATGCCCTACGACCGCCCCACGTGGGACGTAATCTCTGCTTTCTACGCCTGCCACCCCGACCATAAAGCATTCACTTTAAGCGACAAGGGCGAGGTGAAAGTTGTCGGCAAGGGCGTAACCGAGTGGACAGATAACCCCAACGGCCGTTATCAGATACTCATTCCCAACGAGGCGCAGCGTCAGCAGATTCTCAACTACTTCGTTGAGATACTCACCACAAAGCCCAAAAAGATGAAGTAATCGACCATAAAACCACCCCGCGAGGGTGGTTTTTTATTCTATAATAGGTATCCAAGATTTGGTGACGTAAAAATTTGTATTATCTTTGCAGCGTCATTCAGAAATAATCGTTCGGTTATTTTTTTCAATCACAGAATTTACAACTAACGTACATAATATATGCAAGATTTAAGTACGCTCGAGAGCAAGTCCTTAGCGGAATTGCGCGAGATTGGCAAGGCATTTGGCATTACGGACACAACTCTCAAAAAGAAGGAGTTACTAAATGCCATCATCGGCAAAACTATGTCTAACGGCGAGGAGGAGAACACCACAGAGCCCACCGCAGAGGAGGCACCACGCAAGCGTGGCCGTCGTCCGCGTGTGAGTTCTACACGTGTAGAGGATAACAAACCCTCGACTGACAACACAGCTACCGAGCCTGCAATCTCGGAGAGTGAGGAGGCTACACCTGCCCCCACCGTAGAGAATACAGAGAAGCCTGCGGAGCAGCCCAAGCGTCGCGGCCGTAAACCAAAGGCCATCAAGGAGCAGGAGGATACGGAGTCTGCACAGTCAGAGGCGCAAACTCAGGTGCAACCAGAAATTTCAGAGAAGGACGAGGAGGATAATATCAAGGAGGAGAGCACACCCGCAAACGATGCCCCACGTCATCATCACCGTCAGGAGCCTCAGCGCGAGCAGTTCGCAGGCAAGGTTATCGGCGAAGGCGTGTTGGAGATTATGCCCGACGGATACGGTTTTCTGCGCTCAGCAGACTACAACTACCTCAACTCCCCAGATGATATATATGTATCGCCCTCGCAAATCAAGCTATTTGGCTTGAAGCCGGGCGACACAATCAACGGTGTTATTCACCCCCCGAAGGAGGGCGAGAAGTACTTCCCCCTTATCCACGTGAACGAGATTAACGGCCTTAAGCCTGAATATATCCGCGACCGTGTGCAGTTTGAGTATATGACTCCGTTGTTCCCCAGCGAGAAGTTCAATCTTACGGGTAATGGACACAACTCGCTCTCAAATCGTGTTGTTGATTTATTCTCTCCCATCGGTAAGGGACAGCGTGGACTTATCGTAGCGCAGCCCAAGACAGGTAAGACAATGTTGTTGCAGTCTATCGCCAACGCCATTGCCGACAACCACCCCGGGGTATATATGATTGTACTACTCATCGACGAGCGTCCCGAGGAGGTTACCGAGATGGCCCGCAACGTTAAGGCCGAGGTTGTTGCTTCTACATTCGACGAGCAGGCATCGCGCCACGTAAAGGTTGCCGAGATGGTTTTGGAGAAGGCGAAGCGTATGGTTGAGTGCGGTCACGACGTGGTCATTTTCCTCGACTCTATCACCCGTTTGGCACGCGCTTACAACTCTGTGCAGCCCGCATCGGGTAAGGTGTTGTCGGGAGGTGTGGACGCCAACGCCCTGCATAAGCCCAAGCGTTTCTTCGGTGCTGCTCGTAACACCGAGGAGAAGGGTTCGCTCACAATCATCGCAACGGCTCTTATCGACACAGGCTCGAAGATGGACGAGGTTATCTTCGAGGAGTTCAAGGGTACGGGTAATATGGAGTTGCAGCTCGACCGCAAGCTCTCGAACAAGCGAGTATATCCTGCTGTGGACGTTATCTCGTCAGGTACGCGCCGCGAGGATTTGTTGCTCTCGCGCGAGGTGATGAATCGCACGTGGGTTATGCGTAAGTATCTCTCGGAGATGACAACGGTCGAGGCTATGGAGTTCCTGCAAAAGCAGATGGGAATGACCGAGTCGAACGAGGAGTTCTTGGCGACGATGAATCAGTAATAGTCGGGCAGATGAAGCGATCAATCCTTTCACTCCTAATGGCACTTATGATTGTCCCCAACGCATTTGGCTGGGGACAGAAGGGGCACGATGTGGTGGCCTATGTGGCCGAGCAGAACCTCCCACGCCGAGTATTAAGGAAGGTTACAAAAGCTCTCGAGGGTCATTCGGTAGTATATTATGCCAATTGGATGGATAATGCCAGCCACACACCCGAATACGCCCACACCTCCACTTGGCACTATGCCAATGTCGATGAGGGTTACACCTATCAGACAATGCCCAAGGAGGAGAGTGGCGATGTGGTTACGGCTATATGTGAACTTGTCGCACAACTAAAATCTCGCAAACTCACGCCCGAGCAGGAGTGTGTGGCTCTCAGGATGCTGATTCATCTGGTGGGCGATTTGCACTGCCCTATGCACGCAGGACATAAGTCCGATTATGGTGGCAACACTATCGAGGTTTTCTACTTCGGGCGAGCTTCAAAATTACACTCAATATGGGACTCATCACTGGTTGAGTCGGCTCACAGCTGGAGTTATAGCGAGTGGCAGCGAGAGATTGACCGTCAACGCCGTGCGGTGGATAGAAGAATGCAACAAGGTACGGTCGAGGAGTGGTTTTCGGAGACCGTGGAGATTTGCGACGGAGTATATAAGGCTATGCCTGCGGGTGCGAAAATTTCCTATGACGAGGTTGCGGCTTCAGCTCCTATGATTGAACAGCAACTCTTAAAGGGTGGCCTTCGATTAGCCAAGCTACTGAAAGATATATATTAGAGAAGAATCTCTAAAAAATAAGGTGTCCATACGTTGGGCACCTTATTTTTTCAACGAAAAAGCCTGCCTAACAAATATAGGCAGACTTTTCGATTACTCTAATCTCAGATTCTCGGTCGGCGCACCATATCAACGATTGTGATAACGACATACACAATTATACTATACAGCGGCGCAATCAACGCAACTCTAAAGCCTCCGCAATATACCGAGAAGGGGAATTGGTTACCTGTTTCAAGGCATATCTTAGCAATATCCTGCACACCTGACAGAAATGCAAATATTCCAACGGCAATAGCTACTCGACCCAAGCTCTTAACCCAAGCGGGAGCTTTCCACGCGGCGAACAAGGCGCATACCAATACTAATGTTATGATTGCCATAAAGTGCCATCCACCAGCCATAAATGCCTGCGATAGTGACATTGCAGTTTCCTGAGGCTCCGAAATAGTTACCACATTTCCCGAGTCGCCAGACAAAAGAACCGTCTCGGCGGTTTGCAATAGGCACATACCGGTCTGTAATAATGTTTGTAATAAATTGTCCAACATAATTTTTCAATTTTTAAGTTCAACATTTTGTTTCAGGTACCTGATGCAAAATTACACCCAGCGCGCTGTTTGATCAATTTTTCGACGTGTTAAAACCCTTCTGAGCCGTGTCAAAAGGCTCTATTCACTCCAATAGGGGGATTTGACAAAAGCCTTTGTATGGCTTTTTCGTGTGAAAATAGTATATTTGCGGTAGAGAATCAAGACTATGAAGAGATATTTATACATAGTAGTCTACTGGTGCGTTGCGATGGTTGTGCTGGCGCTGATTTTTGTCAGCTTCGACTATCGTTTCTCACAGGCGTTGTTTATGGCGTCGCTATTTCTGCCAGCATTGCTATGCTTGCGACTTATGCTTCCGCAAGTTCGCTTCACCAATCGCTGGGAGGGAGTGCGTGATGTGGTGTTTATTCTTGCGGGCGCAATAATTCTTACAATCCTCTTGCTGCTTATTGCCAATATCTCAACATTAGCCTATTCAACAAATCTCATACCCGATATTCTCGTAAACCCGATATTTATTTCGTTGCTGCTTCTTGCCGTTGCTCTGCCGCAGATTTGGCTCGAAAAACGTCTCTCGCAACAAGCCAAGCAGACACCGCAGGAGATTGACTTTATCTCCGACCGCCGACACGTAAAGGTTATGATGGACGACATTACATACGTCGAGAGCAACGATTCGGAGGTGTGGATTCACACGCTTTCGGGCGAGAGCCACCGCACCAAGACAACCATCACGCAGTGGTCGTCGATTCTCGACAACGGTAATTTTATCCGTATCCACCGCGCATATATCGTCAACCGACTCCACATCACCGAATCGGACAGCACAACCATACGCATATCCGACCACGAGTTACCCATATCGCGAAAATATCGTGATGGTGTTCGCCAGGATTTATTGGTTACGACAGAATAAATCTGTATTGTCATAAAATCCGCGCCAAAGATTGCAACTCTCGCCGGCAGTTACTACCTTTGTATAAAATGTAGTTTTATGAAATCGAAAAATATTCTTCTGCTCGTGGCTCTCGAAGCCGAATTGGGAGCAGAAAATGTAGCTATACTATCCGAAAAGTGCGACATTAAGATGACGGGTATGGGCAAGTTGCTTGCTTTCGAATCTACGCTTGCGGCTCTGCAGCAGGGAGAGTACGACACTATCATCAACATCGGTACCTGCGGCTCGTTCCGCCACCCCTTTGCCACTGTACTACGTCCGAGGGTTGTGGCGCAAGGTGATGTATATATCGATGCCGAGTCGGTTTTCTACTCCGAGCCTGAGATTCTCACGACGGGCGACGATAACTGCAAAATAGCCTCTTCGGACAACTTTATCGGTGTGGATACGCCCGAGACGTTGCGCCGACTCATCGAACCTTACGATTGTATGGATATGGAGTCCTACGCCATCGTTCGTGCCGTGCGTTTTCACGCTACGCAGCAGGCGGAGGCTATGCCCGATATATATATGGTAAAGGTGGTCAGCGACGGTTGCGATGGCACGGTGGACGATTGGCAGACACGCATCGAACGCCTGCGCCCCACACTGCTTGAGGCTGCGCTACAACTAATTGAGGAGATTAACAGCAAGTAAAATGGAGATAAAAGCAAATTGCAAGATAAATATCGGCCTCGATGTATTGCGTCGCCGAGCAGATGGTTACCACGACCTTTCAACCGTAATGGCGCCCGTCAAGGGTTTGTATGACGTGCTGACAGTGGAGCGGGCCGAGGCGTCGAGCCTTTCGATTGTGGGCATTGAGGTGGATTGCGACCCCGAGCAGAATATCTGTATGAAGGCTCTGCGTCTGATGCAGCAACGCTACGGCATTGGCGAGGCGAGCATCACTCTCGACAAGCGCATACCTTTCGGTGCGGGCTTGGGTGGCGGCTCGGCAGATGGTACGGTTGTGATGCTTGCACTGAATGAGATTTTTGCGCTCGGCCTTGACGAGGCGACACTCATATCGCTTGCCGCAGAGCTCGGTAGCGACACCGCCTTCTTTGTTCGCAACACGCCACAACTATGCGAGGGACGTGGGGAGATTATGACACCCATCGAACTTGACCTTGCGGGGTATTGGTTAGTGCTTATTAAGCCCGATGCAAACGTCTCTACACGCGAGGCATACGCTGGCGTTGTTCCTGCTATTCCAGAGCTTCCTCTCACCGAGCGACTGCAAAAGCCTATCTCGGAGTGGCAGGGGTGCGTAAAGAATGATTTTGAGAAGTCGGTATTTGCCGCACACCCCATCATCGCCGATTTTAAGCAGAAGATGATTGACGCGGGAGCTACCTACGCCTCGATGTCGGGCAGCGGCTCAACGGTATTTGGTTTATTCCCCAATAAGGAACAAGCAGAAAGGCTGGCGCAATATACGCCATACATATTTGAATTATAATAGAATAGGTTGCCCCGCTAAGGCAACCTATTTATTTACTCTTTCTCTTATGATTCTCCACCTTTATAAAGTGTTTTGATATAGTCTGCGCCAAATTCTGCGGAGCGATGTTTCTTTCGATAACTCCCCCGAAAGCTACAGATATACCTCCCGTCTCCTCCGACACCACAACAACTACAGCGTCAGATGTTTCGGTGATACCGATAGCCGCACGGTGGCGCGTTCCATACGACTTGGGTACGGGCGACTGCGTTACGGGAAGGATACACTTTGCAGCCACAACACGACCATTCATCACAACCACAGCACCATCGTGAAGTGGGGCATTTTTGAAGAATATATTTTCAAGCAAAGGCACCGTCATCTTGGCATCGAGCGTAATACCGCTATCGACAATATCCGCCAAGTCGCTTCGCTGTGCTATGACAATCAGCGCACCCGTCTTGGTTATCGACATCTCCGAACAAGCAGTAATAATAGGTTGCAACGACGACTCGGCACCGCTTCGGTTATTGAAAAAGTTATTTATAAATCTAAAGGGGCCCTGACGGCGACCGATAGCCTGCAAGAAGTTACGAATCTCGGGCTGGAACAAAATGATAAGCGCAATAACTCCCACACTCACAATCTGTCCCAAGATGGCCTGCAGCAACTCCATATTCAGAGCGCGCACCACAACCCACACGAAGTAGATGACGATAATACCCGTGAAAATATATGGCGCATTGGTACCGCGCGACATACGGTAGATACCAAACATAAAGAGTGCCACGAGCAATATATCGATTAAATCGATGAATGAAAAGGGTATAAAATCCATAATCGTCAGAAATTATTACGCAAATATAATATAATTTAATATTCTTATGATTTAAAAAATCAAAAAACTCTATTTTTTGCGCTCTACATCTACGCATATCGCAACGCGGCCCAAAGTGAAGATATTTTGAATTATTCTGCGATAAATTATCGTCTTTGATTGCTATTGCTGGAAAATCTTATTATATTTGCGTTGGATTTTTGCGCGCCGACGACTCGGCGAGCAGCCTAAAACAGACAGAAAGACTGTTATAGTAACAAATAAACTCTTCTAAATTATGATTTATTCACACGAAGTGCAGCAGATGTGCTGCGTTAAAAAGGGTGCCAACCACGCATCGGCTCCCATCCCCCAGGAGGGAAAGTGGGTTGTAGCTAAGGAGATCAAGGACATTTCAGGCCTTACACACGGTGTAGGTTGGTGTGCTCCTCAGCAGGGTGCCTGCAAGCTTACTCTCAACGTTAAGGAGGGTATCATTCAGGAGGCTTTGGTTGAGACAATCGGTTGCTCTGGTATGACTCACTCAGCTGCTATGGCATCGGAGATTCTCCCCGGCAAGACTATCTTGGAGGCTTTGAATACCGACCTCGTATG
>JAZRLD010000030.1:0-7428 GCA_045646685.1 Alistipes sp. | reverse complement strand
ATATATATTGTAGATATTCCACAAAGTCATACAGCCCATCAGAATTTAAAGACAAAGCAATATCACAAGCGTTATTCAACTACGATTAATTCAATGGAGGATTACGAGATTCGAGATATTATGAATCGTAACATCCATCCTGATATAACTTTAGACTTTGAATTTCGACAAATAACAAAACAGGAATTATATTGGATACAACCAACATATAATCCTCTATATGGTTCACCCATGCCTGCTCAGCCGCAAATAGTGCAAAGAGCAATATTGGTTCTAAATTGTATTCCTAGAAATGTTGGAACAATTGTAGCAGAACATGTTCACTATTTTGTAAAATTACCCGGAAATATCGTTGCTACAGGACAAGAGTTTGATATTGCAGAAGTAAAAGACGGTTTTGTTACTATGCGTCGTGAAAACTTGTATTGTGATATTCTTGAAGGTAGCACTCCAACAAATATAAAGTATGGTTTTCCTCGTATTGTGCCGATACTTCCAGGTATGACAGGTGTACACAAAGGCATTGTCTTGCAACCAAATGCAAGTCTTAATCAAGATATTGAAATAAGTTGGCGTTTGAATGCAGATGGAGCATCTATCAAAAGTGGTAAAATCAAATTAAAAGATATACCAAGGAAATAATATTTGGCATTGTTTTATACCTACTAGTAGTGATTCCGAACTGAGGTGGAGCAAAATTTTAGTGTACCTATTTCTGTTTCAAATATTTTCACTACCTTTGCATCAAAGTAGGAACTCGACTCTGCGAGACACTGCAAAATAGTGCAGAAATTAGGTGGAGCAATAGCGGGAGATTACGTTTGTTGCGATTCTTTAACGCAAAGATATAGAGCCATTTAGAAATGGAACTCATTTCCTGGTGGCATCCTAAGAAAATTCTAAAAACTAAACAATCAGTCTGTTAGCGACTTTTCTTTTTATCATTTCGAACAAAATGTCACCACCTTAATTTAATACCAGCATATCTAAGAAACATTAAATCTAACAAACCGTTTGTTCTATAATGGGTTAAATCCATAATAAAGGGATTGTCTAACTTGCGACAATCCCTTGTTTTTTACCTACAATTCCACGTAGGATGTGCTGGGTCCTCGGCCCTTAATGCTTCGGCAAGTGAGAGCCCCAACGCCTTGGCCACGCCCTCGCCGTATGATGGGGCGGCACGGTGGCAGTTGCGGATATGGCGTTGCTTGATGAACACCTCCGCATCGCCCATTGCGCGGGCTGTGTTCTCGCAAGTCGCTCGTTGGTCCTCCGCCGACATCAGTCGCCATAGCTTGCCCGGCTGCGTATAGTAGTCGCTATCGAGTTCGCGCTCGTCGTAATTATACACCTCGCCCGAAACAGCCAAAGGTGGCTCTTTGAGGTGCGGCTGGTCACACCACTCGCTATAGCTATTCGGCTCGTAGCCTATTGTGCGCCCAGCGTTGTCGTCAGTTCGCATCTGTCCGTCGCGGTGGTATGAATGGTATGGGCAACGAGGCTTATTTATAGGTATCAGGTGGTGGTTTACGCCCAAGCGGTAGCGTTGCGCATCGCCATAGGAGAACAATCTACCCTGCAACATCTTATCAGGCGAGAAGCCGATGCCGTCAATAATATTCATTGGGTTGAATGCCGCCTGCTCGGTCTCGGCAAAGAAGTTTTCGGGGTTACGGTTGAGTTCCAATATGCCCACATCGTGCAGCGGAAAATCGCCGTGATACCACACCTTCGTAAGGTCGAAGGGGTTGATGTGATACACCTTCGCTTGCTCCTCTGTCATCAGTTGTACCTGCATCAGCCAACGAGGGTAGTCGCCACGCTCAATCGCATCGAACAAGTCCCTTTGGTGCGACTCTCTATCTTTGGCAATCACAGCCTCTGCCTCCTCGTCGGTCATATTCTTGATTCCCTGCAAGGTACGCAGATGGAATTTCACCCACGTACGGCGGTTGTCTGCATTGATGAAGCTATAAGTGTGACTACCAAAGCCGTGCATATGGCGGAACGAGGCAGGAATACCGCGTGGCGACATTGTGATTGTCACCTGATGTAATGCTTCTGGTAGGAGAGTCCAAAAGTCCCAGTTACTATTTGCCGAGCGCATACCCGTGCGAGAATCGCGCTTGATGGCGTGGTTGAGGTCGGGGAATTTCAACGGGTCGCGCAGGAAGAATACAGGCGTATTGTTACCCACCAAATCCCAATTGCCCGTGTCGGTGTAGAACTTCATCGCAAAGCCACGAATATCTCTTTCGGCATCGGCTGCTCCACGCTCGCCCGCAACGGTCGAGAAGCGGACAAAGCAGTCGGTTTTCTTGCCTATCTCCGAGAAGATTGAGGCGCGGGTATAAGCCGAAATATCGTGTGTAACGGTAAATGTACCGTATGCGCCTGAGCCCTTGGCGTGCATACGACGCTCAGGAATCACCTCGCGGTCGAAATGGGCTAATTTCTCGGTTAGCCACGGGTCTTGCAGGGTAACGGGTCCACGAATACCTGCGGTTTGTGTGTTCTGATTATCGGCAATGGGGCGGCCGTTCTCTGCCGTTAAATGTTTTTTATTTGATTGTTTCATATTGGGAATATTTGATTGATTTATACCGATATTCCCAAAACTATGCCAACAATGAACAAATAGAAAATGGCCTGTATATTTTATTTACCTTCAAGGCTTGCGAGTCGTTCTACAAACGCATAATCGTAGTTGCATTAGTGTGACTTTAGTAATTGAAAATAATTTAAGGAGGTAATGTTCTGATGATGGTAAATTCAGTAATTGCGTAAATTAAGGAAACGTGTCGCCTAATTATAAATGGAGAACATTGCCTAATATCGTAATTTTCGTTAACTTTGTTGTATGGATACTGCGAAAATCATAGTGCGTGCTGCAACGCTGAAGGATGCGGAAGTGATTGCCCGAGCGGTTGCGTCGGCTATTGGTGATGAGGTTACATTGCGTAGATATTGCGGCGATGATTACATTGCTGTGCTGGCCGAGATTGCTCGTCGGGATGCTACGCAGTATAGTTGGCGGAATGCGCTTATTGCGGAGGTTGATGGGGTTGCGGCTGGAGCGATTGTGGGTTACGATGGTGCGCAGTTGAGAGCGTTGCGTAATGGTACTTTTACCGTGTTGCTTGAGTGTATTGGTCGCGTTCCAAACATTCTGGATGAAACGGGAAGAGGCGAGTATTATCTCGATTCGATAAGTGTTTTTTCGCAATTTCGAGGTTTGGGTGTTGGCCGTGCTTTGATTGAGACATTTTGTAACGAGGCTTTTGTTGCGGGGCACGATTGCGTTGGATTAATAGTCGATTATGACAATCAGCAAGCAGAAGGGTTATACACTTCGCTCGGTTTCGAGCGTGTTGGCACTCGGTTGTTTTTCAAACATCAAATGTGGCATTTGCAGAGAAAAAACAATTTAGATATCCGTAAACGCGTAGAGCTATCATCGTCAATTACGCCATTTCAACGTAGGGTATATTTGGAGTTGTTGAATGTTTCTGCAGGTAAGACTATTACCTATGGCGAGTTGGCGCAGCGCATAGGTTGCCGTAGTGCGCAAGCTGTCGGACAGGCTCTCAAGCGAAACCCTTTTGCTCCAGAGGTGCCGTGTCATCGTGTTGTGGCCGCAGATGGCTCAATAGGAGGCTATTTGGGCAAGCGCGAAGGGGAGATGGTTGAGCGTAAACGTAAATTACTCGATGAGGAACAACTTGAGTAAAAACTATTTAAGCTGGCTTAAAGAAATATTTAGTAATACATCTTTATAGAAAAATATGCGACGAGTATTTGTTACGGGTGCGGGGCACGGTATTGGGCGTGCTATCGTTGAGGCATTTGTTGCCAATGGTGACCGTGTGGCCTTTTGTGATATTGATGTTGAACGAGGCAATGAAGTAGCTATTGCTACGGGAGCGCGTTTCTTTGCTCTTGATGTTTGTGATGTGGAGGCGTTGGAGAATGCTGTACAGATGCTCCTTAATGAGTGGGGAGACCTCGATATTATCGTGAATAATGTAGGTATTGGAGGTTTTCGGCCAATTACAAAGTGTTCGGTGGAGCACTTTGAGAGGGTATTAAATACTAATTTGCGTTCCTCATTTATCATATCGCGCCTGCTGGCTATACACCGCGAAAAGATGGGCGCAGCGAATCCTTATGGTCGAATCATAAACCTCTGCTCTACGCGCTATTTGCAGAGCGAGGCTAATTCCGAGGCATACGCAGCCTCAAAGGGTGGAATATGGTCGCTAACGCACGCCTTGGCGGTGTCGCTTGCGCCTTATTATATTACAGTTAATTGCATCGCTCCGGGCTGGATTAGCGTCAATGAAGATGAGATTTTGCGCCCCGAGGACCACGCATTTCATCTTTCGGGCAGAGTTGGCAAGGCGGAGGATATTGCACACACCTGTCTATTCTTGTGCGACGAGAAGAGTGATTTCATCAACGGTCAATGCATCACCGTCGATGGCGGCGTCACCAAGAAAATGATATATCCAGAGTAGGGAACTTGTAGATATTTATCACGATTTAAGCGTATTCTTTTTGCGTTACTGTTTATGTGCATTGAATGAGAATATATATTGAATGATTATGTTCCAATGCTTTCGGTGCTGATTTAGTATTGTATTAAAGATTTTTATTCTTGAGAAAATTAACTACCTTTGTAGCTGTATGACACAGGTAAGAGCGAAAAAAGCACTCGGTCAGCACTTTCTGACCGATTTGAATATAGCCCGAAAGATATGTTTTTCTCTGTCGGGTGGTACGGCCGAATCTCCCGTGCAGGTGCTGGAAGTGGGTTGCGGTATGGGTGTGCTGACGCAGTTTTTGTTGCAGCGAGATGATGTGGTAACCTACGGAGCCGAGATTGATACAGAGAGCGTAGAGTATCTGCACGAGCACTATCCCGACTTTGCACCGCGACTCATCGAGGGAGATTTCTTGAAGATGGATTTGCGGGAGCGTTTTGGCGAGGAGGTGCGCGTGATTGGTAACTTCCCTTACAATATCTCTTCGCAGATATTCTTCAAGGTCATCGAAAATCGCAACATTGTACCCGAGTGTGTGGGAATGATTCAGCGAGAGGTGGCTGTGCGTATTGCCGAGCCTCCTGGCTCACGCGAGTATGGTATCTTGAGCGTGTTGTTACAGGCGTGGTACGATATTGAGTATCTCTTTACCGTTGGCGAGAAGGTCTTTAATCCGCCTCCAAAGGTAAAGTCGGCAGTTATTCGTCTGAAGCGTAACAATACGGAGAAATTGGGCTGCGACGAGGCCCTATTCGTTAAGGTTGTGAAGGCTTCGTTTGGCCAGCGCCGCAAGATGATTCGTAACTCTCTGCGTTCTGTGTTTGGAGACTTTGGTGGTGCCGAGCATCGTTTCTTTACGCAGCGTGCCGAGCAGTTGTCGGTGGCCGATTTTGTTGAACTTACAAATTGGGTTGCAGAGAATAGGACATAAATTGTTGATTATATGTGCAAGAAAATGCAACATATCTGTACAACGTAACAAATTTATGCTTATATTTGCATTAAGAACAAGTGATTGGTATGACACAACAGGTACATAACTATTGGTGGTGGCGTTCATTGCGAGAATAGAACAATGGCGTTGGAGTAGTTATGTGTGCATATAATGTTAAAATTTATGAAAACCATTGTTCGCAGTCGGACGATGGTTTTTTTCTGTTGCATAGCCACAGCGAGCAGTGAGAATGTAAAAATAAAAATATAAAGGTATGAAGACAAAGAAATTTATCCTACCCGAGAGTGAGATGCCGAAGGCGTGGTACAATATTGTGGCCGATATGCCCAATAAGCCTATGCCTTGCCTCGACCCACAGACCAAGCAGCCCGTGACCTTTGAGTCAATGAGCCGCATCTTTGGCGAGGAGTTGGTGCGTCAGGAACTTTCTACTGAACGTTATATTGAGATTCCTGACCAGGTGCAGGATTTATATAAGATTTGGCGCCCTACGCCCGTGGTGCGTGCCTATAATTTGGAGCGTATGTTGGATACGCCTGCAAAGATTTACTTCAAGAATGAGGGTGTTTCGCCTGCAGGCTCGCATAAGCCCAATACGGCAATTCCGCAGGCTTACTACAACGCCAAGCAGGGTATAAAGTATCTTGCAACGGAGACAGGCGGTGGTCAGTGGGGTAGTGCCATATCGCTTGCGTGTCAGTATTTTAATATCGACTTGCGTGTATATATGGTTAAGGTCAGCTGTCAGCAGAAGCCATATCGTAAGTTGTTGATGAATGCGTGGGGTGCGAATGTTATCCCCTCGCCGAGTGATACGACAAATTTCGGTCGCGAAGTGTTGGCCAAGGATCCTGATTGCGCGGGTAACCTCGGTATGGCTATCTCGGAGGCTGTGGAGAGTGCTTTGGAGCACGGTGAGAATACTCGTTACTGCTTGGGTAGTGTGATGAATCACGTGTTGTTGCACCAGACCGTTATCGGTGAGGAGTGTATCAAGCAGATGGAGATGGCGGGTGACGAGCCCGATGTTGTTATCGGCTGCTTCGGCGGTGGTTCTAATTTCGCTGGTATCGGATTTCCATTTATTCGTAGAAATATTTGTGAGGGTAAGAAAACGCGCGTTGTGGCTGTTGAGCCAGCTTCGTGCCCTAAACTTACGCGCGGCGAGTTCCAGTATGACTTTGGCGATACAGCAGGTTTGACACCTATGATGCCTATGTACACGCTCGGCCATACATTCCAGCCCTCGAATATCCACGCAGGAGGTTTGCGCTATCACGGTGCAGGTCCTATCGTGAGCCAGTTGTTCAAGGATGGCTTTATTGAGGCGCAGTCTGTGCAGCAGCTTGAGACATTCTCGGCGGGTATGATGTTCGCCAATAGCGAGGGTATTATCCCTGCGCCCGAGTCTTGTCACGCCATTGCCGTCGCAGTACGCGAGGCGTTGCAGGCCAAGGAGGAGGGTAAGGAGAAGACAATCCTCTTTAACCTCTCTGGTCACGGTATGATTGACCTCTATGCCTTCGAGCAGTATTTTGCAAATAATCTTGTTGACCACGATTTGCCCGAGGCGGAGATTCGTCGTGCAGTAGATGCATTGGATAAAATTATTAAGTAGAAATTACCTAACAAGGCTCTTTTGGCATCTGGCTTGTCCTCGAAATGCTTATTTACGCTCGGTAAACTGCGCTTTCTCGAACTGCGACCAGCTTCAAAATAGCTCTTGTTATAAATTCTTCAATAAAAAATAGGATGTCCGAAAAAGACATCCTATTTTTTTGTTGGTTACTCCATCGGGAATACTCTTACGTCGGTTACGTCTGCTAACTCTTTTTTCAGGCGTTCGATATCTGTAACCTCATCAACCTCACCGTAATGGTACGGGTAGAAGATTTTTGGTTTGATAGCCTTCACGGCCTCTACGGC
>JAZRLD010000029.1:0-24266 GCA_045646685.1 Alistipes sp. | reverse complement strand
GATGCAGCCCGATACGATGTATGGCGTATGTAAGGTTACTGGCGAGTTGCTCTCTAACTACTACTACACACGCTATGGCGTAGATACACGTTCGGTGCGTTTTCCCGGTATCATCTCGAATGTTACCTTGCCCGGTGGCGGTACTACCGATTACGCCGTTGAGATTTATTACGCAGCCGTTAAGGGCGAGAAGTTTGTATGCCCCGTGCGTGATGTGTATATGGATATGATGTATATGCCTGATGCTTTGCGAGCTATGGTTGAGTTGATGGAGGCCGACCCCAACAAGTTGCGCCATCGTAATAGCTTTAATATCGCATCAATGAGCTTTACTCCCGATATCATCTATAACGAGATACGCAAGCGCGTACCCGATTTTAAGATGACCTATCGTATCGATCCTGTTAAGCAGGGCATTGCCGAAAGTTGGCCCAATAGCCTCGATGACTCTTGTGCTCGCGAGGAGTGGGGTTGGAAACCTCAGTGGGATTTGTCGTCTATGACCGACGATATGCTGGAGGCAATTCGTAAAAAAGATCTTTAGTGATAAAGATAATTGTAATAGTTGAGAGAGGTTAGGGTCCCGCGAGGGGCCCTAACCGTTTTTTATAGGTATGCGTAGAGTTATTTTGGCTTAAATTGCGATTTATTGGCCGTAATTTATTATATTTGTGAATGGTAACGTGTGCTAAAACCTTAAAATAGTGAACTATGAAGAGAATATTGACTATTGCACTTTTTGTTGCTATTAGCTGTATTGCTAAGGCGCAGAATGTCCAGCTACACTACGATTTAGGTCGTGGTATGTACGATGAATTGGGCAAGACGGAGAACTACTACGGTCGTCCTACCCTCACTACTACAGTGGAGATGTTCCGCCCCGACTCTTTCGGTAGCACCTTCTTCTTTATTGACCTTGACTATGCAACGGGTGTCAAGGGTGCATATTGGGAGATTGCGCGTGAGTTCTGCTTTTGGCAGGATAGCAAGATGGATTGGTTGTCGATTCACGCCGAGTATAACGGCGGTATGAGTAACTCGGCTGGCTCGTACAACGACTCGTGGTTGGCGGGTGCTACATATTCGGGCCACTCGAAGGATTTTAGTAAGACGTGGTCTATATCAATGATGTACAAGTTTATTCCTCATACGGTCAATATGGCTGGCGCAAGTCAGGAGCATAACTTCCAGATTACGGGTGTTTGGGGTATCAGCTTTGCTAACGGCTGGTGCTCTTTCTCGGGATTTATTGATTTCTGGCGCGAGTGCCGTCCTTGGCAGGGAACATCGCACATTTTGCTCACCGAGCCTCAGTTGTGGCTCAATATGAACAAGATTAAGGGCTGGGATAAGGTTAATTTGAGCGTAGGAACAGAGGTTGAGCTATCTAATAACTTTGTGTCAAAGGGTTTTTATGCTATCCCCACGTTGGCGGCCAAGTGGACTTTCTAACGAAACTAAATAAAACTTGATATTATGTTGAAGAGACTTTTTGGGTATGACCCAACTAAAACAACTATCCGTACGGAGTTGTTGGCAGGTTTGACAACATTCCTTACGATGTCTTATATCTTGGCTGTTAATCCGTCGATGTTTAGCCTGCTTGAGGGTATGTCGGCTGGTGCAGTGTTTACGGCTACGGCTTTGGCTGCCATTGTCGGCTCGTTGGCGATGGCTCTGTTGGCTAAGATGCCATTTGGCTTGGCGCCGGGTATGGGACTAAATGCCTTCTTTGTCTATACTGTATGCTTGGGTATGGGCTACTCGTGGCAGTTCGCGCTGACGGCGGTATTTATCGAGGGTTTGATATTTATTGTGCTTACGCTCACTAACTTGCGCGAGGCTATCGTGAATGCTATCCCCGCTTCGCTGAAGAATGCCATTGGTGCGGGTATTGGTCTATTCATCGCCTTTATCGGTCTGCAGAATGCGGGTATTATCGTAAATAACGACGCTACGTTGGTGTCGCTCGGCGAGATTACATCAGGTAGTGCGTTGCTCGGTTTGATTGGTTTGATTATTACCGGTGTGCTTGTCGTAAAGAATGTACGCGGTGGTTTGCTTATAGGTATTCTCGTAACAACATTGATTGGTATTCCTATGGGCCAGACCGATTATAACGGTGTGGTCTCTATGCCACACTCTATTTCGGATATCTTCTGTAAATTTGAGTGGACAAATGTCTTTACGCTCGATATGCTTGTGGTGGTATTTACCTTCCTCTTTATCGATATGTTTGATACTATCGGCACATTGGTGGGTGTATGTACCAAAGCGAATATCATCGGCCCCGATGGACGTATTCCACGTATCAAGCAGGCGTTTATGGCAGACTCTATCGCTACAACTGTCGGTGCTTGTTTGGGTACATCTACAACTACAACATACGTCGAGAGTGCTTCGGGCGTAGCGCAGGGTGGCCGTACAGGTCTTACTGCATTTGCTGTGGCGGCTTGCTTCGCTATTGCTTTGTTCTTCTCGCCTTTGTTTTTGGCAATCCCTCCAGCTGCGACAGCATCTGTGCTGGTGATTGTTGGTTTGTTTATGATGAGCCCCATCAAGGATATCGACCTCGATAACTACGCAGAGTCTATCCCCGCATTTGTTACCATCATTATGATGCCTTTGGCATACTCAATCTCTGACGGTATCTTGTTGGGTATGATTAGCTACGTGTTGTTAAACATTTTGTGTGGTAATTATAAGCGTATTACGCCTACGATGTATATACTTGCGGTGCTGTTTATTTTGAAGTATATCTTTATTTAGTCATCGCTTGCTATACAATATCTGACAATTGGTAAAATTGGGGTGTCCGATATGAGTCGGACACCCTAAATTTTTTCTTTTTATATGTAGGTATCGGCTTTGTGGTTTGATAAAAAAAGTGTACATTTGTGAGAATATTAACCTATAACAATTATAACTATTATGAAATTCAAGATTCTGACTGTCGTGGCTCTCTTTTTTGCCGTGGCATCGTTTGCGCAACAGCCTCGTGCTGAATATCCTCGCCCGCAGTTTGAGCGTGCTGATTGGGTAAACCTCAATGGCGAGTGGAGCTATACTCTCGACCTGGCTTCTACAGGCCACGAGCGTGATTACTACAATAGCAACGGCTTCGATGGTAAGATTATCGTGCCTTTTGCCCCCGAGAGCAAACTTTCTGGTGTGGCTCACACTGAGTTTATCAACGCTATATGGTATCAGCGTCCCATTCAGATTCCCGCAACTTGGCAGGGTAAGAGTGTGAAGTTGAATTTCGGTGCCGTATATTACGAGTCAGAAATCTATATCGATGGTAAGTTCGTAGGTCGCCATTTTGGTGGTTCGGACTCTTTCTCATTTGATATTACTTCATTTGTTGCCGATGGCAAGGAGCACAACTTGGTTATTCACGCCGAGAGCGATGTTCGCTCTAACAACCAGCCCGCAGGTAAGCAGTCAACACGCTTGAACTCATACGGTTGTAACTACACTCGTACAACAGGTATCTGGCAGACAGTGTGGATGGAGGCTGTTGATGCGTGCGGTTTGGAGCGCGTGCAGGTTATGACCGATATCGACCAGAGCCAGTTGGTGGTAACTCCTACATTCTATGGCCTGATGAATGGCAACCGCCTTGTTATCAGTGTTAAGGATGGCGAAAAGGTTGTAGCAAAGGCTGACGTGGTTGCGGCGCAGGGTATGCCCGTTGTTGTGCCTATCAAGAAGGCTAAGTTATGGAGCCCCGAGTCGCCTTTCCTATACGATGTTGTTTACGAGGTGAAGAATGCCGCAGGTCAGACCTTGGATAAGGTTGACGCTTACGTTGGTATGCGTAAGATTCATATCGATGGCACAAAGATTTTCTTGAATAATAAGCCCTACTACCAGCGTCTTGTTTTGGATCAGGGCTTCTATCCCGATGGTATCTGGACAGCTCCTTCTGATGCTGCTTTGAAGGCTGATATCGAGATGTCTATGGCCGCTGGTTTCAATGGTGCACGTCTGCACCAGAAGGTGTTTGAGGAGCGCTTCTACTATTGGGCCGACAAGCTCGGTTACTTGGTATGGGGTGAGATGGCTTCTTGGGGCAAGAACTCTTCATCTGTGGAGGCTGGCCGTAACTTCATTTCAGAGTGGACTAACATCGTTGTTCGCGACCGTAACCACCCCGCATTGGTTACTTGGACTCCCTTCAACGAGGAGTGGGCTGCAACAACTAACGAGATGGGCCGTCTTTTGACCGATGTATATCACATCACTCGTCAGCTCGATCCTTCACGTCCCGTGAATACTATCAGCGGTGGTCTTTACGTAATCTCTGATTTCTGCACATCACACAGCTACCAGCAGGATGGCGATAAGTTGCACACTCAGCTCTTCGATGGTGAGAAGTTCTATCAGCCACAGGCCCCCAGCAAGGTGGATCCCAAGACGATTATTCAGCTCTACTACGATGGCAAGGTGCCCTACATCATCGACGAGTTTGGTGGTATCAAGTGCGCCGAGGCTAACCCCTCGAAGGAGAATGCTTGGGGTTATGGTAACGCAGCTCCCACAAAGGAGGACTTCTATAAGCGTCTGGAGTCGCAGGTGAAGGCTATTATCAGCCACAGCGATAAGATTTGCGGTTTCTGCTACACACAGCTTACCGATGTTGAGCAGGAGCAGAATGGTGTGTACTACTACAACCGCGAGAGCAAGTACGATATGCCGCGCGTGAAGGCTATCTTCCAGATGGCAGCTCCCGGCTACGAGCAGTAAGATATTCGATGCAGGCCTGCCGCGGAGATAACCGTTGCAGGCTTGTGTTGTCTAAAACGAAATCAAAACAATAAACTATAACCAAATGAAAAGAATTATTTTAGCAGTTGTTGCCCTTATGATTTGGGCAGGTGCGTGGGCACAGTTGCCACGTGCAGAGTACCCCCGTCCCCAGATGGAGCGTGCCGAGTGGGTAAACCTTAATGGTGAGTGGTCGTACACTCTCGACCTTGTTAAGACGGGTTGGGAGCGTAACCTTATGGCAAGCAAGGGTTTCGATGGTAAGATTATCGTGCCTTTTGCTCCCGAGAGTAAGCTCTCAGGTGTTGAGCACACAGAGTTTATCCCCTGCATCTGGTATCAGCGAGAGATTACTATTCCCGCAGAGTGGAGTGGTAAGGACGTATTGTTGAACTTCGGTGCAGTATATTATGAGTCAGAGGTTTATATCGATGGACAGTTCGTTGACCGTCACTTCGGTGGCTCTGATTCGTTCTCTGTGGATATCACCAAGTTTGTGGAGGCTGGTAAGAGCCACTCATTGGTAGTATCTGCATCGAGCGACTTGCGCGCAGGCCGTCAGTCGGCTGGTAAGCAGTCGTTGCGTCACGGTCCCTTCGAGTGTATGTACACTCGTACGACAGGTATCTGGCAGACTGTATGGATGGAGGCTGTTGCTCCCACAGCTATCAAGCGTGTTAAGTACACAACCGACATCGACCGCAGTGCCGTAACTATGGAGTTCACTATGCGTCGTAACGCCGTAGGCGATGTTCTTACAATCAACGTTAAGGATGGTGCAAAGGTTGTTGCAACCGATACAGCTCCCGTAGCATCTGGCTCTATTGTTACATTGCCTATCAAGAAGGCTAAGTTGTGGAGCCCCGAGTCTCCCTTCCTCTACGATGTAGAGTTTATTTTGAAGAATGCTGCAGGTCAGGTTATCGATAAGGTGGATTCATACTTCGGTATGCGTAAGATTCACACCGTTGGCAACAAGATTTATTTGAACAACGAGCCTTACTACCAGCGTTTGGTATTGGATCAGGGTTTCTATCCCGATGGTATCTGGACAGCTCCCTCTGATGCAGCGTTGAAGAAGGATATCGAGCTTTCGATGGCTGCTGGTTTCAATGGCGCACGTCTGCACCAGAAGGTATTTGAGGAGCGTTTCCACTATTGGGCTGATAAGTTGGGTTACCTTACTTGGGGTGAGGCACCGAGCTGGGGCTTCGATGCAAATAATGTTGAGTCGGCTCGTAACTTCATCGCAGAATGGCGTAACGTGGTTGTTCGTGATATGAACCACCCCTCAATCGTTACGTGGACTCCCTTCAACGAGCAGTTCTGGCCCGATGAGACTCAGTTCCCCCGTTTCCAGGCTGATATCTACACAATTACAAAGCAGTTGGATCCCTCACGTCCTATCAACACCGTCAGCGGTGGTGTGCAGACTATGACTGACATCTGGACCGAGCACCACTACGAGCAGAATCCCGAGAAGTTGCGCGACATCGTATTCAACAATGGCGATATGTTCACTCGCAAGCCTCAGGTTCAGGCACGTCCTCGCGGTAACATCGGTTACAACCGTGGTGTGCTGAACTCACCCTACACATTCCCCGTATATAATGGCGAGATTCCTTATATCCTCGACGAGTTCGGTGGTATCAAGTGTATGGAGGCTAACCCCGCCGAGGGTGATGCTTGGGGTTATGGCGA
Source organism: Alistipes sp. (assembly GCA_045646685.1). Lineage (GTDB taxonomy): Bacteria > Bacteroidota > Bacteroidia > Bacteroidales > Rikenellaceae > Alistipes. The sequence continues at coordinate 17,795 of JAZRLD010000029.1, read as the reverse complement.
TGCAGCTAAGACCAAGGAGGATTTCTACAAGCGCTTGGAGGCTCAGGTGCGCGTACTTATCGAGATGAGCGACAAGATGTGGGGCTACTGCTACACTCAGCTCACCGACGTTATGCAGGAGCAGAACGGTGTATATTACTACGACCGTGGCGTTAAGTATGATATGGAGCGCGTGCGCAAGATTTTCCAGATGGAGCTTCCTGCCGAGAAGTAGGCATTAACGAAAAATAGATATGATTCCCTGCTGGCGAGAGTCGGCAGGGAGTACAAACAAGAGAATAGAATGAAAAAGATTTTTTCAATATTGGCTGCTGCGGCTATTATGGTAGGCTGTGGCGGCGGTGCAGCAAAGCAGGAGTCGGCTTTGAATCTTATGAAGGCGGAGGATTTTACCGCAACCGTTGATGGTAAGCCCGTGAGCCTCTACACATTGACAAATGGTACAATCACTATGCAGGTTACCAACTTCGGTGGTCGCGTAGTGTCGTTGTGGACTCCCGACCGCGATGGCAAGATGGAGGATATCGTATTGGGTTACGATAAGCTGGACCGCTATGTAAACAACACAGGCGAGCGTTTCTTGGGTGCGCCCGTAGGTCGCGTGGGTAACCGTATTGACGAGGGTAAGTTTACTCTCGATGGCGTAGATTATCAGGTACCGCAGAATAGCAATGGCCACGCCCTGCACGGCGGTAACAAGGGTATCGATATGGTTGTATGGGACGTGGAGCACGTATCTGACAACGCTATCACATTGCACCTTGTATCTCCCGATGGCGCCGACGGTTTCCCCGGCAACTTGGATATCCTGATGACCTACACATTGACTCCCGAGAATGAGTTTGAGGTTACATATCACGCAAAGACCGATAAGAAGACTATCGTAAACCTCTCTCACCACTCATTCTTCAACCTCAAGGGTGAGGGTAATGGCCCTATTACCGACCACGTGCTTACAATCAATGCCGACCATATCACTCCCACCGATGCGGAGCTTATTCCTACGGGTGAGTTGATGGCCGTTGAGGGCACTCCCTTCGATTTCCGCGAGCCTCACGCTATCGGCGAGCGCATCGGCGAGAAGCACGAGCAGTTGATTAACGGTGGCGGTTACGACCAGAACTGGGTATTTGCTCGCGAGGATAATGGTCAGGTGATGACTTTGGCATCGGTATATGAGCCCTCGACAGGTCGTTGTATGGATATTGCTACGGATCAGGTTGCTATGCAGTTCTATAGCGGTAACTTCTTCGATGGCACTTACAACGGAAAGTATGGCAAGCCTATCAAGTACCGCGAGTCGTTGGCTCTCGAGACACAGAAGCACCCCGATGCTATCAACCACGAGGGTTTCCCCTCAATCGTGTTGAATCCCGACGAGGTTTATACTCACGTATGTATCTATAAATTCTACACAAAATAAAACCTAACAAAAACCTTAAAACTCTAAGACAATGGATATTAAATTAATTCGTGAAAAATTTGCCGAGCACTTTGGTGCTGCAGGCGAGCTTTATACTTCACCCGGTCGTATCAACCTTATCGGTGAGCACACCGACTACAACGGCGGCTTCGTATTCCCCGGTGCTATCGACAAGGCTATGGTAGCAGAGATTAAGCCCAACGGAACAGATAAGATTCGTGCATACGCCGTGGATTTGAACGACTACGCAGAGTTCGGCCTTAACGAGGAGGATAAACCCGCTGCATCGTGGGCTTGCTATATCTTCGGTGTTGCACGCGAGATTCAGAAGCGTGGTTTCAAGGTTGAGGGCTTCGATACTGCTTTTGCTGGCGATGTACCCCTCGGCGCTGGTATGTCATCATCGGCTGCATTGGAGTCAACCTTCGCTTTTGCCCTGAACCACATCTACAACGAGGATAAAATCGAGAAGTTCGAGTTGGCTCGTATCGGTCAGTCAACCGAGCATAACTACTGCGGCGAGAAGTGCGGTATTATGGACCAGTTTGCATCGGTACACGGCAAGAAGGGTAACTTGATGCGTCTGGACTGCCTCTCTTCGGAGTTTGAGTACTTCCCCTTCGACCCCGAGAAGTTCGGTTATCGTCTGGTATTGCTCGACTCTGTTGTTAAGCACGAGTTGGTAGGCTCGCCCTACAACAAGCGTCGTGAGTCTTGCGAGCGTGTAGCCGCTATCCTTGGTCAGGAGACCTTGCGTGGTGCTACAATGGAGCAGTTGGATGCTGTTAAGGAGCAGATTTCGGAGGAGGATTATATGCGTGCTCGCTACGTTATCGGCGAGGAGAAGCGTGTACTTGACGTTTGTGCCGCTTTGGAGGCTGGTGACTTGGAGACCGTGGGTGAGCGTATGTACGAGACTCACTGGGGAATGTCGAAGGATTATGAGGTTAGCTGCGAGGAGCTCGACCTCTTGGCGACAGTTGCCAAGGAGTGTGGCGTTGCAGGCTCACGTATTATGGGTGGTGGCTTTGGAGGTTGTACTATCAACCTCGTGAAGGCAGAGCTGTACGACGCCTTTATCGCAACTGCAAAGGAGAAGTTCAACGCCGCTTATGGCCACGAGCCTAAGGTGTACGACGTTGTAATCTCTGACGGCGCACGCAAGTTGGAAATCTAAAAAGGTAAGTTATGAAACGACTTATATTATTGGTCTTTGCCGTATGCCTCTCAATGGGGGCATCGGCGAAGATTGAACTGCCTAAGGTGCTGGGTAGCAATATGGTACTCCAGCAGAATAGTATGGCTAATCTGTGGGGTAAGGCTACACCTAACTCGAAGATTACCATCACCGTATCGTGGAATAAACTTCGCAAGATACAGACCTCGGCCGATGGCCAGGGACGTTGGTCTGTAGAGGTTGATACTCCCGCCGCAACGTTTGAGCCGCAGACTATCACCATTAGCGATGGCGAGACTCTTAAGTTGGATAATATCCTTATCGGCGACGTGTGGGTGTGCTCTGGCCAGAGTAATATGGAGATGCCCGTCAAGGGCTTTGGTCGTCAGCCCGTGGAGAACTCAATGAATTACATTCTCTCGGCAGCGAAGGAGGCCAACCGAATCCGTATGTTCACTGTGAAGCGTGCTCGCTCATACAACGAGGAGAAGGAGGATTGCGAGGGTGGCGAGTGGTTCTGCGCATCGCCGCAGAGCGTTGCCAATATGTCGGCTACGGCATATTTCTTCGCCTACAACCTTGCAAGTGCAATCAATATCCCCATCGGTATTATCACCACAAACTGGGGCGGTACTCGCATCGAGTCGTGGATGCCTATGTCGGCTCTGGAGGACATTCTTACCAAGGAGCAGATTGAGCACAAGCACACTGTGCATAGTATGAAGCCTACGGAGTTGTACTGTGCAATGATTGCCCCTATTCGCGATTATACGGCGAAGGGTTTCCTTTGGTATCAGGGTTGCTCGAATCTTGATGACAACGACCACTACGATACTATGATGGCACGTATGGTGCAGCAGTGGCGTGAGGATTGGGGCGATAAGGAGAATGCAATGCCTTTCTATTACGTAATGATTGCTCCCTATATCTATAAGGGCTCTGACGAAATTGCATACCCCTTGTTTGTTGAGAATCAGGTGCGTGCATTGTCGAAGATTCCTAACTGCGGTATGGCTGCAACAACCGATATCGGCGAGGAGCGTTGCATACACCCTGCGCAGAAGTTTGAGGTTGGTCAGCGTTTGGCCGCTTTGGCTTTGGCGCAGACCTACGGTCAGCAGGGCTTTGAGGCTAAGGCTCCGCAGATGGCAGCCTACGAGATTAAGGATGGCAAGGCGAAGATTAAGATGAGCAACTGCGATTTGGGCCTCAGCCCCTCATATGGCGAGGCTGTCGTAGGCTTTGAGATTGCTGGCGAGGATAAGGTGTTCCATAAGGCTGAGGCTACTATCTCGGCACAGCAGGAGGTGACCGTATGGAGTGATAAGGTTACACAGCCCGTGGCCGTGCGTTACTCGTTCCGCAACTTTGCTCCGGGTAATTTGAAGAATGTCTTTGGAATTCCCGCTGTTCCGTTCCGTACTGATGACTGGAACGATGTAAAATAAGTTAATAGAAAGGTGATTTTGGCGTTACGCTCGCCCTCAAAATCCTCATTTACGTTAGTAAACTGCGGTTTTTCGGACATCGCAAGCCTTAAAATCCCTCTTTCTATATAACTTATTTCATAGAAAATATATGGGTGCTAACATTTAATGTTATGCACCCTCTTTTTTTTACACAAGGGGCTATTTGTCGCAAATAGTGAGATTTTTATCGTCTAAAAGATATAATAATTTCATTTAAGTGTCGTTAGATGAAAAAAAATGTGTAATTTTGCACGATTATTACCCTGCAATGCAGTTGTAAAGGATTCGGTATGAGACAAAAATTATTTTACTTGGCGGCTTTTGTCGCAGTCGTTGTGGCTTTTTGTGGCTGTTCAAACATCCAGCGCGTTATCAAATCTGGTGATGCAGAGTTGATTTATGAGCGTGGTGTTTTGTTCTATCAGGCAGAGAAGTGGCAGAAGGCCCTCGCGTTGTTAAACCACTGTGAGCCCTACTTCAAGGGTACACTCAAAGAGGATACCATCAAGTTCTATAAAGCGCGAGCTTACTTCAAGGATGGCGACTATATGACCGCTTCGGAGCAGTTGGATGACTTCCGCCGTAGTTTCGGTCGTAGTGCCTTTATCGAGGATGCCGAGGCTATGTATGCTGTCAGCCTCTTCAATATGTGTCCTGCACCCGAGCGCGACCAGACAAATACGGCTCGTGCCCTTGTCGCTATCTCGGAGTTTATGTCGCACTATCCCAACTCGGAGCAGAAGCCTCTGTTTGACGAGATGACGAAGGACTTGACTTGGCGTCTACACGAGAAGTCATATCTGAATGCCTATACCTATTACAAGATTGGGCGATATAGTGCTGCTATCATTGCATTCCGTAATGCTATACAGAAGTATCCCACGTCGCACCGCCGCGAGGATTTGATGTACTACGTGGTAAAGGCATCGTACGAGTTTGCCGACAACTCTGTAGAGTCGAAGCAGTTGGACCGTTATATGTCAACGCTCGATGCTTACTATACCTTCGTTATGGAGTACCCCGAGTCGAAGTATAAGAAGGAGGTCGATGATATGGCCGATGTGGCAAAGCGTTTCATCGAGAAGAACAAGAAAGAAGAATAACAACGAAATTACACATACAATAAGATGGAGATTAAGAAGAACATTCCCAACAACACTGTTACTCGCAAGCTTGTCGATTTGGACAAGGATACAGGTAACATCTACGAGAGCATCAACATCATCGCTCGTCGTGCTAACCAGATTTCAACCGAGCTTAAGACCGAGTTGAACCGCAAGTTGGCCGATTTCTCGTCACCCACCGACACTATGGAGGAGACTTTCGAGAACCGCGAGCAGATTGAGATTTCACGTTATTACGAGCGTCTTCCCAAGCCCGTTATCATTGCTACGGAGGAGTTCCTCGATGATGAGATTTACTACCGCAAGGGCGATAAGTAGAGAGAAATGTTTGTCTAACAAGATTATTCCACGCCGAGGTCTGCGGGGTGGGAGAGTCTTGAAAATTTCCTTTATATGTTGAAGGGAAAACATATTATTTTAGGTATTACGGGTAGCATAGCCGCTTATAAGTCGGCTGTGCTTTGCCGTTTATTAGTCAGTGCAGGTGCCGAGGTTAAAGTCGTTATGACTTCGCTCGCCAAGCAGTTCATCACGCCACTTACGATGGCTACCGTGTCGAAGAATCCTATCTTGGTGGATTTCTTCAATCCTGAGAATGGCGAGTGGAACTCACACGTCAAGCTGGGCGAGTGGGCCGACCTCTATCTCATAGCTCCTGCTACGGCCAATACTATGGCCAAGATGACTACGGGTGTGGCTGATAATCTGCTACTTACCACCTATTTGTCGGCACGTTGCCCCGTTGCCGTTGCCCCCGCTATGGATTTGGATATGTATGCTCACGTGGCTACGCAGCGCAATATGGCGCAGCTGCGCGAGGATGGTGTGCATATCATCGAGCCGGGCTCTGGTTTCTTGGCAAGCGGACTCGTTGGCAAGGGCCGTATGGCTGAGCCACAGGATATTCTGGAGGCTGTGGTGGCACTGTTTGACGAAAAAAAAAAGAGCTTAGAGGGTAAGCATTTCCTCGTTACGGCAGGTGCTACTATCGAGCCGATTGACCCCGTGCGCTTTATCTCAAACCACTCGTCAGGTAAGATGGGTTATGCCGTTGCGGAGTCTTTGGCGGCACGAGGTGCAAAGGTAACGTTGGTTAGCGGTCGCACGGCTTTGGATACACCCAAGGGTGTGGATAGGGTAGATGTGCTATCGGCCGAGCAGATGTATGAGGCTTGTAATGAGGTGTTTGAGCAGACCGATGGCGCAGTGATGTGCGCGGCTGTGGCCGATTATACGCCGCAGACGGTAGCCGATGAGAAACTCAAGAAGGGCGATGGCGATATGTCTATTGCTCTGAAACGTACGAAGGATATTGCCGCTTCGCTGGGCGCGAAAAAGGGTAGCAGGGTGCTTGTTGGCTTTGCTATGGAGACGCAGAATGAGAAGGAGAATGCGCAGTCGAAGCTGGAGCGCAAGAACTTCGATTTCATCGTGCTGAACTCGCTCCGCACAGAGGGCGCTGGCTTCCGTGGCGATACGAATGTCGTTACGCTTATCGACCACGCGGGAGCCGAGGAGTTGCCCTTGATGTCGAAGAGCGATGTTGCCGAGCGCATCGTGGATAAAATTGAAAATCTTTTATAAGGAGAAATATGTTGCGAAGACTTACAGTTGAGAATTATGCGTTGATTGATAAACTCGATCTACAGCTTGACGCCCACCTGAATATCATCACGGGAGAAACGGGTGCGGGTAAGTCTATTCTCTTGGGTGCGTTGGGCCTGCTGCTCGGCAATAAGAACGAGAGTGGCACAATACGCGATCAGGAGCGCAACTGCATTATCGAGGGACAGTTCGATGTCGATGGCTATGGTTTGGAGGCTTTCTTCGAGGAGAATGACCTCGACTATGAGCCGCAGACGGTTATCCGCCGTATGATTTCGCCATCGGGTAAGAGCCGTTCGTTTATCAACGATATGCCCGTGCAACTTAGCGTGTTGCGCGATTTGGGCGTGAGGTTGATTGATATCCATTCACAACATCGTAATATGATACTCTCGGACGAGACTTTCCGCACGTCGGCTGTCGATACGTTGGCAGGTGCGGGGGAGGCTGTTGCGGAGTATAAGAAGATATATTCGGAGTTGCGCCACGCCGAGCGCGAGTTGGAGCGTATGGTTGCCGAGGCCGAGTCGCTGAAGAAGGACGAGGAGTGGCTGCGCTATCAGGTCGAGGAGCTCGAGGCTGCGGCGTTGAAGGCTGGCGAGCTGGCCGAGGCCGAGGCGGAACTCACTGTGCTGGAGAATGCTGACCAGATTAGCGAGGCTCTTATTTCAGTTCGTAATGTGTTGGACGCCGAGCAGATAGGCGTGCTGGAGCAGTTGTCGGCGGCGGAGAATGCTGTGCAGCGTGTTAGCCGCAACTATCCGCAGGGCGAGGAGATTGCTGCGCGTCTGCACTCTGTGGTGCAGGAGTTGAAGGACTTGGGACAGACCGTGGCAGACGATAGCGAGCGTATAGAGTCCAATCCCGAGCGTTTGCAGAAATTGACAGAGCGCGTAAACCTGATATACTCGATGTGCCAGAAGCACCGCGTGCAGACTTTAGATGAGCTTATAGCCGTTGGCGAGCGTTTGGCGGAGCAGTTGGGCGCGATAACACATAGCGACGAGAACCTCGGGCATCAGCGCGAGAAGATTTCGGCGTTGCGTGCCAAGGCCGAGAAGTGGGCCGATAAGATTCACGCATTGCGCGATAAGGCTTCGAAGGGTATGTCGAAGAGCATTGCATCTACGCTTACATCGCTTGGTATGCCCGAGGCGCAGTTTGTTGTGGAGGTGGCCGATGCGGGCGAGTTGTTACCCTCGGGTAAGGATCATATCCGCTTTATGTTTACCGCAAATGGCCGTATGGCGCCGCAACCCATTGAGAAGATTGCTTCGGGTGGTGAGATTTCGCGCGTGATGTTGTCGCTGAAAGCTCTTTTGGCCGAGAAGTCGAAGTTGCCCACAATCATCTTCGATGAGATTGATACGGGCGTGTCGGGCCGCATTGCCGATGCTATGGGCGATATTATCAGTCGCTTGAGCGAGAATATGCAGGTGGTGGCCATTACACACTTGCCGCAGGTGGCATCGAAGGGTGAAACGCATTTTGTTGTATATAAGCAGGATAGCCGTACTAATATTTCGCGCCTTGGCGACGATGACCGCATAACCGAGATTGCCAAGATGCTCTCGGGTAGCGAGATTACCGCAGCCGCCTTGTCGCAGGCTCGCATCTTGTTGGGCGTGGAGCCAAAAACGACACTATTTTAGCTAACCTAACCCTTGAACATATGAAAAAGACTCTTCTTGTGGCCTTGTTGGCCATTACTACACTCCTATGCGGATGTAGCGAGCGTCAGCAACTAAAATCATCTCTACGTAAGGCACTTACAGTGGCTGTTGCGCACGAAAAGGCGCAGGCTGAGTATATGCTCCCCATTGAGGGCAAAATCCCCAAGTCTTATAATGGCAAGGAGGTTGTAACGGCTACGCCTCGCGATTGGACCAGCGGTTTTTTCCCTGCTACTATGTGGCTTTTGTACGAGCATACGGGCGATGAGCAACTCAAGGAGTATGCCGATATATTCACACGCCGCTTGGAGGAGTTGAAGGATTATACAGGCACGCACGATTTGGGCTTTATGGTCTTCTGCCCCTATGGTAACGCCTACCGCTTGACGGGTGATGAATACTATAAGGCAGTTATTGAGCAAGCCTCGAAGTCGTTGATTACACGCTTTAATCCTACCGTAGGTTGTCTTCGTTCGTGGAATACGAAGCATAAGACTCCCGAGTTGGATTTTATGGTTATCATCGATAATATGATGAATCTCGAGATGTTAGAGTGGTGCGGCTATCACGATATTGCGCGTAAGCACGCCGATACAACCACCAAAAATCACTTCCGTGAGGATAATAGTACCTATCACGTTGTGGCATACAATGAACTTACGGGCGAAGTTGTGGAGAAGCGTACACGTCAGGGTGCTGCCGATGACTCGGCTTGGGCGCGCGGTCAGGCGTGGGGCTTGTATGGCTATACGATGATGTATCGTATGACAAACGAGCAGCGTTACTTGGAGCAGGCCGTAAAGATTGCCGACTATCTTATCCCTCGCTTGCCCGAGGATGCTATTCCGAATTGGGATTTCGATTCAGATAGAATGTTGAAGGACTCGTCGGCAGGTGCTATTATGGCTTCGGCATTGATTGAGTTGTACGGCTTTACGCAGAATAAGGAGTATCTCCAAACGGCCGAGCATCAGCTTCGCTCATTGTCGTCGGAGGCGTACCTTGCTCCGCTAGGCGAGAATGGTAATTTCGTGCTGATGCACGGCGTGGGTAACTTGCCCGGAAATAGAGAGTTAGATGTGCCGTTGCCCTATGGCGATTACTACTTCGTGGAGGCTGCGATGCGCTATTTGGCATTGTAGCACACAACTGTATATGATATTGAGCCTGCTTGAACATCTCGAGCAGGCTTTTTTTATTGTATCATTTGTGCACAGAGTAAAACGATAGGTTGTAGATCTTTTCCAGATGGTATGGCGGAGTGTCCCATAAGTATAATGGGTGTGAAATTTTATAACCGTATTTTGTAAATTTGCTTGTGAAAAACAATTTAATATTTACTACAATGAGTCTTTTATTGGTTGGAGGTATCGGAACAAGCCAAATTTTACTAATTGTTTTTGCATTGCTACTGCTCTTTGGTGGAAAGAAACTGCCTGAATTGATGCGTGGAATGGGGCGTGGAATACGAGAATTTAAGGATGCGGTAAATGATGTAGAGAAAGAGCCTTAGCCTATTACAAAATCCCAAACGCACCTTTTGCAAGAAAAAGAGGGTGACTAACGCGAAAGTTAGCACCCTCTTTTATTTTATTTATTTGCACCGTATGGCGCTTTATATGCAGGTCGGAATGAAGGACGTTTGTCCGTTGGGAAATCTGCAGGAACGGCCTGCTTAACCTTTCCCGTTGCAGCCCACTCTGCGCCGCGCAATAGCAGTACCTGAAAGCCTGTACACTGCATAGCGGGATTGTTATCCAATGTCGGGCCAGCGTGGCCGAGCATAATGTGGAAGATGCGAGCCTTGCCATAATCTACGGTAAATACCAGCGGCTCCTCGCGTCCCGAGCCTCCCGTCTTCTCGTCGGCATAGCCCGAGTAGAGCAAATCCTTTATGTTGGCGGGGCCACGCATACGGTCATACATCTCGTCGCGTGCGTGAATCCAATTGTCGGGCAAGCCCTTGGTTATGGGGTGCTTCTCGTTGCGGCAGTGCATCGGATACTCCCTCTGCTGACCGTGCGAACCACCTGCGCCTGAACCGTTGTCCAGCACACCGATACCATTTATAAGGTAGTAGTAGGGGCCTGACTTCTCATTGCGGCCCTCCCAGCCACCGAGGGCGATAATCTTATTAAACTCCTCCCAACCAGCAAAGGCGTTGTCTGCCGCGTGATAGACCACCACGCCACCGCCACGCTTGACATACTTCACAAATGCCTCGTCGGTCTGTTTGGGCCAGCGGTCGCCATTGTAATCCAGTACCACAACATCATACTTTTCAAAGTCGGGCGTAAAACCACTCATATCTCCACCCGCAGGCTCGGTGAGCATAATATCGCACTCGAAGAGTTCTGACTGATTCAGTATAAGGCGCAGCACGCGGTGGCTCACCTGCCAATTATGGTTGTTCTGTCCCGATACAATCAGAGCCTTCAGCTTCTTTGTCTTGGCCTCGGCTTGATATGGTGTTATGATAGCAAGTGCTGAGATAAGCACCACGAAGAGTTTGAAAAGCGATTTCATAGGAGTTGATTTGATTAGTCAAAACAAATTTAGTCAAAATTGGACGTTTGACAAACTTTATGAATAAAAAAATGCGCCACCCGTAGGTAGCGCATCTTATTTATGTATGGGTGTAACCTCTATTACATCATACCGCCCATACCGCCGCCCTGGTGGGGCATAGCAGGCATTGCGGGAGCATCAACCTTCTTGTCAGTCAATACACACTCTGTTGTGAGGAACATAGAAGCGATAGAAGCTGCGTTCTCCAAAGCTACGCGTGATACCTTTGTAGGATCGATGATACCAGCTGCGAGCATATCCTCGTAGCGGTCGTCACGAGCGTTGTAACCCATATTACCCTCGCTCTCCTTAACCTTGTTTACAACTACTGAACCCTCGCCACCAGCGTTAGCTACGATCTGACGCAAAGGTTCCTCGATAGCGCGCTTAACAATCTGGATACCTGTTGTCTGGTCCTCGTTCTCGCCCTTAAGGCCCTCCAAAGCAGCTACGGCGCGGATGTAAGCCACACCACCGCCCGGTACGATACCCTCCTCAACGGCAGCACGTGTTGCAGCCAAGGCGTCATCTACGCGGTCCTTCTTCTCCTTCATCTCTACCTCGGTAGCAGCACCTACGAACAATACGGCAACACCACCAGAGAGCTTAGCCAAACGCTCCTGCAACTTCTCGCGGTCGTAGTCAGACTTAGCGTTCTCCAACGATGCACGAATCTGTGCGATACGAGCAGCGATAGCCTCCTTCTCGCCGAAACCGTCAACGATAGTTGTAGTCTCCTTGTTCATAGTAACCTTCTCAGCCGAGCCGAGCAACTCAACGGTAGCATCCTCGAGCTTCATACCCTTGTCAGCAGAGATTACTGTACCGCCTGTGAGGATTGCGATATCCTCCAACATATCCTTACGACGATCAGCGAAGCCGGGAGCCTTGCAAGCAGCCACCTTCAATGTACCACGCAACTTGTTTACTACCAATGCAGACAAAGCCTCGCCGTCAACGTCCTCTGCGATAATCAAGAGTGAACGGTTGTTCTGAGCTACGGGCTCCAAAACGCCCATAATCTCCTTCATTGTAGAGATCTTCTTGTCGGTGATAAGAATCATAGGCTTCTCCAACTCGGCAGCCATCTTCTCCGTATCGGTCATAAAGTAGGGAGAGATGTAACCGCGGTCGAACTGCATACCCTCAACCACGTCAACGTGAGTCTCTGTACCCTTAGCCTCCTCAACGGTGATAACACCCTCGTTGTTAACCTTAGCCATAGCCTCAGCGATGAGCTTACCGATAGCGTTGTCGTTGTTGGCAGAGATTGTAGCAACCTGCTCAATCTTCGAGATGTCGTTACCTACCTCCTGTGAGAGCTTGCGCAACTCCTCGATAACGATACCTACGGCCTTGTCCATACCACGCTTGAGGTCCATAGGATTAGCACCAGCTGTTACGTTCTTCAAACCAACACCGATCAAAGCCTGAGCCAAAACGGTAGCGGTTGTAGTACCGTCACCAGCATCGTCGTTAGTCTTTGATGCTACCTCCTTAACCATCTGCGCACCCATATTTGCGAAAGAGTCCTCCAACTCAATCTCCTTTGCTACGGTTACACCGTCCTTTGTAATCTGGGGAGCACCGAACTTCTTGTCGATAATAACGTTACGACCCTTGGGACCGAGTGTCACCTTTACTGCGTTAGCCAACGCGTCAACACCCTCCTTCAAAAGGTCGCGTGCCTCTACATTATATTTAATCTCCTTTGCCATTTTGTTTTCGTGAATTTAATTTGTTAAACACTTCGAGAATTAGCAGATAGCCAAAATATCGCTCTGCTTCATAATGAGGTAGTCAGTACCGTCAACGTTGATCTCTGTGCCAGCATACTTGCCGTAGAGAACTGTGTCGCCTTCCTTAACCTCCATCTTAATATCTGCAGTGCCGGGGCCTACTGCTACTACCTTACCCATCAAGGGCTTCTCCTTTGCTGTGTCGGGAATAAACAGACCACCAGCGGTCTTCTCCTCTGCCGCGTTGGGCAATACCAATACGCGATCTGAAAGTGGCTTAATTGTCATAGTTCTTTATGTTTTTAGTTTTGTTAATTGTTTTCTGTTTGCTGCTGCCTTTTCGTGGGCAGACGCTTTTTATATGAGCAACAGATGTGCCAAACCCGTTTTGGCATATATTGTCTGTCACAATACGCGCGCGGGGTGACATTTTGTCACACCTCAGCTTAAATTTCTGCCTTTTGCGAATGATTGTGCCATTCGAAGTGCGAAGTTTGCAAAATTATTTCTATTTTTAGCAGATTTTTGAATTTATTATGAAAAAACTATCAATATTTTTGCTTTTTGCGGCCTTGATGGTCGTTGGAACACTCTCGGCACAGAGCCTCGATTACGATAAATTGACTCCTCACCCCCGTCTTTTGCTCAAGACGGGTGACATTACAGCTATGCGAGCCTTGCCGGCGCGCTCGGCTACGGCAAAGGTTGTACACGACCGCATCGTTGCCGAGTCGGAGCGTATTATCGGAGTGGAGCCCGTTGAGCGTGTGAAGGTGGGTAAGCGTATGATTGCCGTATCGCGTGAGGCGTTGAAGCGTATCTTCTACCTATCGTATGCATATCTTACAACCGACGATATTCGCTATGCACAGCGTGCTGAGCGTGAGATGCTGGCTATCAGCGAGTTTGAGGATTGGAATCCCGCTCATTTCTTGGACGTTGGCGAGATGACTTTGGCTATGGCTATCGGTTACGATTGGCTATATCGTTACCTGCCCGTTCACTCGCGCAGCATTATTGGTACGGCTATCTACGAGAAGGGTTTGCTTGCATCGGAGAGGGCGACATTCTTCAACTCAAAGAATATATGGAATCCTGTCTGCAACGCAGGTATGATTTATGGCGCACTGGCCACAATGGAACGCTCACCCGAGTATTGCCGTGCCTTGATTGGCAAGTGTATGGACTCTGTGCCCAAGGGTTTGGATTTCTATAATCCCGATGGCAGTTACGTTATCGGCTATAACTTCTGGGGCCACGGTACAGGCTTCGAGGTGATGTTGGTGGCTGCCTTGCAGTCGGCGTTGGGTACTGATGCGGGCATCGCCGCACATAAGGGCTTTATGAATACAGCATCGTTTATGAACTACCTTGTAGCTCCCTCGGGTAAGGTTTATAACTACTCGGACGCCAAGGAGGAGGCTGCAATGTTGCCCGTGAAGTATTGGTTTGCTCGCCAGACAAAGGATTTGTCGTTGGTGGCTTTGGACGAGCGTATGATTAAGGAGGGTAAGGTTGCTTATGACCGCCTGTTGCCTGCGTATATGGTCTTTGCATCGTCGATGGATTTGACAAAAGCTACAATACCCAAAAACAACACTTGGCATAGTGGCGGTGAGATACCTATGTATATCTACCGTAGCGGTTGGGATAAGACAACTGACACCTATCTTGCGGTTAAGGGTGGTCGCGCATCAAGCCCTCACGGCCATATGGATGCGGGAGCTTTTGTTTATGAGTACGGTGGAGTGCGCTGGGCTGTTGATTTGGGTGAGCACGATGAGCATACCTTGGAGCAGGCTGGTGCTGATATGTGGAACTTGAAGCGCGATGGCGGCCGTTGGAATATCTTCCGCTTTGGACCCGAGTCGCATAATACATTGATGATTAACGGCCAGCGACATAATGTCGAGGAGGTGGCACCCATTACTGAGGTGTTCAACGCCCCGCGTCATCACGGTGCTGTTGTGGATCTTACATCTACTTTTGCGGGTATGGCGCAAAGCGTGAAGCGCACGGTGGAGCTGGATAAGAACAACTACCTCGTTGTAACTGATCATATCGCTTGCGGTTCGCAGCCAACGAAGGTCGAGTGGCGTATGGCTACCAATGCCGAGGCGGAGATTATCGCACCCAATACTATCCAACTCCAGCAGGATGGCAAGACTATGTACTTGCGTCTGCGCGCGCGAGGCGAGGTGGATGCAGTCATCTGGCCCGACCACCAGTATAAGGAGTACGAGGAGCGCGATGCTAATTTGCGTCGTGTGGGATTTGTGCTTAACCTGCGTGCCAATGAGAATGTAGATATTGAGGTTACGCTCTCGCCCGAGCGCGGAAAGAAAGGTGTATCGTTGCCGAAGATAAATCTAAATATATTGAAGAAAAAACGCAAATAGAGGTAATTGCTTAATAATTATATGATTATCGGGGTGTGTCCTGCGGAGATGATAAAAAAATGTAATATTTTCTCGATTTTATTTGGAAAATACTCCGAAACCCTATATATTTGCACACCGATTTGAGAGATCAAGTCGTATATGGTGGATGTAGCTCAGTCGGTTAGAGTGACGGATTGTGGTTCCGAAGGTCGTGGGTTCGAATCCCATCTTCCACCCAAAGTTCGAAAGCCTTGCAATAGCAGGGCTTTTTTTTGTTTATATGGTCGTGCAAACTTGTTTGTGTACGGCCATATAAATAAAAAAGTAGTGTCTGTGACACTTTCAAACTTTGGAATTGCCCCTGCGGTGAGCAGTAGGGAAAGGCGTTAAGCGGAGCGCACTTTGTGCGCGTAGTAGCCAATTCCAGCATATCACAAAGCAGTCAATCCCATCTTTTGGATATTCTGCGAATTATTCGTATCTTGTCATACAAATAAAATCAAAACCTATGAAATCAAAACTTTTACTCTTGTTTGCCATTGTGTGTATGACTTCGTGTGCATCGGTAAAGTCTGCGCGTGTGCATTTCCGTTCGCTCGATGTTGCTACCTTTGCGAAATATATTGAGCAGAAAGATGTTGTGTTGGTTGATGTGCGTACTGCCGAGGAGTATGCCGCAGGCCATTTACCCAATGTGGAGCGCAACTTGGATGTGCGTAGCGCAACATTCTTCAAGGATTACCAGTCGCTGCCCAAGGATAAGACTATCGCCCTCTATTGCAAGGGCGGCGGCCGCAGTAAGCAGGTGGCAGGCGTCTTGGCAGGCAACGGATATAAGGTTGTTGAGTTGTCGGTTGGCTACGATGGCTGGGTTAAAGCTGGAGGAGCTACCGAAAAATAAAAAAGGCTGCGATTAAGCAGCCTTTTTTATTTTTCGGGTATAATCCTTACACAAACGGATACTTCACAACCTCTGCCTTCAATAGACGGTCGCGGATGATAACTGCGACTGTTGTGCCGATAGCTGCGTATTCAGTTTTAACATAACCCAAAGCGATCCCAACCTTCAGCATAGGCGACATAGTACCCGAAGTCACAACGCCAATCTCCTCGCCATCGAGGTTCGCGAGCTTGTAGCCGTGACGCGGAATACCGCGGTCAATCATCTTCAGGCCTACCAACTTACGCTCGACGCCCTCGGCCTTCTGCTTTGCGAGGAAGTCGCGGTCGATGAAATCCTTGCCCTCGACAAACTTCGTAACCCAGCCAAGACCAGCCTCCAGCGGTGAGGTTGTGTCGTCAATATCGTTGCCATAGAGTGCAAAACCCTTCTCCAAACGCAATGTATCGCGTGCACCGAGGCCGATGTTCTTCAAGCCGAACTCCTCGCCAGCCTTCCACATAGCCTCCCAAATGGTGTCTGCGTCAGCATTGTACATATAAATCTCGCAACCGCCCGAGCCGGTGTAACCCGTAGCCGACAAGATTACGTCACAACCCGCCAACTTGCACATCTTGAATGTGTAGTAAGTCATATCCTCTACGGGCTCGTCGCACATCTTCTGCACAAGCTTCATAGCAAGCGGGCCCTGAATAGCCAACTGTGCGATGTTGTCCGATGCGTTCTCCAACTCCACGCCGGGCTTCATACCGAACTTCTCGCCCTCGGCGCAGATGTGTGCCCAATCCTTGTCGGTGTTGGCTGCATTTACACAGAGCATATACTTCGTGTCGCTGAACTTGTAGATAAGAATATCATCTACGATGCCACCCTTGCCGTTGGGCATAGTAGCATACTGCACCTTACCGTCAAAGAGTTTCGATACGTCGTTCGATGCGATGTGCTGCAATAGGTCGAGAGCTTTCTCGCCCTTAATCCAAATCTCGCCCATATGGCTCACGTCGAAGACGCCGCACTTCTCGCGTACGGTCATATGCTCGTCGTTGATGCCCGAGAACTCGATGGGCATATTATATCCCGCAAACTCGGCCATCTTGGCACCAGCGGCGATGTGATACTTTGTAAAAGCTGTAGTTTTCATTGGTTTATAGTTTTTTCGATTCTATTTTTCATTTCGTTTGAGTCCCAATCGCGGACAGCGAGTAAATGGCTTCTCGCGGTCAAACAGATAGCGATATGTTGTGTGCATCTTATGACGCGTAGCACATACATAGGTCTGAATCATACGGTTCATTACGGGGTTGAAGTCTCCAATCCACGCAAACTCTACGGTCTTGTAACTGTTGCGGTCGGTGCGGATGTATGTCTCGTAGATGTACTGAATCATACCCGACTCCACGCCCTTGCCCTGAAATTCGGGTGTAACGGCGAAGATCATACCGAAGATACGGTCACAGCTCTTCTTGACCTTAAGCTCCCACATCAGGCGCAGCTTGTTCCAGAGGTTGAGATTACCGTTGAACTTACCGATGATGCGGTTGATGTCGGGCACCATAATAAAGAAGCCGATAGGCTCATTGTTGAAGTAGGTGAAGAAGATGATGTTGCGATCAACAATCGGACTCAATGTCTTTACAATCGCCAGAGCCTCCTCCTTTGGCATTGGCTTCACGCCCGTAAAGAGCGACCACGCCTTATTATAGATGGTGCGGACCTTCTCCACTGCCGAGTAGAG
>JAZRLD010000028.1:0-28549 GCA_045646685.1 Alistipes sp. | reverse complement strand
CGGTTATAGTCGCCAATCTGTGAACGGACGATGGCTCGGTTAAAATATGTGAGCGAGTTTGTTGAGTCGAGCTCAATTACACGGTTGAAGTCGCTCAGCGCCAACATAGGACGGTTCGTATCGGAGTAAACCAACGCACGGTTGAAGAACGATACAAGATACGACGAGTCGCACTCAATAGCTGTATCAAAATCCTCTTCAGCCTCCGTAAATCGCTCCTGTAACATATAGAGCGAGCCACGGCGATTATATCCGTTGGGGTCCTCACGGTTTGTGCGAATAGCGTTGTTGAAATCCTCGTATGCCTTTAGTGTATCCTTGAGGTGGAGGTAGCAGACACCACGATTGATATATGCATCGGCAACCTTCTTCTCCTGGCGGATAAACATATCAAAATCGGTAATAGCCTCCTCGAATTGCTGGTTCAGCAGGCGTGTCACACCACGACTATAATAGGGACCTGGCAGGTCAGGGCGCAACTCAATTGCCTCGTGGAAGTCGTTAAGTGCGTCGTCGTAATTACCTAAACGTGAGCGGGTAATAGCTCGGTATGTGTAGGCGTTGGTGAATACGGGGTTCTTCTCAATAGCGATAGAGAAGTCGGTGTCGGCACCCAACAGGTCGTCGAGATTATATTTTGCGATACCTCTTAGGAAGTAACCCTCGTGGGCATCGTTGTCGAAGCGCAGCAATACATTCAAAATGCGTATAGCCTCCTGGTAGTCGTCATTCATCATCGACTGACGCCCCATCCAGTAGAAATACTGCTTGTTGTATTGCGTGCTGGCGCACCACGCCGAGAGTATGATGGCCAGAGTGAGTATTGCTTTTATTATGCTTCGACGCATAGTCTTTATCGTAAATATTTATTTGTAGAACGTATCTATATGCGGATTATTATTTACTGCAAGTCATAACCAAATCGACGCAACTGTCGCTCGCTGTTGCGCCAATCCTCCTGCACCTTCACAAAGAGCTGCAAAAAGACCTTCTTGCCCAAGAATCGCTCCATATCCTCGCGGGCCTTCTGTCCAACCTTCTTTAGGCGCTCGCCCTTGTGGCCGATGACGATTCCCTTTTGCGACTGGCGGGCAACGTAAATTGTAGCCGATATGCGGTCGATAGTAGGCTCCTCCTTGTAGGTGTCAATCTCAATCTCGCAACAGTAGGGTATCTCCTTGTCATAGTTCAAGAGAATCTTCTCGCGGATAATCTCCGAAGCAAAAAAACGCAGAGTCTTGTCAGTAAGTGTATCCTTCGGATAGAATGGCTCTCCCTCGGGCAGACGCTCAAGGATAGCATCCAGCACACCCTTCATTCCCACCTGCTCCTTAGCCGACACGGGAATGATTACAGCCTCGGGCATCTTCTGCTGCCACTGGTCAACCAAAACTTCCAACTGCTCGGGTGTTGTGAGGTCAATCTTGTTGATAACGACAATGGCGGGAATACCGCTACGGTTTACGCGTTCGACGATATTCTCCGAACGGTCGCTCTGCTCGACGGTGTCGGTAACGTAGAGAATCACGTCGGCATCATCTACGGCACCGTGCACGAAGTTCATCATCGACTCCTGCAACTTGTAGGCGGGCTTCAGAATACCCGGCGTGTCGGAATACACAATCTGAAAATCCTCACCATTCACGATACCCATAATGCGGTGGCGTGTGGTCTGTGCCTTCGATGTGATGATTGAAAGTTTCTCGCCTACGAGGGCGTTCATCAGCGTAGATTTACCCACGTTGGGGTTGCCGATAATATTTACAAATCCTGCTTTGTGCATTTTTTTAGTCTAAAAGTATAATACAACCGACAAAGATAGCCATAAAAAAATACCCATACAAATTGTATGGGTAAAAACATATTGCCTAACGGCGGTTTATTGCCAAATGGTTTGGTCTTTATCTGCCTGTTGTGTGAGATTATATGTGTCGCCGATATTTGATGTGAGATGCAGATAAACATACGCACCCTCGAGGTTTATAGCCTTGCCCGTTAGCTTTGGGTCTATAAGGGTTTTAGGCATAAGCGTAATATCAGGCGAGTTGTATGTGTAGCTATACTCAGCTTGCGAAATAATTTGGTCTGAGCCGTATCCTCTTTTGATGACTGATAATACAGCGTTTTCGGAATCGATGAACTCCACAATGGTCTGCTCGAATGTGTCGGGGTTGATAGTGCTGCACCAGATGCTATCGGTGAGTGAGGTTGGTATTTCAACGCTCTTCTCTTTTGAGCAGGCGAAAAGAGTTGCTATGGCAACGATAAATGCACTGAAAATTAGTTTTCTCATAGTTTGATAGATGTTTTATATTTGCACGCCATTCAAACGATAAAGAATAGGAGTATAGTATGCGCTTATATTAAATATTTATTCCTTTCGCCCGCCGCCAAAGGCTACACCGAGCGTGAGGAGGAACTCGGCTTCTTTGAAGTTGTATGTATTTACCGCAGCAGTCAGGCGTAGGTGTCTAAAAAATTCAACTCCAATTCGAGGGTAAACACAAAGGCAATCTTGCGTTGATGCACAACAAGAATCACCACACTCTTCTATCGCCTTATCAATATTCAGAATGGTGGTATTTGCCCAACCAGCACCTACGCCAATAAAGAACGAACTGTCTTTATTGCGTGCAAAATTGTAATCTCCAACGGCCGTTATTCTTGAGCCGTTAAAGTCCATAGAGCAGTTAATACCCACATCCCACGGGTGTTGGTTGAAGTTGTAACGATATTCAATACCAGTGGTTAAAAAGCTTGTTGATGCAACGCCAATATGTAGCTCAACTTCAAAACGGCGTACCTCTCTCTCCTTGTTTTGCGCAAAGGCTGTCCCCGCGAGCAGAAGTAAGGTGATGGTTAAAATAAATTTTCTCATAGTTGAAAGTTTTGCATAATGCTGTTTCAAATATAGGAAAATCTGGTCGGAATATCAAAATTAGGGGGTATAAGTATTGTATTGGGTGATAAAAAAGAGTTGCCAATCACAAGCGAAAGGCAACTCCTAATATAATATGTATGTCGCTTATTATCTGCGGAAACCGCCACCGCGACGCATCTGCTGCATACGCTGCTGAAGACCGCCACCCGCAACCAGCTTCATCATCTTGCGAGTCTCCTCAAACTGCTTCATCAAGCGATTCACGTCAGCCAATGTTGTACCCGAACCCTTGGCGATACGCTCACGGCGCTTCGCGTTGATAATCTCGGGCTTCTCTCGCTCGGCGGGAGTCATCGACGAGATAATAGCCTCAGTCTGCTTGAAGGCGTCGTCGGGAATATCTACGTTCTGCAACATCTTACCCATACCCGGAATCATCGAAGCGATATCCTTCAGGTTACCCATCTTCTTAATCTGGTTAATCTGGTCGATAAAGTCGTTGAAGTTGAACTGATCCTTAACCAACTTCTTCTTCAGCTTGCGAGCTGCCTCCTCGTCATACTGCTCCTGCGCGCGCTCAACAAGCGAAACAACGTCACCCATACCCAAGATACGGTCGGCCATACGCTCGGGGTGGAAGACCTGCAAAGCGTCCATCTTCTCGCCTGAAGAGATAAACTTCAAAGGCTTATCTACAACCGAACGGATAGAGATAGCGGCACCACCGCGTGTATCACCGTCCAACTTGGTGAGTACCACGCCATCGAAGTCCAAACGGTCGTTGAACTCCTTGGCTGTATTTACTGCGTCCTGACCTGTCATTGAATCGACAACGAACAATGTCTCGCTGGGCTTAACGGCAGCCTTGATAGCAGTAATCTCCTGCATCATAGCCTCATCTACGGCCAGACGACCTGCAGTATCGACGATTACGGTGTTGTACGACTTCTGACGCGCATAGGCGATAGCGTTCTCGGCAATCTGCACGGGGTTCATATTGCCCTCCTCGGTGTAAACCTCTACGCCAATCTGCTGGCCCAAAACCTTCAACTGGTCAATCGCTGCGGGACGATATACGTCACCCGCCACGAGCAACACCTGACGGCCCTTCTTCGACTTAAGCATCGAAGCCAACTTACCAGAGAAAGTTGTCTTACCAGAACCCTGCAAACCTGCGATAAGGATAACGGCGGGGTTGCCCTCCAACTTAATGTCGGTAGCTGTGCCACCCATCAATACGGCCAACTCATCGCGTACAATCTTGGTCATCATCTGACCGGGCTTCACGGCTGTGAGTACATCCTGACCGAGAGCCTTCTGCTTTACCTGATCGGTGAAGGTCTTTGCAACCTTGTAGTTCACGTCGGCGTCAATCAACGCACGGCGAATCTCCTTGAGTGTTTCGGCAACGTTAATCTCCGAGATCTTGCCCTCACCCTTCAATATTTTAAACGAGCGTTCGAGTTTGTCTGTTAAATTTTCAAACATAGTCTATCTTATTTTATTTACTTTCAAACGAAAAATCACGCAAAGATATAAAATCTTTACGACAACGCTATAATATTTGTCTATAAATTAGGGCTTCAATGAGCAAAACTGCTGTAAATAATGCTTTTTTATGGCTTATTTTTCTTAACTTCGCACCCCTTAACGTCAAGAACTACGAAACAATGAGAGAAGTAAACCCGCAAGAGACGCCGCGAGGCCGTCAGTTTGAGATATGGAAAAATGCGCCCAATCCGATGCTTACCTTTGTCAAGAGGTTGGACGTCACTCGCCTTATTAAGATAAGCAAGAGAAGACGATTGAAATTCAATATGTTGCTATGCTATTGTATCGGCAAGGCGGCTTTGGAACAGAAGGAGTTTTACCTCTTGCCTGTGGGGGATAAACTGATGCAGTTTGACAAGATTGCCATCAACTCGCAGGTGATGAATCATACGGGCGATGTTAGTTCGTGTGACATAGAGTTTAGTGGCGATTTCGAGAGTTACTACCGCGATTATATGGCCTATACCTCGGAGGTTGCCAAAAGTTGTATTGACCGCGATTTGTCGAATGAGTGTATGGTTATAGGAACTTCTGCTGTTATTGACACGGAGTTGGAATTTGGCGGTGGAATGTATAGCGGCATATTCAATAATCCCTTCATTATTTGGGGGCGTTACGCGCGCTGTTGGTTTAAGTATTACCTGAATATATCGTTCCAATTCCATCATACACAGATGGATGGTGCGCACGCCGCACGATTCTTGGAGAGGGTACAGAGAGAGATTGATAATTTGAAAATTTAGAGAAATATGTATTTTACAGGACTAATTATTGGAGTGGCTACATTCCTTATTATTGGATTATTTCACCCGCTGGTAATCAAGGGTGAATACTATTTTGGAACACGCATTTGGTGGATTTTTGCCGTGATGGGTGTTGTTA
Source organism: Alistipes sp. (assembly GCA_045646685.1). Taxonomy (GTDB): domain Bacteria; phylum Bacteroidota; class Bacteroidia; order Bacteroidales; family Rikenellaceae; genus Alistipes. The sequence continues at coordinate 23,235 of JAZRLD010000028.1, read as the reverse complement.
CCATTGCTGCGTCGTTGATGATTGAGAATGTGTTGTGGTCAACGCTCTTGGCTGTGTGGGGCGCATCGTCATTCTGGTCTATTGGCGAACTTTTCGAACAGAAGAAACGCGTGGAGCGTGGTTGGTTTCCCAAGCGTGAGAAGAAATAAAGAAAAACGGGCCCCGCAGAAGCCCGTTTTTTATTTTATTTTCCTGTTTTTACTCTCTCCAACAGTCGCTCGGGATTGTCGGTTGTAATGTAGTCGAATTTGCGGTCGAGGAACCAGGTCATACCCTCCTCCGAGTTGATTGTCCACGCATTGAGATGCACGCCACGCTGCTTGAAGGTATCTACCCAGTCGGGGTGGTTGAAGAGATGGATATCTTGATAATCAATAGCCTTGATGCCTCGTTTTTGCACTTCGTCGGGATGCATTTCAGGAAGCTCCACCTTCCAGCGACCGAGGTATGCAATCGGCAGTGAGGTGATCTCTCGCATAGCATCGTATGTCGGTATGTGCGCCACTAAATACTCTACCCACGGCTCAGCCTCCATCTCCTTAACCAACTTGGCAGTAGCTACACCAATAGCGATAGCGTGCTCATCAGAGCCGATATTTTTCACATCAATAATAAGTTTTGTGCCCGTCTGCTTCTTTACAAAGGCGATGTACTCGCGCAGAGTGGGTAACTTCTCACCATTCTTCAGCGGCTTTTTAATCAGGTCTGCATACTTGGCCTTTTCTATCTCTAAACCGTTATACGTCGGGTCGTGCGTAACCACTAGAGAGTCGTCAACTGTTAGATGCACATCGCACTCCGAGCCGTGGCAACCCATCTCGGCAGCAGCACGAAACGAAGCCAATGAGTTCTGCGGATGTCCTGTATTCTTCCACGCTCCGCGATGTGCTACGACACAGTTTTGATGGAAATTTTGCGCCATTGTGGTTGTAGCGCAGAGCAAAATTCCAAGAATAATTAAAAAACGTTTCATATTGGTTAATAGTTTATTATGTTTCTACACTTATAGTTTTGGATTAAGTTTGTGACGCTCCTTGTCGCGCTCGCTCTTTTTTTGAAAATTGCGCTCCATAGCCTGCTCCAAATCTACTCCTGTCTGATTGGCAAGGCAGGTCAGTACCCACAAAACATCGGCCATCTCGTCAGCCAAATTATCCTTTTCGCCCGTCTTGAATGATTGGTCGCCATAGCGGCGAGCCATTATGCGTGCCAGCTCACCAACCTCCTCGGTCAGCACAGCCATATTTGTCAGTTCGCTAAAGTAGCGCACACCATAGGTGTGAATCCACTCATCGACACGATGTTGTAAATCTCGAATCTCCATAGTTGAAATAAATATCTATTCAAAGGTAGTGATTTTTGGATAATAAATGGCTAAAACGGCGATAAAATATTATCTTTGTGGAACAAGAAATATCACATAATATGAATATGCGCAATATATTTTCTGCAAGTCTGTTAGCCCTGATGGTCTCTTGTGGCACACAGACTGATGTTGCTCCCTACGAGGGGGCAATAACGCAAATTCCTTTTGATAAGGTAACTCTGCAAGATGATTTCTGGCTTCCGCGCCTCAATACACAGAAACAGACGCTTGTGCCATTTTCGCTCGAAAAGACCGAGTCGGCGGTTGAGAATCTGCGCCGCGTGGGTGCCTATTTGCGAGGCGAGAAGGTTACCGAGCAGTTTGTCGGGCCATACTATGTTGCATCGGATTTGTTTAAGGTTATGGAGGGTGCGGCCTATCTGCTCACACTGGAGAAAGATGAGGCTTTGGAGAAGCAGATGGATGAGATTATTGACGTCATAGCGGCGGCACAGGCTCACGATGGCTATCTCTATGAGCACCATATCCTGCCCAAGCATCTGCGTAATCCGCGAAACTATGCGGGCGATCGTCCCTATTCGTATGTGGACCATAGTCACGAGTTGTATAATATGGGACATATGTACGAGGGTGCTGTGGCATACTATCGTGCTACGGGCAAACGCAAATGGCTGGACGTGGCGGAGAAGAATGCGCGCCATATAAACAAGGTTTTCTTTGAGGGCGATGCAAACTATAACGACGGCAAACCCGTTATGCAGGCCCCTGGCCACGAGGAGATTGAGTTGGCGTTGGTGAAGTTGTATCAGGTTACGGGCGAGCAGCTATACCTCGAGATGGCGAAGAAGTTTATCGATATACGTGGCGTGACATACAAACCTCAGGGTACGGGTATTTTGAGTTACGACTACGCGCAGCAGTATAAGCCCGTGCGCGAGCAGCGTACAGCCATAGGCCACGCCGTTCGTGCTACATACCTATATTCGGGTATGGCCGATGTGGCGGCTATGACGGGTGACTCTACGCTTAAGCCTGCATTGAATGCTATCTGGCACGATATTGTCGATAAGAAGATGCACATAACGGGGGGACTTGGTGCTGTGCCGGGTATTGAAGGATTCGGTCCCGATTATGAGTTGCCAAACAAGAACACTTACGACGAGACGTGCGCTGCCGTAGGAAATGTCTTCTTCAACTACCGTATGTTCCTTATGTCGGGCGATGCGAAGTATGTCGATGTTGCCGAGGTGGCGCTCTATAATAATGTCTTGGCAGGCGTGAATCTTGCGGGTAATCGCTTCTTCTATGTGAATCCGCTGGAGGCCGATGGTCGTAAGGCATTTAACCACGGCACGGCAGGACGTGCGCAATGGTTTGGTACGGCGTGCTGTCCGTCGAATCTTGCACGTCTGATTCCGCAGGTGTCGGGTATGGCGTACTCTTATGCCGAGGATAATATCTTCTGCGGATTCTATATCGGCTCTAAGGTTAATGTTCCTATGGCGGGCGGCGATGTGACGCTCGTGCAGCAGACCGAGTATCCCTTCAGTGGAGATGTTGCTATCGAGGTAAATCCTTCCGTAGATGGCGAGGAGTTTACTCTGTGGTTGCGTATCCCGACTTGGTGTGGCGAGCAGTTTGTGCCGGGCGAGTTGTATAAGTATGACGACAATGAGCAGCCAAAGGTTGTTGCTCGCGTGAATGGTCGTAAGGTGCGAGGTGAGGTAGTCAATGGATTTTTGCCCGTGCGTCGAGCTTGGAAGGCGGGTGATAAGGTAGAGCTGGAGTTGCCTATGCCTGTACGTTTCAATGTTGCTGATGAGCGCGTAGAGGCTGACCGTAATCGCGTATGCGTGACTCGTGGCCCATTGGTGTATTGCGCCGAGGAGCCCGATAATGAATATCAAGTATCATCGTATATCGTTGATGATAACAGTCGAGTAAATAGCCAGATAAATGAGTTTACCTCAGGTGTTATGGCGGCTATTCCGACCATCACTTTGGAGGCATCGGCTGCTACGGAGGATGGTGAGGTAGAGTCGGCTATGACGCTGATTCCCTACTATTCGTGGAATAATCGTGGCGACAATAAGGCTATGAACGTATGGTTTGCGTGTGATGCCGCTACGGCCCGCGAGGGTATGGTTGTTACGGTCGGAAATATAGCCGATGTGAAGGCTTCGCATACAAATTCATCCGACGATGTACTCGCAATAGCAGATGGAAAACGCCCTTCAAAATCTTACGATACGACCATTCCCCGCTGGACAAGCTGGTCACAGCGTGGCAAGGAGCAGTGGGTTGAAGTGAAGCTAAAGAGCGTGCAGGAGGTAGAGGCTGTGTCGGTCTATTGGTACGACGATAAGGGCGGAGTACAGGTGCCCGTGGCGTGGGATATGGACTATATGAGCAATGGCGAGTGGGTAGAGTTTAAACCCTATATTACTGACCGTTTTGGTGTCGAGGCAGACCAGTTTAATATGATGCATCCTGCGGCTCCCGTAAGGACGGATATGTTGCGTTTGAAGATAAAGCCAAAGGCAGATGCAACGGTAGGAATTTTGGAATTAACAGTAGAATAGATATTATTATGGAAGTAGGATTAAAGTATGAGAGCTCGGTTGTAGTGTCATCGTCAAATACAGCGGCCACTATGGGTTCGGGCGATATGGATGTTTTTGCGACACCTGCTATGGTGGCGCTTATGGAGAATGCGGCTATGCTGGCTGTGGCGGCGCATCTGCCCGAGGGTTCGGCTACGGTGGGTACGCAGATGAATACGTCGCACATAAAGGCTTCGCCCCTTGGTGCAACCATTACCGCGTCGGCCGAGTTGACCGAGGTCGAGGGCCGCAAGTTGATTTTCGCGGTAAAGGCGTGGGACGAGAAGGGTGTGATAGGCGAGGGCATTCATACCCGTTTTGTGGTGGATAGAGAGCGTTTCTTGAGTAAATTGTAGGCTAAAGGAACGGTTTACCATTTACTAAAATAGCACAGAAGGTATTTTTTAAAGAATAAATCGGAGTAAATTTTGCCGATTGATTTTTTTGCATTACTTTTGTGCCGCTTACGAGCAACGATTGAGCTATGGTGTAACGGTAACACAGCAGATTTTGGTTCTGTTATTCTGAGTTCGAATCTCGGTAGCTCAACCAAAGGGGGAGGGACGATACGTCGCTCCCCCTTTTTTGTGCATAATGGAGAAGGAATGAATATTCTCGCTCCCTTTTTTGTTTTAACAGGAGAGGGGAGTTCGAGTTATCGCTTACCTGTTTTTGTTTTAAGAAGGCTTTTTGTATATTTGCCAAAAATATTTTGTTATGATTTTTCGTAAGGCAACAACCGCAGATATAGAGGCCATCGTAAATATTATGGCCGCAGCAAGCGCCCGCTTGGGTGCGGCAGGCATCGACCAGTGGCAGAGAGGATACCCCAACCGCACAAGTGTAGAGAAGGACGTGGCCGAGGGCGTAGGTATGGTATTGAGCGAGGGAGATACTATCCTCGTTTATGGTGCTGTGATATTCACGGGCGAGCCCGCATACAACGATTTGACGGGTGGAGAGTGGCTCACGGCGGGAGATTATGCCTGCGTGCATCGTCTGTGTGCGAATGAGATTTTTGTTGGTATGGGCTTCTCGAAACACTTTATGATGGCAGCAGAGGCTATGGCCTCGGAGCAGGTGAAGAGCATACGCATAGATACTCACCCCGAAAATAAGATTATGCAGGGCCTTATCAGTCGTCTTGGCTACACCTATTGTGGTGATGTGGTGATTGAGAGCCGTCGTTTGGCGTACGAGAAACTGCTATAAATAATTTATAAAGACAATATACTCTCCCTCGGCGTGGATTGTAAACTCCTCACCCGTAGTTCTGTTGAGTGTGCCTTGCCACCACGCTGTAAAGTCGTAGATGGGGTACTCTAATCCCTCGCTACGCAGCCCCCGTGCCGAGATGTTGAAGATGGAAATCTTCTGCCCTGTGTGGCTCTTGAATGTGCTGTCGCCGGAGCAGGGGATAAAGACTCCATAGTCGGTGTAGCTACGTACATTTATTCCCATACGCTGGTATTCGGCGAGCAATGCAATATTGCCAATGGTGTGATCCTCGCATTTGCCCGTTGCGCCAACGATTGCTATGTTGCGCATACCTTTAGCAGCAAGAAACTCTACGGCCTTTGTTTGGTCGTTGGTCTCCTGATCGGGATTGTAGTGAATAATATCGGCGTAACGCTCGCGGTTCTTCTCGCTGAGTGAATCTCCATCACCAATGATGGCGTCGGGCGTATATCCCAACTCTATATAACGGTCGGCACCGCCGTCGCAACACACCACGTATTTAGCCTCGTGAAGTATCTTCAGGGGCGTGTCGGCGGTAGGGTACTCGCCATTGGCCAAGATTACAGCGTCTATATTACTCTTCATTTTGTGTAGTCATTATTTGTTTCCATTTGCGGTAGCCGAATATCGCTACAATGGCGTACAGCGCATATAACGCGGCGGTAAAGTGCAAATCCTTGTATATATAGAGTGCCACGCAGGCTACATCTACGATGAGCCACACCCACCACTGCTCGATATATTTTCGTGCCAACATCCACATTCCTACAACGCTCAATGCCGTCGTGAAGGCGTCTGCCCACGGTACTGTGCTGTCTGTGAAACTAATTAGTACCCACGCAATCACAAACGTCAGCGCACAGCTTGCCAAAGCGGCTATGGCCCACACCTTTCGGGGTGTGCGTGTTATGGGTAACTCTTGGTTTTTTACCTCGTCATTACGACCAAAGAGTTTGAATCCAAATCGCCACGCCGCCCAGCCATATATGGCTATTGCGAGGTAATATATGTTTATGCCGAAGTCGGCATATAAGCCTGCGTTGTAATAGACAACGAGATATATGGCGGGCATTATTATGCTGGCTATCCACAAGTAGATGCTTGCGCGATACTCCAGCCATAGGTAGGCGAGGCCGACTAAAGTGCCCAATATCTCAATTATCTGCATACGTGTTGCTGCTTCTGGGTGAAAATTAAAAAATAGCTCTCTATACAAAAGGCCGAAACAAAGATAATTAGAAAAATATTATTATCTTCGCCAAAGGAAATAATTTTAACCTAAATAGTATGAAGAGACTTTTTATTTGCGCAGCGCTACTTGTGGCGGGTGCGCTCGGTGCTTCGGCACAGACTAAGAATGGTGGTATCTCGGCAGAGATGCTCGACCGCATCAGCAAGAGTTATACAGGCTCGGCAGAGCAGAAGGCTGTAAAGAATGCCCTCGCTTCGACATCTATCGCTACGCTTGCTATCAACTCAGAGAACTTGGCGATGATTGACACACACTTCTCTCACCGCGTAAAGACGCAGGGTATCACCGACCAGAAATCATCAGGTCGCTGCTGGTTGTTTACAGGTCTTAACGTGTTGCGTGCCAAGATGATTGATAAGCACAACTTGCCCGGTTTTGAGTTCTCGCAGAACTACAACTCGTTCTACGATTTGTTGGAGAAGTCAAACCTCTTCTTGCAGGCTATTATCGATACTCGCGACCTGCCGATGGACGACCGCAAGGTGGATTGGTTGATGAAGAATCCTATCGGTGACGGTGGTCAGTTTACCGGTGTGTCAAACCTTATTATGAAGTATGGCGTTGTGCCCAAGTCGGCTATGCCCGAGACTTATCAGAGCAATAGCACAAGTAATATGGCTATGATTTTGAAGTGGAAGCTCCGTGAGTACGCTCTGGAGTTGCGCGAGATGAAGCCTGCGCAGACTGCAGCACGCAAGGAGGCTATGCTCAGCGAGATTTACCGCATCTTGGTTGAGTGCTTGGGTGTTCCTCCTACATCGTTCGAGTGGACACGCTACGATAAGGCTGGCAATGTCGTTAGCACCAAGACCTACACTCCGAAGTCGTTCTACGAGGAGTATATCGGCGAGGATTTGGAGCAGAACTACGTTATGATTATGAACGATCCCACACGCGAGTACGGCAAGGTGTATGAGATTGAGTACGACCGCCACGTATATGATGGTGAGAACTGGCTCTACATCAATCTTCCTATCGAGCGCGTGAAGGAGTTGGCTATCGCCTCTATCAAGGACAATACGGCGATGTATTTCTCTTGCGACGTAGGTAAGTTTATCGACCGCTCGAAGGGCACTCTCGATGTAAATAACTTTGACTATGCATCGTTGTTCCGCACATCGTTCCCTATGGATAAGAAGCAGCGTATTCAGACCTACTCAAGCGGCTCGTCACACGCTATGACTCTTATCGCTGTTGACCTCGACGAGAAGGGCCAGCCCAAGAAGTGGATGGTGGAGAACAGCTGGGGTGCAGCGTCGGGTTATAAAGGTAACTTGATTATGACAGACGAGTGGTTCAACGAGTATATGTTCCGCGTTGTTGTGGAGAAGAAGTATGTTCCCGCTGACGTATTGAAGATGCTCGACCAGAAGCCTATCCAGCTTCCCGCGTGGGATCCTATGTTTGCTCCCGAGGAGTAGGGTAGTTCCCCGAAATAATAAAGGCCTTCGCTTCGGCGGAGGCTTTTTTTGGTTGCAGATGGCTGGGCAGGGGTATATAAGTATAAAAAGAAAACACCCGATATTCGATTGAATATCAGGTGTTTAACAGTGTCGGGATGACTGGATTCGAACCAGCGACACCACGCCCCCCAGACGTGTACTCTAACCGGGCTGAGCTACATCCCGAGATTGCGACGGAGTAGGCCTTCTGTGCAGTTTGGGGTTTCTGCATCACCCACCTCCTTTTAAGAGTAGCGAGAGAGAGACTTGAACTCTCGACCTCATGATTATGAATCATGCGCTCTAACCAGCTGAGCTATCTCGCCATTTCCTAAATGCGAGTGCAAAGATAGGTGTTTTTTTTATATCTGCAAATAAAAACAAGAAAAAATTATCAAAAAAATTAAATTATTTAGGCACGCATTTTGTCCAATGTGGGCTAAAACATTGATAATATGAGAAGTGGAAGTTCATCGCGTCGAATGATAAATTTAATCGCTGGCATAGCACTTTTGGTGGGAGTGTCGGTAGAAGTGCTCACGGGTAATCATCATACCTACTCGGAGTGGTATATGTGGTTGCAGCTTGTTGTGTGTATAATCTTTATTGTGGATTTCGCTTCGGCCCTAACGGCGAGGGATTCAAACAACAACTATTTCCTGCTGAATCTGCTCTCGCTGATAGTGTCTATACCTTATCTGAACATTCTCGACTGGATGGATGTGCCGTTGGATAGAGGCGTGGCCGTTACAGTTGCTGCGTTGCCATTGTTGCGCTCGTTTGTAGCGATGGGCGTGGTGGTGAAGTGGTTTATAGATGGTAAGGCCAATCGCCTGTTTGGTGCGTACCTCTTTACCGTTGTCTGCTTTACCTATCTTGCGGCGCTGATGTTCTTCGATTATGAGGTGGGGGTAAATGAAAAACTGAATGGCTTTGGCAATGCTCTGTGGTGGGCGTGGATGAATGTAACGACCGTTGGCGCTGCTATATTCCCCGTTACGGCTGTGGGCAAGGTGTTAGCGGTGCTGTTGCCCGCCTTGGGTATGATGTTCTTCCCGATATTCACTATATATGTTACCAATATGTACGATATAAAACAATCCGACAAGGATTAGATTTGTTTTTCGGTGCGAATATGTTAAATTTGCAATAGGATAACGCGCCCGGCAGAGGGCCGAGAAGATTAACCCCGAACAACAATGAGAAAGATATTACTATTTTTTGCCCTTTTTGCCGCTTCGTTTGCTATGGCGCAGGGCGCAGAGGAGTTGCCCGAAATTGATGCAAGATGGATTAAGGCCAATTATGTCAAAGCCGAGTATATGATTCCTATGCGCGATGGCGTAAAGCTCTATACGGCCGTATATGTACCTAAAAACAAGAAGTCGCTGCACCCCGTGCTGATGACTCGTACGCCATATAGTTGTGAGCCCTATGGTAAGAAGAACTCCTCATTCTGGCAGGAGAAGATATACCACGACTATCTGCGTGCGGAGTATATATTGGTATTTCAAGATGTGCGTGGTCGTTGGATGAGCGAGGGCGAGTTCGTAAACGTGCGACCTTACGTAGAGAATAAGCAGGGCAAATCTGACGTTGACGAGGCGAGCGACACGTACGATACGGTAGAGTGGCTATTGCGTAAGCTCAAAACCGATAACGGCAACGTAGGCGTCTATGGAAACTCGTATAGTGGTTTCTATACTCTGATGGCTGCCGCAAGTCGCCACCCGGCCATAAAGGCTGTGTCGCCGCAGGCTCCCATCTGCGATTGGTATGAGGGCGACGATATACACCACAACGGCGCTTTGATGATGATGGATATTGTCTCTTTCCTGCCATATCTCGATGCCACGGCACGACAGAAGCCTACGACCGAGATGGGTGAGATGGTGCCCATTATTGAGGGAAATGTGTGGGATTATTTTATGAATAATACGCCGTCTGATATTACTCGCCAGATTGGTGGTCGTATCACGCTGTGGAACGATATTGTAGCGCACCCCGACTATGATGCTTGGTGGAGAGAGCGTGATGCACGCCGCGCAACGAAGGGTATAACCTCGTCGGTGCTGATGGTTGGCGGTACGTACGATGCTGAGGACCCCTTTGGCGTGTGGAAGGTATATCGTAGCCTGAAGGAGAATAACCCCAAGCTTGACTGCCGCATTGTCGTTGGCCCTTGGGCTCACGGTGCGTGGCGTTCAAACGATGATGCGAATCGTTTAGGCGAGGTTGAGTTTTCGCCCGAGTCAATGTCGGAGTTCTACCGCAAGGAGGTGGAGTTTCCGTTCTTCGAGCAGAAGTTGCGCGGAGTGGGTGACGGCGGCGCTTCGTCATCGGGAGCGTTGATATTCTTCTCGGGCGAGAATTGCTGGCGCGATATGGAGGAGTGGAATGCCGAGAAACAGACTCCGACCAAGTTCTACTTGCAGGAGGATGGCTCATTGCGCAAGGATGCACCTATTGTGGCTGATTCATATAGCCTCTATACGTCCGATCCAAAGAATCCCGTTCCATATTATCACGATACATCGACCACTCGTAAGAATGAGTATGTCACAGCGAGTCAGGAGTTTGTCGATGGCAGAGAGGATGTGCTGACATTCCTGTCACCCGTGCTGGAGGAGGATGTGATGGTGGCTGGTGCGGTTGATGCCGAGTTGTTTGTAGCCTTGTCGCAGAGGGATGCCGACTTTGTGGTGAAGGTTATAGACGTAGGCCCCGACGGGGAGTATGAGTCGTTGGTGCGAGCAAATATTATGCGTGGCCGCTATCGCAATAGTATGTCTAACCCTGAACCCTTCGAGGTGGGGGAGGTCGAGAAGGTGGCTTTCGAGCTGCCCGACATAGCCCATACGTTTATGGCGGGACACAGAATAAAGGTGCAGGTGCAGAGTTCGTGGTTTCCGCTCTTCGACCGCAACCCGCAGCAGTATATAAACATCTACGAGGCCAAGGATGAGGATTATCTGCCGTGTGATGTGAAGATTTATCACAGCGCGGAGTATCCTTCGAGCGTTACTTTGCGAATTATGGAATAAAAAAGAGCAGGGCCAAAACCCTGCTTTTCTTTATTTAAACGAAAACCATTCACCCCAAGCCATCACAACATAGTCGTGCTCGACGGGCTCCATCTTCTGGAATGTGAGCCAAAAGGCCTCGCGGTGGTCGATAGTGTGGCCCATCTCGTTTTCGTGGCCCGTAACCACGTAGCGAGGATTAAAACCCTTGATGGCGTCTGCAATCTGATATGACCAGCAGTTGATGGTTAGCGCGTCAATCTTGGGCGCGTTATCCTTTATATTGGCAATCCACTCCATATCGTTTTTGTCGTACTGGTCGCCTGTGTGCGCAAAGGTGTATTTGTCGGGGGTGGTGACTACATATATATTACACATCATTGGGCTCTGGTGGCCAGGGAAAATCTTTACCTGCAATGTCTCACCACTCTTCAGCACAACCTCCTTATCCAAAACCTCCGACTCCGAGCGGTAGTGGGTAACACCCTTCAAATCGGGAAGAATCTCCGTTGCGGCGATTACGGGCTTGCCAGCCGCGATGAACTTATTTACAACATACTTATCCACGTGGTCGCCGTGATTGTGCGAGAGGAACAACACATCGCAATGCTCGATGATGGCATCAATCTGCTCGTCCGACAATAACTTCTGCTTTTTGCACTCGCCGCGAACAAGGTCAAATGCGATGTTTGCCGACTTGGTGCGCGCCACGAAGCCGTCGTTGTATATCTTATATATCTTCACGCCCTTCTTTACGGGAGTCTTCATATCCTCAATAACCTTACCTATGCGCGAGTCAATGAAGTCGCAGAAAGGCTGCGAGTTATCATACTTCACCTCGTGTAACATTGCATCAAGATTATATAGCGCTAACTTACGCGCCATAGGAGCGCCTACAACGGGCGGATTTTCGGTCAGGGCTTGGTCGGCGAGGGAGAACATCTGCGCCGCCTGCTTGAGCAGGTAGGCATCCTCCTTGCCCCAAAATGCAACGGGCTCTGCGCTCTTGGTCTGCGCCATAACGGTTAAATTAGCCGTAGCAAAAAGGCTCAAAAGTGATATACAAAAGAGTTTTTTCATATAGGTTTGTGTTAGTGAAATTTGTCCACGGATTCATTTTCAGCTAAGCAAAGATACGAAATATTTTGCATTTAAGTAAAAGTGGTTGCGTTTTGTATTTTAAGGCGATAGAATAACCATCGAGCTGGTAAATTTTAAGAATTTGCAGAAATAGCGAAAAAAGTTGTCCAAAGGGGTTGTAAATTCGATATTTTGTTTTATTTTTGTCCTTGGATTTGCGGTTGTAAGTTCGTGATTAAGCGAGGCTTGTAGCCGCAAATCTTTTTACTAAAAACGCAAGTTAAAGTGCAATATTAAATTATACTCTTATGTAATTAAACTTTTTTACTGCTTAATGAAGAGACTTTTAACCTTTTTGGGGACCATATTTATTATGGCCGGCTCCACAGTTTGGGCGCAGGAAGTGAATAGTAGTGCGACGCTGTCGGGGTCTTCATCCGGGGAGGATGTAACTGTTGAAGATGTCGTGGATTGGGTGCCCGAGATTTCTCTCGATGCGCGCTTTGGTTATCAGCGTCAATCCTCCAGTCGAATCGGCGGATTCGGTGGCGATGGTCTTCTGCTGAACATTGACGGTAAAATAGGCAAGCACTTCTCTTATAGCCTTAATCATAAATTATCAGCCCTCATTGGCGAGGATTCGTCGGTTTTTGACGCTACGAATTGGCTCACGCTGAGTTACGATGTCGGTAACTTTACCTTTACAGCGGGTAAGGATGCGCTGGCTGTGGGTAGCTTCGAGTACGATGCCTATGAGCTTGATTGCTACTACGAAATGGGCTCTATGTTCAACTACAACCTTAACTGCTGGTTGTGGGGTGCATCGGCTATGTGGACCAACAACGCCGAGACCACATCATTTGCTCTGCAGGTGCTCAACTCGCCCTTTACATACGCTCCAAGAGAGGATAATCTCTATTCGTACAACTTGGCGTGGTATGGCGCGTGGGATAATTACGAGTCTATCTGGACAGTGAATATGATGGAGTATGAGCCGGGACGATTCGTTAAGATGCTGGCGTTGGGTAATATGTTCTACTTCGGCAATTTCGAGCTTATGCTGGATTATAGTATGCGTGCGGCAAACTTGAGCGAGGATATAGGCAAGGATTACACGCTGACCGTGCAGCCTGCATACAACTTCGGCGAAGCGGTGCGTCTGTTTGGTCGCTTTGGCGTTGAGAATCTGGAAGATGACCTCGATTACGACATCTTGGGCGAGTATCTCTCGGCAGAGGATAAAGCCCTTGCAAATGAGGAGAATGAGTATGTTATGCCCGCTTATATCACAGGCGGCAAGGAGTATATATACTACGGCTTAGGCTTGGAGTATTTCCCGCTGAAGGAGAATAAAAGCATACGTCTGCACGCTGCGTGGGCGTCGAACAACTATACAAATCGCCACTTCTTCAATGTGGGACTTACGTGGAAATTCGATGTCGTAGGTGCGGTGAGATTTTTGGCCCGCAAGGCAAAATAGTTAATAGGTTATTTAATCCCGATTTATTTAGAGTAAGAAATGAAAGATTCAAATTTCATCATCGAGTTAAGCCATATCTCAAAGAGCTTTGGCGACAAGCAGGTGTTGGATGATGTTAGTTTGTTTGTTAAGAAGGGTGAGTTTGTGACTATCCTCGGCCCTTCGGGTTGTGGCAAGACCACGTTGTTGCGTATCTTGGCGGGCTTTGGTACGGCCGATGAGGGCGAGATTAAGATTGCAGGCGAGGATATTACGCAGGTGCCACCACATATGCGACCCGTGAATACGGTCTTCCAGCGATATGCACTTTTTCCTCATCTAAATGTTTATGATAACATCGCTTTCGGACTGAAACTCAAGGGTGTAAAGGCTGACGAGATTGAGGCGCGTGTTACGAAGGCGCTGAAGATGGTGGGTATGACCGACTACGAGTGGCGCGACGTGAATTCGCTCTCGGGAGGTCAGCAGCAGCGTGTGGCTATCGCACGTGCAATTATCAACCGTCCGCAGGTGCTTCTGTTGGACGAGCCTTTGGCGGCGCTGGACTTGAAGATGCGTAAGGATATGCAGATGGAGCTCAAGGAGATGCACAAGACCTTGGGTATCACCTTCGTATATGTTACACACGATCAGGAGGAGGCTTTGACGCTGAGCGATAGCATCGTAGTTATGAGCGAGGGCCGCGTGCAACAGATTGGTACTCCGACAGATATCTACAACGAGCCTGCAAACTCATTCGTAGCGGACTTTATCGGCGAGAGTAACATCTTGAACGGTGTTATGGTGCAGGACCGTTTGGTGCGCTTTATGAATCGTGATTTCGAGTGCGTGGATGCTGGTTTTGGCGAGAATGTTCCCGTCGATGTGGTTATCCGCCCCGAGGACGTATATATTATGGCCAAATCGGGTTCGGGTATGTTCGATGGCGTGGTGCAGTCGTGCATCTTCAAGGGTGTGCACTATGAGATGACTATCCTCACGTCGGACGGCTATGAGATTATGATTCAGGACTACAACGCCTTTGACGTAGGTCAGGAGGTGAGCCTGATTGTGAAGCCTTCGGATATTCACGTAATGCATAAGGAGAGAGTGGCTAACTCATTCGAGGGTAAGATGATAGACGCTACCCACGTGGAGATTTTGGGCACGGAGCTTGTCTGCAATGAGCAGCCTAACGTCGAGGGCGGTGAGGCTGTCGTTGTGGAGGTCGATTTCGATAAGATTGAGCTGATGGACAACAAGGAGGACGGTATGCTGGTGGGCGATGTGCGATTCATTCTCTACAAGGGCGACCACTACCACCTCACCGTGCGTACCGAGAGCGGCGACAACATCTACGTGGATACTCACGACGTGTGGGACGACCGTGACATCGTAGGCGTGAAGATTCAGAGCGATGATATGCGCATTAAGCGAGTATAACAACTTAACTTACAAAGAGATATGAAGTGGTTGTTAAGGTTTTTTATGAAGCGAAGTAATTGGAGTATCCCTTACCTGATATTCCTCATTATCTTCGTGGTTGTGCCTCTGGTGCTGATTTTCCTCTATGCGTTTCAGGACGCTGAAGGGGCATTCTCTATGGCCAACTTTGCCAAGTTCTTCTCAAGCCCCGAGGCGGCTAATACCTTCGTCTATTCGATTGGCGTAGCGATAGTTACCACCGTGCTATGTATTCTGCTGGGCTATCCTGCGGCATACATCTTGAGCAATACGGAGCTGTGTCGCTCGAAGGTGATGGTGGTGTTGTTTATCCTGCCTATGTGGATTAACATCTTGGTGCGTACGCTGGCAACCGTTGCGTTGTTCGACTTCTTGAAGTTACCGCTGGGTGAGGGGGCGTTGATATTTGGTATGGTCTATAACTTCCTGCCATTTATGATTTACCCCATCTACAACGTGATGCAGAAGATGGACCACAGCTACATCGAGGCGGCGCAGGACTTGGGCGCTAACCCGTGGACGGTCTTTAAGAAGGTGGTGGTGCCGTTGTCGATGCCTGGCGTGATGAGTGGTGTGATGATGGTATTTATGCCCACAATCTCGACATTCGCCATCGCGGAGTTGCTGACAATGAACAACATAAAACTCTTTGGTACGACTATCCAGGAGAACATAAATAACGGAATGTGGAACTATGGCGCAGCCTTGTCGCTCATTATGTTGGTGCTTATCTTTGCCACCGAGCTCTTTAGCGACAACGACGAGGATCGTGCCTCAAACGAGGGAGGAATTATCTAATGAAGAGATTTTTTGCACAAGCCTATCTGTGGTTCCTGCTGGCGATGTTGTATGCGCCTATCCTCATTATTGCCGTATTCTCCTTCACGGAGGCTAAGGTGCTGGGTAACTGGACGGGATTCTCGACCAAGCTCTACACCTCGCTCTTCTCGGGTGGTGTGCATCACTCGCTGCTGAGTGCCATCGAGAATACGATTATTATCGCCATCGTGGCGGCGGCAGTATCTACTCTGTTGGGTAGTGTGGCAGCTATAGGAATACATAATATGTACGGCCGTAAGAAGATGATAATCAACTCGCTGAACAACATCCCGATGCTCAATCCCGACATCATTACGGGTATCTCGCTCTTCTTGTTGTTTGTCAGCTTGGGCGTTACGCAGGGCTATGCGACCGTGATTCTTGCGCACGTAACATTCTGTACGCCATACGTTGTGCTGTGCGTACTTCCACGCTTGCAGCAGATGAATCCCAACATCTACGAGGCGGCATTGGATTTGGGTGCTACGCCATTTCAGGCACTGCGCAAGGTGATTATTCCAGAGATTAAGCCGGGTATGATTTCGGGCTTTATCCTCGCCTTTACGCTCTCGATTGACGACTTTGCCGTTACGATTTTCACCATCGGTACGGGTGGCCTCGAAACGCTCTCGACATACATCTACGCCGATGCACGCAAGGGTGGATTGACGCCCGAGTTGCGTCCGCTTTCGACCATTATCTTTATGACCGTTTTGGTATTGCTGATTGTAATCAATGTGCGCGCACAGCGTGCCAATAAAAAGAAGCAGGCTTAATGAAAAGATTTTTACATATTTTACTCCTCGTTGCCACATTGCTGGCTGTGGGATGCTCGGGCGACGATGCTCGCAAGAAGATTCTCAAGGTCTATAACTGGGCCGACTACATCGACGAGTCGCTACTCGCGGAGTTCGAGGAGTGGTACTACGAGCAGACAGGCGAAGAGGTGGAGGTTGTATATCAACTCTTTGATATTAACGAGATTATGCTCGCCAAGATTGAGCGCGGCAAGGAGGATTTCGACGTGGCCTGTCCCTCGGAGTATATCATCGAGCGTATGCTCAAGAACGATTTGCTGTTGCCGATAAACAAGGATTTCGGCTCTACGCCCAACTATTTGGGTAACGTGTCACCCTTCATCCGCGACGTGTTCGACAAGATTGATGGCGGCGGCAAGAATGCCAACGACTACGCAGTAGGTTATATGTGGGGTACGACGGGCTTTCTCTATAATACTAAGTACGTTACGCGCGAGGAGGCCAGCACGTGGAGCTCGCTGTGGAATGCCAAGTTCGACAAGAAATTGCTCATCAAGGACGCTTTCCGCGATGTATATAGTCCGCTGCTTATCTACGCCAATCAGGAGCGCGTGAAGAGTGGCGAGGTGACCTTGGACGAGCTTATGCACGACGCTACGGACGAGTCTATTGCCGTTGTGGAGGCTCTGCTGAAGCAGGCGAAGCCCTACGTTGCGGGCTGGGAGGCTGACTTCGGTAAGGAGATTATGACCAAGGAGAAGGCGTGGCTGAACCTCTCGTGGAGTGGCGATGCTGTGTGGGCTATCGAGGAGGCGGCGGCTGTGGATGTGGAGCTGGACTACGTGGTGCCCGAGGAGGGTAGTATCGTGTGGTTTGACGGCTGGGTGATTCCCAAGTACGCCAAGAATACCAAGGCGGCGGCCTACTTCATCAACTTTATGTGTATGCCCGAGAATGCCATTCGCAATATGGATGAGATTGGTTATGTGAGTGTTATCGGCACCGAAGACGTTATGGAGTATATGTCCGAGTCGGCCGTGGAGGCGGGTGTGGAAGAGCCCACCGACCTTACATATTTCTTTGGTGAGGAGGCCGATAGCGTTATCATCAACTCGGCTATGTACCCCGACCGCACGGTGATTGAGCGTTGTGCTATGATGCACGACAGCGGCTCGCGCACGGAGGCTATGCTTGCGATGTGGTCGAGGGTGAAGGGCGATAACCTGAATAATTGGATGGTGGTGGTAATCTTCATCGCCATAGGATTCCTCATCGTTGTGGGCGTCATCCGCAAGATGAAAAAACGCCGCCAGCGCAGACGTCGTTGGTAGGGCGTAGGCAAGGTAAGAGTTATTGGGTGTTGCGGGGTTTCCGTGACACCTTTTTTATTACAAATTACAAAAATTACAGTAATTACACCCCTGTAATTAGTGTAATTCTGTAATTTCTGTAATTGTGTAATTAGTGTAATGCGCCAGCCGTGTTGTCGTACCCCGATGCAGGCGGGGTGTGTAAAATAATTTAACATTTTTACGCCTAAAGGAGTATCAAAGTTCAATTTCTGTATTATATTTGTGCCATAAAACAATCCTATTATCAACCTATAATTTTACTGTTTATGGAACAAATTACTGATTTACACTCAATTCCGAGCGACATCCCTGCCGAGGATAGCGCCTTTATCAAACAACAATTAGACGCTATGTATCGCGACGAGATGCGTCAAAAGATTGAACCCTACATCCTGCGCGCCAACGAGCGTATCCCACCACTCAAGAGCGTTGTGTCGCGCAACGGCGTGTTGATGTGCTCGGAGGGTAACATCTCGGCCGTAGTGGGCGAGGCCAAGAGCAAGAAGACATTTCTATGTACGGCCATCGTAGGCTCTATGCTCGATATAAACAAGACACAACTATTCGGCATAGAACATAACTTCTGCCGTGTGCTGTGGGTAGATACCGAGCAGTCGCGTGAGCATATACAGAAGATACTTTTCCGTATCAATCTGATGGGTTGTATGCCCATTGATATGGACCACGTGAAGATACTCACGCAGACCTTGCGCGAGGAGTCGCCCGAGAAGCGTCTGTCGCTGCTGAACTACGCCATAGATTACCATCGCCCCAAGCTGGTTGTCGTAGATGGCGTGAGTGACCTGCTGACCAACTCGAACAACCTCGAGGAGAGCGAACATCTTATTTCGCACCTACTTACTCTCTCGTCGTTGTACTCGTGTCACATTATGTGCGTGCTACACACCAACCCTAACTCCGACAAAGCACGCGGACACCTCGGCTCAACGCTTATGCGTAAGGCCGAAACGGTTATATTCGTACACCGTGTGGGTGAGGCGTCGCTCGTAGAACCTCAATACTGTCGTAATATGCCCTTCGAGCGTTTTGCGTTTCGCGTGGAGGAGATGGAGGACGCGCACATCTACGGTGAGCAGTGTGTAGGCTTGGGCGTGCCCGTCGAGTGCGATATGCCTGACGAGGGAGAGCAGTCGAAGGAGGACGATTGTGTGCGTATTCTACGTGATGAGTTTGGAGGTATGGCCGAACGTAAACTACTGACCAACAAACTCGAACAGGTGTTGGGTATTACCTTAAACTACGCACGTGTGAAGGTTAATCGCGCTATCGAGCGAGGAGTGTTGCACCTTACGGGTGACTGCGTGTCGGTGCCGTAAAAAATTACACAATTACAGAAATTACAGAATTACAGTAATTACAGGGGTGTAATTACTGTAATTTTTGTAATTTGTAATAAAAAATAGGTGCTACGGGAAATCCCCATAACACCTAATAATAAATCTACGTCAAGTAGCCTTACTCTACGGGCATAGCTGTGTGGAGCTTCTTCTTGGGAGTCTTCAACACCTTGTTCACCGCCTCGCAAACCATAGGCTCCATAACGGTGCGGTAGCACTCGAGGTTGGGGTGGCAAGTATCCTTGCTCCACTTCTCGGGAAGACCACCCTTGTCGTCTGTCAGGGCGGGGTAGTAGTTCAGGAAGTAGTGACCAGCCTCCTTGGCGTATGCCTCCAACATCTTATTGAGGTCACGGATGAGCTGTGCAGGCTCAATCTCCTTGCGCCAGCGGAACACAGAGGTGGGAGTGATAGAGCAGAGGATAACCTTAATGCCATTAGCCTTCGCAAGCTCACACATCGAGATGATGTTACCCAGCGTATTCTCAGGCGAGATAAAGCCGTTGTTGCGAGCAATGTCGTTTGTACCTGAGAGGATTACCACGCACTTGGGATTCAGGTCGATAACGTCACGACGGAAGCGCACCAGCATCTCCGAAGATGTCTGACCGCTGATACCACGGCCTACGAAGTTGTTCTTCTTGAAAAACTCGGGGTCCTGACGAGCCCAGCCATCGGTGATTGAGTTACCCATAAATACAGCGTCGGGCTGAGCTGTTACCTCGGCGTTAGCCTTCTCGTAGCGGTAGAACTGCGCCCAATCGGTCTTCTTGTCCTGTGCCATAGCGCCCACGGCGATGAAGCACAATGCGAGTGTGAAAAGAATTTTCTTCATAGTATTTAAATTTTAAAAGTTTTGCATTATACAAATATACGCAATTCCTCCCATTTTCCAAAAGTGTAGGGCGGGAAATGCAAATTTGCGTAAATAAATAGGGGGAACTGTGAATTTATGGGATAGAATATTAGTTGCGTATATCTATTTTATATTTATTGAAAATAGTATCATTATTTAGAAAATTTTTCGTATATTTGTAAAGCTGATTATGTATTTTCTATTTGAAGATTGATATTATAAGTGTAATATAGTGTAGAAAAGCGTTTGGTTTTCTGTAAATATTACACTTGTGGAGTTTTGCAATGTCTTGAGACACAGTCTAATACGGTTGTTTCAGGGAGCCGAGATAGTGCATATATCTGAAAAGTACAGTTGAAAAGTCTAATCTAAATAATACATAATGTTTGTTTGATTTGTTGTAGATGTAATTTGGACAAGGACTTCAAAATAAAACCTCTATTGATAATTATTTTTAGGGAAATATAGGGGGGGGTAAAAATATGAATATATGAAAAGAGTAATCACCTATGGCACATACGATCTGCTACACGAAGGACATATAAATTTGCTTAAACGAGCAAAAGAATTAGGCGATTATTTAATCGTTGGTGTTACGAGTGATAGCTTTGATAGGGAGAGAGGAAAGCTCAATGTGCGCAATAACGTTTTAGAACGAGTTGAAGCGGTACGTAGGACTGGTTATGCTGATGAAATCATAATCGAAGATTATATTGGGCAGAAAATAGATGATATTCAGAGATATGATATTGATATTTTTGCAATCGGGTCAGATTGGGTTAGTAAGTTTGACTATCTAAATGAATTCTGTGAGGTTGTATATCTTCCACGTACAGAGGGCATATCATCAACAATGCTCAGAGAACAAGATCAACAGATTGTGCGCGTTGGGATTGTCGGTTGTGGTAGTATTGCGCATCGCTTTATTTCAGAAGCATCATTTGTAAATGGTATAAAAATAGTTGGAGTTTATGATATCAATAATATCATGGCTCAAGATTTTGTTAATAAGCACGACCTTCCAACTTCCTATGAATCATATGAATCGTTGTTAATCGACATTGATGCAATGTATATTGCGACACCACATTTAAGTCATTATGAGCTATCTAAGCAAGCTATCCAAGCAAAAAAACATGTATTATGTGAGATACCAATGGTATTAAATGAATGCCAAGCTAAAGAGTTATATGACTTATCTACAAAGCAGGGTGTTGTTCTTATGGAAGCACACAAAACAGCCCATTGTCCGGCATTTAATCACCTAATGGTTATGATTAAGAGTGGTGTAATAGGTGAAGTTGTTGATGTAGAAGCTTCATTGTCACGACTCTTGCCAGATAAAACTCGTCGAGAGTTTGATGCCGCACAGGCTGGGGGTTCTATGTATGAGTCTGGAGTGTATCCTCTATTGCCAATATTCAAGCTACTTGGAACTAACTATGAGAGTCTGCATATTTATTCACGAATGGAAAATGGAGTGGATATTTTCACTAAAGGAGTGTTACATTACACAACTGCAGTCTGCTCATTTAAGTTAGGCTTAGGGGTAAAAACAGAAGGTAATCTTGTAATTTCTGGTACTAAAGGATATGCTTATGTAGAGGCTCCGTGGTGGAAGACAGATTATTTTGAACTTCGTTATGAAGATCAGAATAGGAATAAAAAATTTTTCTATAAATGGGATGGAGAAGGTTTGCGATATGAAATACAAGAGTGGATGTCGTGCATATTAAATAAGCGTTTAATTTCATCTCGTTTGAGCCATCAAGAAAGCATTGCAATGGCTAGAATTATGCAACAATTTACTGAACGTAAAAATTTTATTGAAATATGAAACGAGCATTGATAGTAGGTGGAGCAAATGGTATAGGTCTTTCTATTGCAACCGAGTTGGCAAAAATAGATGAATGTGAAAAGATTTATATTGTAGATAAAGTTGAGCCTGCTAAAGAATATACTTGTAATAAATTTGAGTATTATCAATTTGATTTAATGAGTAGTGATTATTCTTTGTTCGATAATTTTGTTGACATTGACACATTGATGATTACTGCAGGATTTGGACATTTAGCATTATTTAAAGATTTGAAAGAGCAATATATAGTAAATTCAATGACCGTAAATTCTATAGCTGTAATGCGCATTATTTATCATTTCTATGATAAAATACAAAGTTCTAAAGACTTTTATTGTGGTATTATGGTTAGCATTGCCGGTTTTATGTCTTCACCTTTCTTTTCAGTATATGGGGCAAGTAAAGCTGCTCTGAAGATTTTTATTGAAAGTGTTAATGTTGAATTAGAGAAAGCTGGCACTACTAATAGGATACTTAATGTGTCGCCAGGTGCTATATCAGGAACATCATTTTATAATGCAACGACTAATCTGAATACATTACAACCATTGACATCGGAGATTATTAAGAAACTATATAGTAAAGACGATCTATTTATTCCTCTATATGATGAAATTTATAAAGAAGTTCTACACCGTTATCATAATGATTTCAGAGCGGAGGGAATTCATAGCTACGAATATAAATTGAAAAAAATGGATAAATAAATGTTATATAAACAATTAACTATCTATATAATAGGTTTTATATTCTTTGTTGCCTGCGAAAAGGCTGATAATAAGTTTGCTTTTCCTGCAAATAAGCAAATCGCACATCGTGGGTATTGGACAAAGGGTGCTGCAGAAAATTCTTTACAAGCTGTACAATATGCGATTGATGCTGAGCTATATGGTGCTGAAATTGATGTTCACGAGACGAAAGATGGTATAATAGTCGTAAATCACGACCAATCATATGAGGGTATAGATATCCCTCTTCATTCTTATGAAGATATTATTGATAAAACAAGTAAAAATATTCCAGTTTTAGAAGATTTTTTGATTCTACTCAAAAAAAAACCACGATTTAAACTAATTATTGAAATAAAGTCAATGTATGAAGTGTCGTCTATTATTAACTTAATAGACAAATATGATGTCTTTAAACAAGTAGAGTTTATTTCATTTGATGCGAAATATTGCGAACAACTGATTGATTATAATCCTACATTTGTAGTTGGATATTTGGGTGATGATTTGTCCCCGCAGTATCTCATAGATAGAGGGTATAGTATTATTGATTCGTCCTATTACGTATATATGTCTAATCCGCAAATAGTTATTGATTCGTTATCTTTAGGACTGAG
>JAZRLD010000027.1:0-6685 GCA_045646685.1 Alistipes sp. | reverse complement strand
AACAGATCCTAAGCGTCAGTTGATCGGTGACGACGAGCACGGTTGGGACGACGAGGGCGTATTCAACTTCGAGGGTGGTTGCTACGCAAAGGTTATCAACCTCTCTAAGGAGAACGAGCCCGATATCTGGAACGCTATCCGCCGCAACGCGTTGTTGGAGAACGTAACAGTTGACGAGGCTACAGGTAAGATCGACTTCTCTGATAAGTCAGTTACTGAGAACACTCGTGTATCTTATCCTATCTACCACATCGACAACATCGTTAAGGGTGTATCTAAGGCTCCCGCTGCAAAGAAGGTTATCTTCTTGTCAGCTGACGCATTCGGTGTATTGCCTCCCGTATCAATCTTGACTCCCGAGCAGACTAAGTACTACTTCCTCTCTGGTTTCACAGCTAAGTTGGCTGGTACTGAGCGCGGTATCACTGAGCCTACTCCTACATTCTCTGCTTGCTTCGGTGCTGCATTCCTTTCATTGCACCCCACAAAGTACGGTGAGGAGTTGGTTAAGAAGATGGAGGCTTCAGGTGCTACAGCTTACCTCGTTAACACAGGTTGGAACGGTACTGGCAAGCGTATCTCTATCAAGGATACACGTGGTATCATCGACGCTATCCTCGATGGCTCAATCGACAAGGCAGAGACTAAGCAGATTCCTATCTTCGATTTCAAGGTTCCCACTGCATTGCCCGGCGTAGACCCCGCAATCTTGGATCCTCGCGATACTTACGCTGACGCTTCAGAGTGGCAGGTTAAGGCTGAGGATTTGGCAGGTCGCTTCATCAAGAACTTCGCTAAGTTCACAGGCAACGACGAGGGTAAGTCATTGGTAGCTGCTGGTCCCCAGTTGTAATCAATAGATTTCCAAATAAGAAAGGTGTCCCACGTGGACACCTTTTTTTTATTATACCGATATCATTTTTTAACTAAAATATTTTGTCAGCCGATATATTTTCGTATTTTTGCGAATATAGATAACAACCTTAAAACTATTGAACTATGAAACGTTACATAATTGCAGTAATTGCACTTATCGCAACAACCCTATCATTTGTTTCGTGTAGCAAAAGCATACCACTCGTTGGGCCAGAAGAATACGAAGAACAACCCATTCCCGAATTTGATGTACCCGCAGGAGAAGATGGCTCATTGCCCGGATTTATCATAGGTACAAAACATTCGGTAGATTATAATAATGG
The DNA here is from genome assembly GCA_045646685.1 of Alistipes sp. Classification (GTDB taxonomy): domain Bacteria; phylum Bacteroidota; class Bacteroidia; order Bacteroidales; family Rikenellaceae; genus Alistipes. Next base: position 5,486 of record JAZRLD010000027.1, on the reverse strand, counting down.
CGACACTCAATCGACAACAGTAAATACCAAGGCTAACGTTTTCGACCGTAAGTTCAACACCTTCTTCGCATCGTACGAGCGCTCAATGACTTGGGTAGGCTTGGACCTCGGCGAGAAGCACGTCATAACAAAGATTGGCTACGCACCGCGTAGTGGTCAGGCCAAACGCGTTCAGTTGGCCGTAATCGAGGGTGCTAACCGTCACGATTTTGAGGATGCGGTACCCATCTACCTTATCCCCGAGGCTGGTACTCCCGGCCAGATGAATTATGCTACGGTGAACTGCTCGCGCGGATTCCGTTATGTACGTTACGTGACACCCAACGACGCGCGATGTAACTTGGCCGAATTAGCATTCTACGGCAAAAAGGGCGAGGGTGATGATTCACAATTCCATCAGGTTACGAACTTGCCAACAGTTGTGATTAGAACGAAAGATGCCAGCGAGGTAACATCGAAAGAGAATGAGATTTCCTGCACCGTTTATGTCATTAGTGACGGCGGTAAGAAGGTACATATCGGCGAGAAAACTGGTATTCGCGGTCGCGGAAATGCAAGCTGGGGCTTTGCCCAAAAACCATATCGCATAAAGTTTGACAAGAAGGCAAAATTGCTCGACGCTCCAGCTGAGGCTAAGAAGTGGACACTCATTAGCCCATATGGCGACAAGAGTATGATGCGCAACATCTTAGCGTTTGAAATCAGCCGCCGCGTGGGTGCTAAATATACACCCTACTGCCAGCCCGTAGATGTAATTTTCAATGGCGAGTATCGCGGTTGCTACCAGCTCTGCGACCAATTGGACGTTCGCGAAGGCCGTGTCGATATTACAGAGATGAAGCCTGAAGATAATTCAGGTGAGGCCCTTACAGGCGGATATCTCATTGAGGTTGATGCGAATGCGGGTAGCGAGCCCTGTCATTTCTGGAGCAATGGAATACCCGTTACCATCAAATCGCCTGATGATGATAAAATTACATCGCAACAGAAAAAATATATCGAGGAGTGTTTCGGCAACCTCGTAACAAGAGTACATTCTGACAACTTCGCTCACGAGAGCTGGGGCTACTACAAATATTTTGATATTGATAGCTTCCTCAAGCATTTCATCGTAGGCGAGTTGAGCGGTAATACCGATACATATTGGAGTACATATATGTACAAGGAGCGTGGCGATGAGAAGATTTACACAGGCCCTGTATGGGATTTCGATATCGCATTCGACAACGACTCTCGTACGCATAACGAGCTAAACAATCCTACGGGCTACCTCTTCAGTTCGGGAACAGCCTCATTTGCCGGTGGAAGTAATATGCAAAAATTTGTTTCTCGAATTGTGCAACAAGACCCCGTAGCCAAGGCTCGCCTTCAGGAGATGTGGAAAGAGTTGCGCGACAGCGGAGTCATCACTCCAGAGTCATTGGTGCAGTATGTTAATGATACGGAGAAGTATCTCGACCAGTCGCAGAAATTGCAATATACTCGCTGGAACAACTTGAACTTCAACGTCAATATGAACTATCAGCACTTGGGCTCATATCCTGCTGAGGTAGATGTTGTGAGAAAGTTTATAAATAGACGCGTAACCGATTTGGATAAGATTATAAATGAATAAAAAGTAAGGTGTCCCCCGCAGGAGGACACCTTTTTTGTTTCTATAAAATTTCTGTTCCGATAAAATTGTATAACAAGAGCTATTTTATCCCTGTACCTTATAGCGTGACGGCGATATACCAGTACGCTGCTTAAAATACTTGCCGAAGAAGGACTGCGACACAAAATTTAGGCGCTCCGACACCTCCTGTATGCTCAAGCCCGACTGCGTCAGCAACTCCTTAGCCTTATTGACAACAGCACCATCAATAACCTTTGAGGCGTTCTTGCCCACCTTCTTCTTGCATATCAAAGATAGATATTTCGGCGTGATACCAAGCTGCTTGGCGTAGTACTCCACGCTTCGCTCGCGCTCGCACGCTGCGCTCAACTCGGCAATAAACTTACGCATAAGCTCATCTCCGCGCGACTCGTCGGCCTTGTTGATGATACCATCAGAATCGCCTTTATTGATTATCGACGCCACCGCGTAGAAGTACGATGTGAGCAGCGATGCCATGATCTTATCCTGATATAGCAACTCTTCGCGGCCCGCCACCGAGCATACCGTATCGGCAATGTTCTGTAGGTTCAAAATCTCATCCTCCTTAGCCTCGATGCAGGGATTCATCCTGAAGAGCACATCCGTAGATAGCATATCGGACGTGTCGAGCTTCATCGAGTTGAAGAACTCCGACGAATAGGTCACAACATAACCCATACAAGCCTTCGTGCAGCGGAACGATGATACTGTTGACTCCTCGCGCAACAAAAAGAGCGAATTGGGGCGCAACTCAAAAGCGCGATCGTTGATAACAACCTTAGCCGTACCATTACATATCACGCCTATCGTTATACCCTCGATAGCCACAGGACCGCCCGTCATAGTCTTAAAACGCACAACAGGCGAAATCAAAAAATCTTTGGAACCGAAACTTTGCTCTGAAAAATAATCTTTAAATTTTGAAACTGAAACTTTACTAACTCCCTCACTTTTAATCTTTCTCTCCATATATAATAAAATTTTCGTCTCATCAGGTCTCCTCGTGCGGACAGACGATAGTGAGCGCTCCCCTCATACAGCTGACTTTTATGGGGAATCGCCCGCCCCGCTGCCCATCGACATCAGTTGCCGCGCTGACAGGGGTGACGAGCATAAGCTCACTCGTGCGAATATATCTCACCGCCTTGGTTTTTATGCCAATCACATATAACAACATATCACACACCGACTGGAAAAGCGTCTCTCGCTTACGCAGGAACAGACAATCGAAGACTCCATCTCGCAGGCTGGCCATACGCGCCAACGGCATACGGCCCGCGGTCTCGCCATTGAAAACCAAACCCATAAGCGTCGGATAGTAGAACGCCTCGTTGTCGCTGGTGATGGTAAGCGGAATACTCTGCAGTGTGCGTAACTCCTTGAAACCCTCAATCATATAGGCTGCACGGCCCATAATGTGTTTGAGTCGTTCGGGTGTATGTTGTGATGTTGTGGTAAAGATACCAAAGCTGAAAATATTTACGAAATAGATAGCGGAATCATCGCCGTGTCCCATCTGCTCCACCTTGCCACAATCAATAGGCTCGGGTGTTCCATAAGCAATCTGACGAGCAGCCTTTAGGATATTATTCGACATACCCAATGCTCCCGCAAAGTCGTTGGCCGTACCAGCGGGCAGAATACCCAGCGTGAGCGACAGCCCATTGCGCATCATACTATTAACAACATAATTAAGAGTGCCGTCACCGCCAGCCACAACCACCAAATCGACATCTTCGTGTCCCTTGAATGGATTACCGCCAAAGTCGATATCGATGGCTACCATATTATAACCCGACATATAGAAGATATAGAGAATCTTCTCCAAGCTACGCTCCACAGTACCTCGACCTGCCTGTTTGTTATATAGTAATATCGCTCTCTTCATAAAATACTCACTCAAAATATTCGTGCGCCGCTACTCAATTACTCGATAGCCCTCGGTTGTCTTGAGCGCGGGGGCTAACTTTCTTGAGTAGTAAATCTCAAACTCCTCGCCCTCGCCTGCGGCAATGAAATAAACCATCACACCGCTGGGCTCCAATTCTCGCGCAACCTCAATGGCTCGCTCCAAACCCATAGCCATAAACATCGTTCCGTAGGCATCTGCCTCGGCGCACGTAGGGGCAATCACGGTAGCAGACAAGAGGTTAGTTATAACACTCTTTCCCGTGTGCGGATCTATCGTATGGGCTACCTTACGGCCCTCTGCATCAAGATAATAGCGGCGATAGTTACCCGATGTGGCCATTGCGCAATCCGTGAGCGAGATAACTTGCTGCACGTGTGCGCCAACGTTGTTATTTCCATCAAACGGCGTTTCGATTCCTACTCTCCACGCGCCACCTTTAGAATTAACACCCTTACAACGCACCTCGCCTCCGATATCGACCAAATAGTTCTCCATACCCAGACGCTCCAACTCGCGTGCAGCCATATCGACAACATAACCTTTAGCTATTGAGTTGAAATCCAATCTCAGGCGACTATCCTCCTTAACCAAGCGTCCATTCTCGACACGCACCTTGTCTATGCCAACGAACTCCAGCAACGAATCGACATTCACCTTCGTCTCCCTGTCCTTACCCGCAAAGCCATAAGCCTCGACAAGCGGCGCAATAGTTACATCGTACGAGCCATCACTGATTTTGCTCACCTTGCGCGAGAGCTCCAGGCAGTGGATTATATGCTCATCGAGCACGTCTGTTTCATTACGATTCACACGGCTCAAGAGCGACTTCTCATCAAAAATAGACATCGAACTCTTCGCGGCCGAGTCAATCTGCATCATCCTCGCGTAAATCTCCGAAGACTCACGGTCAGTTGAGGCACTCACCTGCATAAATGTGCCGAGCATCTCGCCCTCGACGCGGATATAGGTGGGTGCATCTTTACCGCACGCAACACATAAAAACGACAAGGCGACAAGCAGAGTCTTTATATGAAAAATGGCCAACGTTACAGCTTTCATAAACATAAATTGAGGTTTGCAGCCAAGCCAAAACCAAAGGCAAAAACCGCGTTATATCACATCATCTATCTGCAAATATACTCATATTTTGGAAAAAATTAACACATTGCATCTAAAACGGAAATTATCGGATAAAAGAATAACATTTTTAGGGCTAAAATATTTGGCTCTTAAGGAAATTAGGAGTAATTTTGTCGCACGCTCCGGTGTTATTCACAGTAAGGGGAATGCATCGTGGAGTGGAACCAGGGCTTTTAACCGTTCCGGATGGAGGCGGTGTGGCCCATAAACTATTTAAATTTTATGGCTTATTTAACAGCAGAGAAAAAGCAAGAGCTTTTTGGTAAGTACGGCAAGTCTAACACTGACACTGGTTCTCCGGAGAGCCAGATCGCGTTGTTTTCGTACCGTATCAGCCACCTTACTGAGCACCTCAAGCAGAACAAGCACGATTTCGGTACCCAGCGTTCATTGTTGCGCTTGGTAGGTAAGCGTCGCAAGTTGCTTATGTACTTGAAGGAGGTTGATATCGAGCGTTACCGCGCTATCATCAAGACTCTTAACCTCCGTAAGTAGTATTGCGAGGGTACAAATGAAGGTAACCGCGTGTTACCTTCATTTCGTATGAAATTTTATTTTTTGACGATTTATATTTATGGAAGAAAACAAATTGTACAACGCTGTACAAAAGACGATTACGCTCGCTGACGGTCGCCAGATTACAATCGAGACCGGTAAGTTGGCCAAGCAGGCTGACGGTTCGGTTGTAGTAAAGATGGGTGACACAATGTTGTTGGCAACCGTTGTAGCGGCAAAGGACGCAAAGGAAGGTACTGATTTTATGCCTCTTCAGGTGGAGTATAAGGAGAAGTTCGCATC
>JAZRLD010000026.1:0-44593 GCA_045646685.1 Alistipes sp. | reverse complement strand
GCCTCGTTAATCTCTTTCGACTGCTCGGTCGTATCGCCAAAGAGGTAGTCGAAATCGGAATCAACACAGAGCAGCAGCTCCTCGCTGGACTGCGGAATCATCGACATCAGCACCTTCTTGCCTTTGGGCAGATCCTCGCGGTTGGGTACGGAGATTTCAAAGCGCAGATACTCGCCAAAGGCCTCAATATCGTCGCACATCTCGGGGTGTTCGTCCTCCAAACGGCGCAATTTGCGCTGCACCTGACGGTCGAGCCACGCCAGCGTATCGGCACCATTGTTCTCCACCTCGAGATAACCCAGGCGCACCGTATTCTTAAACTCCTGAAGTGTAAAAACCGACTCGTAGGAGAGCTTCGCCGAATAGACATACCAAAGAAATATGGGATATATCGCGCGCGAGTAGCCAGCCATAAACTCCACAAAGTCAAATATATGACAATCGTTCTTCGTAGCCTTCACGCAGACGTTGTGCAGCGACGGGGCGTAGCAGAGGTAGTTCTCCGTGGCGTAGGTGTAGGTGTGGAACATAAACTCCGCATCGTTAATCTCCTTCGACTGCTCGGTCGTATCGCCAAAGAGGTAGTCGAAATCGGAATCGACACAGAGCAACAGCTCCTCGTTAGAGTGCGGAATCATAGACATCAGCACCTTCTTACCCTTGGGTAAATCCTCGCGGTTGGGCACAGAGATTTCAAAACGGAGATACTCGTTATCGAAATGGTCAAAAATAGCGCGCCAGAAGGCCACATCCTCGTAACCCTCGACAAACACCCTCACCAGCTTGCGACCATCATCCACCGCCTTAGGCATAGATAACGGCTCGTGTGGCTGACGCAAAGCGGCCTCTTTTTTTAACTTTTCGATTGTTGCTCGTTTCATAATTTGTTGTAAATATACAAAAAATATTTACTTCTTATGACCTATTTTTGGAAAATAGTACTAACTTTGTATTGCACACGGACAATAAAGTGTGTAGACATATTTTGAAAGCGCATTTTTCGCTTTATTCTGTTAGCGTGAACTTGGACACTTCACAAAGTAATATCAGAATAATGTGGGAAGGATGCCTTCTTTGGTATGTATTTGTATATCTCGAAATACAGCCAAAGTGGGGCTATCCCTTCTCCTTATCTATATTACAGGGAGTCCAAGCCCTACGCTAAGGATAAGGTGGGGATGAAGGCTCCACTTTCTTTTTATGCCTTAATCAAATTAATCTACTAACCACTCCGCAGAGCCAAAGGGGTAATGAATTACAACTATGGACACAGAATTAAAAACCTTAATGGAATTATGGTTACGGCTGAATGGAGGGGAATTCAATCCGTGCGATGAAGAACGGTTTTACGAATTTGTATTTGAAGCGGTCAAACAGAATGCAAATATTGAGCAAAGAGAATATGAAGATATTATAGAGATGTACAAATCTCATAATACCAATCTCGGAGATGATTATTTGAATCGTCACGATTTTAATCATTTTGAGTCATATTTTGATTTTGGCAAATATATTTTAAGTAAATAGAATTTTAATAATTTAAATAATAGATACTATGAAAAAGAATATTATACTTCTAATAATGATTATTATATCTGTAAATCTTGTTGGTATTGTAGTTGGGCTGTCTTTTCCTCTTGAACCAGTACAATCATTCGTAGGAGCTAAAGTTGAACCGATAATGGACTACATTGCTCAAATTGAAGATGAACGCGCAGAAGTTCGTGCTCAGCGCGCAGAAGCTCGAGCTCAGCGTGCAGAAGCTCGGCGCGCAGAGGATAGTCACACAGATAAATATTATAGTGAGCCTGTTGATAACAAACTTCAGCAAACGCTTAACCGCATAGCCGGAACATATGAGTTGGTTGAGAATTTAGGAATATACGGGTATAAAACAATATACACCGTAACTATCAATAGAGATGGTACAGGAAGAATTGTATATAATGGCGGGGATGTTGAAAATTTTTCTAGCGCTCATTTAAGCGGCTCTAATAAGATTGTTTTCAATGGTAATTATGGCGGTACGACATTCCTTTTATCAGGATCTGGAATCGACGACGAATCTACTCGTAAATATATTGAGAATGGAATACCTAAATATATTATGAGAAGACGATAGTATAATTACTTAATTGAGTTAAAAACCGATGTCATCTAAAATGTGACATCGGTTTTTATTTTACTATAGCAATCTATATTTTGTATGTAATAACTACATAATTTTAAGTATCTTTGCAATTATAATATTAAATTTGCGCCAAATAATAAGTTACATTTTTATGAGCGACTGGAAAGAGCGTTTGGGTATGGTCTATTCGACCAATCCCGACTTTGAATATACCACTACACAAGAGGAGCAGGTAGCCACCCTGCCTCCGCAGCAGCAGAACCTGCGCGTATGGCTCGACCGCAAACATCGCGGTGGCAAGACCGTAACGTTAGTCAAGGGTTTTGTTGGCTCGGACGACGACCTGACGGAGTTGGGCCGTATGCTCAAGAGCAAGTGTGGCGTGGGTGGCTCGGCCAAGGATGGCGAGATAATCATTCAGGGCGACCACCGCGACCGCATTGTTGACCTGCTCACCAACGCAGGATATAAGTGCAAGAAGGCGGGAAATTAGTACCTCGATGAGCATCAAGCAGAAGATACGCAGAGTGCTACTTACGGCGGCGGCAGTTGTCGTTTGCCACGTTGCGTGCGCCCAATATTACAGTTGGGGTGCCGACCCTGCGCGTTTTCGTTGGATGCAGGCCAAGGGCGAGAAGACGAACGTTATATATCCGCAGCACACGCAGCAGATAGGACTTTCGACGCTCTACTTTACCGACCGTATGCGTCCCTACATTGACTACGGTTTCAAGCGGCCTGCCCTCAACCTGCCATTTGTTGTTCACCCTGCAAATATGCAGTCGAACGGCTTGGTGATGTGGCTACCCAAGCGTGTAGAGTTTCTCTCCACGCCCGCCATCGACGGCTACTCTATGCCGTGGATAAAGCAGCTCGTGGCGCACGAGTACCGTCACGCGGTGCAGTACAATAACCTCAACGTTGGCGTGGTGAAGTTCCTCAGCTACCTCTTGGGACAGCAAGGCTCTACCGTAGGATTGATATTTATGCCGATATGGATGATAGAGGGCGACGCCACGATGTGCGAAACGGAGGCTTCGTCGTTCGGTCGCGCCCTGCAGCCGCGCTTCACGCTCGAATACCGCGCTATGGGTGACATAGTGAACAAGTATCGCAATTCGGACAAATTCTTCTGCGGCTCCTACCGCGACTTTATCCCCGACCACTATCAGTTAGGTTACCAATTGGTTGCACACGGCAACGAGCTCACGGGCCGCGTTATGGCAAACGATATGGCCGACTACGGACCGCGCAAGCCGTGGATGATTATATGGCGAATGCAGCGCCTCTTTGGGTTTAACAAAGAGCAACTCTTCGACTCTACATTCAGTTCGCTGACCAACTTCTGGCGTCAGCTACCCACGCAGGAGAATACATCTACACTTCTGCCCACACCCGAGATAAAGAGTTATACGACATATTCAAGCCCGCTATTTGTCGATGGCAGGGTGATAACTCTCAAGCAGGATTTGGATAAGCCCTCGCGATTGGTTACGCTCGACACCAACACGGGCGAGGAGCGCACTTTGTGCTATACGGGTGCGGTGGCCACACCTCCCTCCTACGACGAGATAAACAACCGCATCTGGTGGACCGAATATCGCCGTAGCACCCTGTTTGCGCAGAAGGTGAACACTACACTCTGCTACCTTGACCTCGACAAGCAACGCCCCCGCACGCGACAGATGGGCGGTCGCAACATACTCTACCCCACGCCTGACGACGAAGGTGGCCTTGCGTGGGCGGAGTACTCGGCCGACGGAATTTACACTCTGCACCACGAATATTGCGACGGGCAGCACTTCTCATTCGCCCTTCCCTTTGGGCAGGAGGTACACTCGCTGGCGTGGGATAATATGACACGCTGCCACTACTGCATAATTACGGGCGATGAGGGTATGTGGATTTCGCGCATCACGCCCGAAAAGGAGATTTCGCAGGTGACACGCCCAGCCTATATTACGCTGAGCCGCCTGCGCGCCCGCGATGGAAAACTATACTACGGCTCTATCGCATCGGGACGCGACGAGATACACTGCTACGACCTTATTGCAGAGCGCGAGTATCAGCTTACGCAGTCAACTTATGGCTCATTCGATGCGTCACCCGCCAAGAATGGGGAGATAGTGCTTACAACATACGACTCGTTGGGTTATCACCCCGCAATGCAGCGCACCGACAAATTGTGGCGCGAGGTGGAGTACTCGCAGTTACCCAAGAATGTCGTAAACCCCGAGCGAAAGAGGTGGGGCATAATAAATCTCGACACGGTGAAGATGGTAGAGCCCGACTCTACCCTCACCCACTCGGCCAAGAAGATACGCCGTTACAGCAAAGGGGGACATCTCTTTAACTTCCACAGCTGGGCGCCTTTGGCCTACGACCCATTTGCGTTGAGTGAAGATGGCGCGATAAATATGAATTTAGGCGCAACGGTGATGACACAAAACCTACTCTCGTCATTGCAGGGTTTCTTCAGCTATGGCTACAGTCAAAGCGCAGGTCATTTCTTCAAGACCTCGCTGCGTTACTACGGCCTTGGCCCCACAATCAGCCTCAACGCGACATACGGTGGCCGACAGAATATCTACCCCATCTACACCTACAATCCCGAGAAGCACGAGATAGAGCTCCCCGAAGCACCCTCGCGCGGAAAGTTCTACGCCATAGGTCTTGACGTGCAGTTCCCGCTACTCTTCCAGCGCGGATACCACACACGTTATCTCATTGCATCGGCTGGTTGGGAATACTCGAACGGCTTGGTGGCCAACACGGGAAAACTATCGTTTGACGATGGGGGCATAAGCAATATTGCTACCATTGGCTACTCGAAGGGTATTCATCTGACGAGCTTCACGCTCGGATTCCAAGATATGGTGCGACAGGCACATCGCGACTTTGCTCCGCCGTGGGGCGTGGTGGCATCGGCGACATACGCTACAAACCCCACAAATGGAGCCTTCAGCGACCTGCTGGCACTATATGCGAAGGTATATACACCCGGCTTCGTGCGCCACAACAGCCTGACGTTGGCTATGGCCTACCAGACCTCGTTCGGTGGCTTTGAGAGCGACGATGCACTCTCGGCACTCTCGTTCAAGTCGGCACGTCTGCTACCGCGCGGATTCAACTTAACGCAGATAGAGAATCAGAATTATCTGGCTACATCGCTCAACTACCAGCTCCCCATCTGTTACCCCGATGGCGGTTGGAGGGGCGTAGTATATTTCAAGCGCATACGCCTCAACGCAGGTTTCGACTACGCACAATTTGAGCGCAGACGCTTCCTCGAAGATGGCGCGGTGCACCGCGAGTGGCAACAAATAAACTCGTGGGGAGGAGATATTATCCTCGACTGCAACTTCCTCGGACAGCCCGCCTCGGCAACAACAGCGTTGAAGCTCTCGCTCTACAAACCAAGCGAGGGAAGCCTCTATTTCGCGGCAGGCGTAGAGTTGCCGTTTTAGGTTATAAAGATAAAAATCGACTTAACACATTGGGGCTGCAAAATACCATATATCGTTAAGTCATAATAAGTTGCGCGAAACAATATGTAACCCGCGGTATATTAACTGATTATTTGGCTACCCAAAATTTGCAAGTTTCTTAAAAAAGATGTTTCTTTACGCAAGAAACGGCAGACATATACTTATAAAAGAGAGGGATAAGTGTTTAGCCGCATTCGCATATTAACAAACAAGAGAAGGGAGATTCTATAAGAATTTACCACACAAAGAGATAGATTCACTAATTTGTAGGACTTCCCAAAAACTACTATAATGATGTTTAATAGATTTAACTTCATAACAGCAATCGCTTGCCTGACGCTTTTGCTTGCCTGTGGCCCTAAGAAAAATCAGCCGCTACAAAAACCGGCAGATTTGATTCCGGCACCCGTTGAGCTTACGGTAAACTCTGGAAGCGTTTGCTCTAAGAAGTTGGCCAACCTGCCCCAAAAGGTTAAGATTTCGGAAAAGGCGCTCCTCGGCAGGCTGAATGGTCAGAAGCTCACCGACTGGCAGCTAAAATCGGCCTATTGGATGGAGATTGGCAAGAGAAACGTGAAGATTGAAGCTGCCGACGAGCAAGGTCTGTTCTATGCCCGTCAGTCGCTTAAGATGATAGCAACACTTGACAGCGTAGTAACCTGCTGCACAATACTTGACTGGCCCAGATTCCAGTATCGTGGTATTATGCTCGACGAGAGCCGCCACTATCAGGGCAAGGAGTTTGTTTTGAAGCAGTTGGAGATGATGGGCCTGCTCAAGCTTAACCGTTTTCACTTCCATTTGGTGGATAATCCCGGCTGGCGTATGCAGATTGACGCCTACCCCCTACTCACACAACAGACAGCTTGGCGTCCAATACCCTACTTCTGGGATTGGGAGGTAAATGGCATCGGTGGCGACTTTGTGGAAGATGGTACACCCAATGCCTATGGTGGCTACTACACGAAGCAGGATATTGCCGATATTTTGGCGTTTGCAGCCGAAAGACACATAGAGGTGATTCCCGAGATAGAGATGCCCGGCCACAACTATGAAACCCGCGCCGCATACCCCGAACTCGCTTGCAGCCTCCCCGATGGCGGCCCCAGCAAGCGCGAGCTATGCCCCGGAAAGGAGAGCACATATACATTCCTTGAAAATGTCCTTTTGGAGGTGTTTGAAGTATTTCCAAGCAAATATATCCACATCGGCGGAGACGAGGCCAACAAAAAGAGTTGGGAGCTATGCCCCGACTGCCAAGCACGTATGAAGGCCGAGGGACTCAAAGACGTTAAGGAGCTTCAGAGTTATATGATTCGTCGTATGGAACGATTTGCTAACGCTCACGGAAAGCGTATAATCGGCTGGGACGAGATACTCGAAGGCGGATTGGCACCCGATGCTACAGTGATGTCTTGGCGAGGAACGGAGGGTGGACTGAAGGCCATTGCCGAGGGACACGATGTAATTTTTACACCTAATCACTACTACTATTTCGACACTCATCAGGATCCCGCACAATACCGACCTATAAATCGCCACGTGCCTTTGGAGAAGGTCTATTCCTTCGAGCCGATGGTGGAAGGTATACCCGAGGCCGACGCCCACCATATCTTGGGTATTCAGGGCAGCCTCTGGACCGAGTGGATTATGGAGCCTGAGTACGCAGAATTGATGCTCTACCCCAGAGCGTTCGCCATTGCCGAGACCGGCTGGACACAACGCGAAAAAAAGAGCTGGCCCGACTTTGAGCGACGCGCGTCGGAACTCACGCGAGTGGCACGCGAGTGGGGTTACAATGCATTCATAAAGCCAACAACAAACGACAATCCAAAGCCCTAAACAACAGGCATTCACAAATATAATAAGAGTGACTACAAATGGATATAAAGAGTTTTTTCAAAGATAAAAAGAGGGTTATCAAGCTGATGTGGCTTGTGGTTATGACCCCCGTGGCGATGCTCTTTCTGATGCTCGCCTTGGCAGCTTTTGGTGTATTCGGACGTATGCCCTCATTCGAGGAGCTGGAGAATCCGAAGAGCAACCTTGCAACCGAGATTTATGGCGACGACGGACACGTCATCGGTACATTCTTCGTGCAGAATCGCTCGTATGTGCAGTACGACGACCTCTTCCCGAAGGATTCTACGCGCCACATCATTCTCGATGGTCATCGCGTGCCCCCCGTGGTGGCAGCCTTGATTGCCACAGAGGATGTGCGTTTCCGTAGCCACTCGGGAATCGATATTCCCTCGCTGTTCCGTGTGGCCGTAAAGACTATCGCCTTCCAGAATCAGTCACAGGGAGGTGGCTCGACAATCACGCAGCAGTTGGCGAAGAACCTCTTCCCTCGTGATACCGTGCGCAACCGCGGAAAGGTGGCACGTATGACAAAACTCGTGCAGTCGAAGTTCAAGGAGTGGATTACGGCTCTCAAGCTTGAGCACAACTACACCAAGGAGGAGATTGCCGCTATGTATCTGAATACGGTGGCCTACGGCTCGAATGCCTACGGTATAAAGTCGGCAGCCAGCACCTTCTTCGGTAAGAATCCCAACGAGTTAAATATTCAGGAGGCAGCTATGTTGGTGGGTGTGGTGAATGCCCCCACACGCTACTCGCCCGTGCGTAATCCCGAGAGTGCATTAGCACGCAGAAACTTGGTTTTGAGCCGTATGCGTGTTGCTGGAGCATTTTCGCGCAGTGTGTGCGACTCGCTCTCGGCTCTGCCCATCACACTGCAATATAAGCCCATCTCTCACAACGAGGGAGAGGCTACATATTTCCGCGAGATGTTGCGTAATGTGATGAATGCCCAGCGTCCTACGCGCCGCCAGTTCCTCACCGACTGGGACTACGAGCAGGCCATGAAGGAGTATGACGAGAATCCGCTCTACGGCTGGTGTCACAAAAACACCAAGGCCGATGGTACGCCATACAATATCTACCGCGATGGTCTGCGTATCTACACCACCATCAACCCCACGATGCAGCGCTACGCCGAGGAGGCCGTGCAGAAGCAGATGGAGACCGTTATCCAGCCCCGTATGGATGCGCAGGTGCGTAACACACGTGTTTTGTTCCAAGACTTGGAGAAGGAGGAGATTGATGCAATCATTAAGCGTGCGATGAAGAACTCGGACCGTTACCGCGAGCACAAGAAGCTGGGTATGAGCGAGAAGGAGATATTCGCCTCGTTTGATGAGAAGTGCAGGATGCGCATCTTCACCTTCAAGGGCGAGCGCGACACGTTGATGACACCGCGCGACTCTATCCTCCACCACAAGCGTATTATGCGTGCATCGTTGGTTGCGATGGATCCCCGTTCGGGCCACGTTAAGGCGTATGTCGGAGGTCCTAATTTCCGCTACTTCAAGTACGATATGGCCAAGCAGGGCAAGCGTCAGATTGGCTCTACAGTTAAGCCCTTTATCTATACATTCGCCATCGACCAGCTCGGCCTTAACCCCTGCACAATGGCACCCAACCTGCCCGTATCTATCGAGACACCCGCAGGTATCTGGTCGCCCAAGGAGGCTGGCAAGGTGGAATATGACGGCGTTCTGCATCCGCTATATTGGGGCTTGGCAAACTCGCGCAACAACTACTCGGCGTGGATTATGAAGCAGGCAAAGCAGCCCGAGACTGTGGCCGACTTCCTCCACAATATGGGTATTCAGAGCTACATCTACCCCGCCTACGCGTTGTGCTTGGGTGCGTTTGAGTCGAATGTATTTGAGCTGGTTAGCGCCTACTCTACCTTCGTAAACGAGGGTGTACATATCGACCCCATCTTCGTTACGCGCATCGAGGACCGTCAGGGTAACCTCATCTCGAGCTTTATCCCGCAGTCGCAGGACGCTGTGAACAAACATACGGCATACACTATGCTTACTATGTTGCAGCGCGTAATCTCGGCAGGTACGGGAGGCCGTATGACTTGGCAGTTTGGCTTCGACAATATGGATATTGGTGGTAAGACAGGTACGTCGAACGAGAACCGCGACGCGTGGTTTATGTGCGTGACACCCACGCTCGTAGCTGGCTCGTGGGTTGGCGGCGAGGACCAGTCGGTACACTTCAAGGCACAGGGTGAGGGTAGCGTTATGGCCCTGCCTATCGTGGGCGAGTTCCTCAAGAAATCGTATGCAGATCCCCGCTTGGGCTTGAGCCGCAACGCCAAATTCTCGCGCCCCGAGGGTTGGATATCGTACGACTGTCCGAAGGAGATGGCTCCCACAGAGGAGGTACAACAATCTACGGAGCCTGATGAGTTCTTCGGTTTATAAATTAGGAAACAACTAAAGGTTAAAGAGAATATGAAAATTGCTATCGTTGGCGCGAGTGGCGCCGTAGGTCAGGAGTTCCTGACCATCCTAAATGAGAGAGTAGATTTCCCCGTTGACGAGCTCGTGTTGTTTGGCTCGGCTCGCAGTGCGGGAACGAAGTATATGTTCCGTGGCAAAGAGGTGGAGGTTAAGCTCCTGCAGCACAATGACGATTTCAAGGGTATCGATATCGCCCTCACATCGGCTGGTGGCTCTACATCGGTGGAGTTTGCCGAGACAATTACCAAGCACGGCACGCTGATGATTGATAACTCATCGGCTTTCCGTATGGACGCTGATGTGCCCCTTGTGGTGCCCGAGGTGAATGCTGAGGATGCGCTCAACGCTCCGCGTAATATCATCGCTAACCCCAACTGTACAACTATCCAGATGGTTGTGGCGCTGAACGCTATCGAGAAGCTCTCGCACATCAAGAAGGTACACGTTGCAACATACCAATCGGCAAGCGGTGGCGGTGCGCAGGCTATGGCTGAGTTGAAGCACCAGTATGAGGAGATTGTTGCGGGCGAGGAGCCTACCGTAAATAAGTTTGCTTATCAGCTGGCATACAACGTTATCCCCCACATCGACGTCTTCACGGACAACGACTACACCAAGGAGGAGATGAAGATGTTTAACGAGACACGCAAGATTATGCACTCGGATATCAAGGTGTCAGCAACCTGCGTGCGCGTGCCCGTTATGCGTGCTCACTCGGAGAGCATATGGGTAGAGACCGAGCGCAAGATTTCGGCTGCCGAGGCTCGCGAGGCGTTTGCAGCGGCGGAGGGTGTTGTGTTGATGGACGAGCCCGCAGAGAAGGTATATCCTATGCCATTGTTTATCGCTGGCAAGGACCCCGTATATGTAGGTCGTGTACGTGAGGATTTGACAGAGGAGAATGGTCTTACATTCTGGTGCGTGGCCGACCAAATTAAGAAGGGCGCTGCGCTTAACGCCGTGCAGATTGCCGAGTGGATTATTAAGAATAAGAAGTAAAAATATGTCGATTATCAACAACCTTCTCGGTAACGCATCCGAAGTAGATACTGAGAAACTACAAAAGGAGTTCGGCTCGATAATCATTGACGGAGAGCAAATTGAAGCCGCTTTTAAGATTTTCCGCGACAAGTGGGTATTCACCAACAAACGACTTATAATGCTCAATGTGCAGGGTGTGACAGGTAGTAAGCAAGAGTATCACTCTATACCCTACTCTTCAATCTCTCACTTCAGCATTGAGACAAGCGGCTTATTAGACGGAGATTGCGAGATGAAGCTTTGGTTACACGGTATTACCACTCCATTCAAGAAGGAATTCAAGCGAAACTCCGACATCAAAGGCCTGCAACGAATGCTGGCTGCATATATCCTAAAATAAGAAAAAGGCTGTCAATCGACAGCCTTTTTTATCTCTAAGATATTGTATAACAAGAGCTATTTTAAAGTCGGTCGCAGACTGAGAAAGCAGAGTTTACAAGTAGTAAATGAGCATTTCGAGGACAAGCCAGATGCCGAAAGAGCCTTGTTAGGCAATTACTTATGAACGCTGTAGCCTTTGACTTCAATGGCTTTGGGAGTAGAAGGACATAGATTTTGGCAGGCGCCGCAACCTATGCAGAGGGCCTTTTCGATTTGGGGATATAGACGCCCATCCACGCCGCGCTGTAACTTAATCGCATCGGCAGGGCAATGCTCCGCACAGTTACCACACTCCACGCCATCGCGCGCCACAACGCACCTCTCACGATGAAAAACAGCGTGGCCCAACTGCGTCATACGCTTCTGCTCAAGCGCCAACGGCAGAATTGCCCCGGTCGGGCAGACCTCACCACAGAGGGTACAATCGTAAAGGCAATAACCCTTATCGTATCGCATCACAGGCTGCATAATACCCTGCATGCCATACTCCATAACGGCCGGCTGCAAGACGTGCGAGGGGCACTTGCTTATGCACAGATGGCACGCCGTACACTTCGCCTGCAGATGCTCTATGCTATGCGCACCCGGAGGTGCTACGGGACGCGGGCTACTATGTTTACCACCGCCCTGCATTGCTCGTTCCATACGCTGATGGCGTTGCTGCGCCTCGGCAACGGGGATAGCGGCCACAGCCGCAACGGTAGCGATAAAGTTTCGGCGCGACTTATCGGCAGGTTTCTCTGCGGATTTCTCAATCGAGGGCGTGCTACGCATCGTAAACGATATTGCCCCCTGCGCACAAGCATCAATACAGTCGAAACATACCACACAGCGCGTAGCGTCCACGCGATGGTTGACCGTGTCAATACACTCGGTCTTACATTTACGGCCACACAGACCGCAGTCGATACACTTCGAGGTATCTATCTGAATCTTAAAGAGCGACGCGCGGCTCACCTCGCCCAGCAGAGTACCTACGGGGCAGAAAGAGTTGCAATATCGGCGACCGCCAAGCCACGCCAAAAGTCCTATAATCGCAATGGTCAAGAGCGCCACCACAGCCGAGAGCCACGACACCGACACCACCTCGCGGCCAAAGCTATCGCCAAAGAATACCGCCAGAACATTATTCGCACCCTGCACCAAAGGTCGCAGGCCCTCGTGCATAAGGCGACCAAAAATACTATACGGATCAACCAAAGCCACCACAAAACCTACGCCCGTAGCAACACACACGGCCGTCAGAGCCAAGACTCCGTAGCGAAGCCAGCGATTGGGTTTGCGGTAGGCAAAACGTGTTCGGACGCTCTTTGTACGGAGGTTATGCACCGCATTTATGCCGTCCTGCACCGTGCCAAGCGGGCAGAGCGTTGAACAGTAGATACGACCAAAGGCGAGCGTCAACAACAGTAGCAGACAAACGCTCATAGCACTCACGCTCAACACTGCGGGCAGAAACTGCCAGCGGGCAAGCGCGGCACCCACCCCACGCAGGGCGTCTATGGTAGCCGTTCCATTGCCCCAATCGACAAAGGTCAGGACAAGCAGCACCACGCAAAGGAGCGCGGCGGCGATGCGAAAAATACGTAATATATTGTATCTCTTCATATTACTTCCACTCTTGACGTACACGTTCAACCAACTCCTCCACGCGCTTTAGCTCCGTCGGGATATGCAACGCCTGCGGGCACTTGGGCGAACATTGATTACAACCGATGCAGCGCTCGGCACGACCATCTGGCTTGACATTATTCTTATATCTGTTGAGCAGGATGCGGCGGCGACGCAGATACTCCTCATCGTGTGCAGAGTCGGGGTTGGGCAGTAGTTGGTCGTCAAAACAACGGTTATAAGTCCTGAAAATACCCGCAATATCCACCCCATAGGGGCAGGGCATACAGTAGAGGCAGTCGGTGCAGTCGATGCGCGTATTGTTACGATACTGCTCGGCGGCACGATGCAGAAGCTCTATCTGCTCCGCGCTCAAGGGTTGGAAATCGGTGAAAGTATCGCAATTCTCCACCACGTGCTCCATACGCGACATACCGCTCAGAACAGTCAGCACGTAAGGATACGATGCGCAGAACTTCAGCGCCCACGCCGCAGCAGTCATCGTGGGGTCGTTCTCGCGCAGCATTGTCGTTACGCTCTGCGGCAGGTCTATAAGCGAGCCGCCACGAATAGGCTCCATAACGATTACGGGTAACTCGCGCTCGGCCAGCAGGTTGTACAACTTCTCCGAGATGCGCGTTTCATCACGCCAATCGAGCCAATTCATCTGTATCTGCACAAAATCCCATTCCACGGGCAGTGCCAACAACCACTCAAAGAGTGCCAAATCGCCGTGAAACGAGAAGCCCAATTGGCGTATACGGCCACGGCGTTTCTCCTCGAGCAGATACTCTAAAACGCCCTCGTTCAGGTATAGGTTTTGGAATACATATTGGCGGCTGATACTATGACAAAGGTAGTAGTCGAAATACTCCACGCCGCAACGCTGGAGCTGTGTTGCAAATATCTCCTTCGCCTGCTCCAAAGTCTTCGCCTCGGGTGGCATCTTGTCAGCCAAAAAGAAGCTATCGCGCGGGTATTGCTTCAGCACCTCGCCCACCATACCCTCCGAGTCGCCTCGGTGGTACATCCACGCCGTATCGTAGTAGTTCACGCCACGCTGATAGGCATACTCCAACATCTCGCGTGTAGGCTCGCGGTCGATGCGGCCCGTATATCTGTCGCCACCGACTGTCGGGAAACGCATACAGCCAAAGCCCAACAACGACACCTCGTCACCATTGCGGTGGTTGCGCTTGAGCGACACACGTCCCTCGCCACCCGTGATAGCCACCTGCGTAGGTTTCTCGCCCCGACCGGTGCAGGCCGAGAGGCCAAAAGCACCCGCCGCGACGCCAGCGACCATATTGCGCAGAGCCTCGGCACGCGTCATAGGCGTGGAGAATATGCTATTACTCTTTTTCATTGGTTACTTCTTTTCGTGTTCGCGCACAAAACGCATCAACAACGGATAGGCGGGCTCGCACATATTATGGCCGTAGCCATCAAGTTCGTAGAGCGTAGCATCCTTATGACCAACGAGTTGGAAGACGCGCCACATATAGGCATTCTCCTCGTAGCGGCCCAACATCTCCATCTCACGGTCGCCCGACAAGATAAGAATCGGCGCCGAGTCGCCACGCACGTGGAACAGAGGCGAGAGTTCGTCGACAATAGGCTGTGTGTTGGCAATGCCGCGTGAGCGACGCTCCTCGAAGTGAGTAATGGCCTGACCGCTGAAGGGAATAATGCCCTTCAACTTATTAGCGTCAATGCCGTAACGCTCCAAACGCGACTTCTCCAAGCCGACCATCGTCACGAGGTAACCGCCGGCCGAGTGGCCCGCAATGTAGATACTCTCGGCGCTACCGCCATACTTCTCGATATTATTGAACACCCACGCAACGGCTGCAGCGGCGTCATCGACAATATCCGTAACCTTCACATTGGGCGAGAAGCGGTAACCCACGCCCACAACAACGCAACCATCGCGCAGCGTTGCCTGCGGAATCTCCTTGCGGCCGCCTGTCAGACCTCCACCGTGAAACCATACGATAACGGGGGCGTCCTTGGCACCCTCGGGCGTAGCGATATCCAGACGGCACATCTTCGAGGCATAGTCGTCCACAGAATTATAGACGATGTCGCGGCTATATTTATACTCCTGCGCATACAATGCCGCGCACGCAACGAGCGCCACGGCCAACAATAAAACTCTCTTCATACTCTTACGCTTTACTTATTGCTACCAAAAACTCCTTATTGCGCTCCCACACAGCCGCCGTTGCAAACCACAACTCGCGCGCCTCGGTGCGTGATGACGGGCGCTCGCTACGGCTATCGGCGAGATAAGCCTCATCTACGGGGTGCTCATCGGCCACAAACTCCGCAAACCACTCCTTATGGCGCGTGCGCAGCGTGCGCAAAGCGTCGCGGTCAATGCCTCCCGTGCGACGATACTCGCTCCAAAGGGTGAGCAGATGATATTCGGGCGTCTTGGTAGAGATATCGAACATAGCCTCCTCCAAGCAGTCGTAATCCTCCAACTCGACATAGCAGAGAGCCAGCAGTACGTTCACACTCATATGGTCCTCCTCGTCCATAGCGGCGAGGTTCTCCCACAACGCGGCGGCCATCTCTACCTCACCTACGGCCAAGTGGTCAGCGGCAGAGGCGTATATCAGCTCCATAGCGGCACGTGTTCCGCCGTCGTTCCAATCCAGCACCACATCCTCATCGGGTATAGCGTCGAGCAGGCGTTGCACACCCTCGAAACGCATATCAGCCGCCGTAGCCCACTCCTCACACTCGCGGGCACGTCGCAACAAATCTCCAAAACCACCACCCTCAACGTGCCACAAGCCCGACGAGGTGGGGCGAACTATAATCTTCTTCATACTAAACATTTTTTACACTGCGTTGCACCTTTAACCACATTGCAGCCGTAATCGCCAACGTCACCACACCCGCCAAGGCGTAGGCCAAGGGGCGGTTAGACATACCAACAAACTGATTCGACACAAAGACAAACGAGGTGCAGATGTAAGTCATAAATACTGCTGGCGGCAAGGCCACCCATATATTTCGTTTATACTTTTTCAGATAGACAACAATAACCCATAGTGTTACCACCGACATTGCTTGGTTGGTCCACGCGAAGTAGCGCCACACAACATCGAAATCGACAAAGAGCAACACCACGCCGATAGCAAACAGGGGCAAGGCAATGACAAAACGCTTCCATAGCGTACGCTGCTCGAAATGTAAAATATCAGAGATAATCAAACGAGCCGAACGGAAAGCTGTATCACCCGATGTAATGGCGGCTGACACCACACCAAACAGCGCCACAAAACCACCCACAGCACCGAGCGTTGTGTTGGCAATGGTGCTAACGGCCCACGCAGCGTTATTACCGTGCTCGGCCAAAGCTGCCGCCAGCGAGTCGGGACCGTGGAAGAAGGCCATACCAATGGCTGCCCAAATCAAGGCGATGATGGATTCGGTAATCATCGAGCCATAGAAAATCATTCGAGCCTCGCCCTCATTATTCATACAGCGCGCCATAAGCGGCGACTGCGTAGCGTGGAATCCCGAGATAGCACCACACGCAACGGTGATGAAGAGCGTAGGTATGATTGGCATACCCTCGGCATTGGGCTGATAGTTGTGCAGAGTCTCAAATGTGAGGTTCGGAATGGTGTAATCACCCGCAAAGAGCACCACAGCCAGACCTATAGCCATAAATATCAGCGCGCCACCGAACAGAGGGTAAATCTTGCCGATGAGTTTGTCGATGGGCAGCATAGTGGCCACAAAGTAGTAAACCAAGATAATTGCTATCCAGCCCCAATAGGGAATAGCTGTAATCATATCGCCGAGAATACTTGCAGGCGAGCGCATAAAGACCACACCAACCAGAATCAACAGCACCAACGATATGGCACGCATAAACTGAAGCATACCGCCACCGAGATAGCGACCTACAATTTCGGGCAGGCTCAGGCCATCGTTACGCAGCAGGATAACGCCCGACAGGTAGTCGTGCATAGCACCCACCAATATTCCGCCAAAGGTAATCCACAAAAATACTACGGGACCAAAGCAGGCGCCCATAATAGCTCCGAAGATAGGGCCGATGCCCGCGATGTTGAGCAACTGAATCAAGAACGTGCGCCAGCGTGGCATAGGAATATAATCCACTCCGTCATAGAGCGTAGCCGATGGTACGGCGGCCTTTGTGTCAATATTACAAATACGGTCGAGGTATGCTCCGTAGCCGAAGTATGCAGCCACAAGCAACGCCAAACAAATAAGAAATGTTACCATAATTTCCCCCTTTAATCATTTACGACTCAGCCAAGCGGCATTAAAAGTCGATTATTATATCGGCGAATTTACTAAAAATCCTATGAAAAACCTACATTTTCGAGGAACAAGATAGGTAATCCTGCCAAATAAATTCAATGCTTACCGTTGCGTATTATGATTTATATATAGGAATTGACCGCGCAAAATAGAACCAAGAAGAGGTCAAAAAGTATAATTTCAGGCAAAAATTGAGGGAAAATGCATTTTTTTATATATTTTTTTGTAAAAAAATTTGCAGTGTAAGATTTTTGCCCTATATTTGCACTGTCAAAACGAAACGGTGGATTCATCTAAGGGCTAGGATACATGCCTCTCACGCATGACATAGGGGTTCGAATCCCCTATCCACTACAAAAGGCGCTGATGTTCAGCGCCTTTATTATTTTATAGCCATTTTTGCAACCACTTTATAGTGAATCAATACAAATCCTAAACAAATCAAACTAAACATACTGCAGGAGTTTATACATACTCTGTTTCACCCAAAATTTCACCCAAATTTAGTTAAAACAAATAGACTTATGGAGCTAACCCTTTTAGACTATATCGTGTTCTTTATTTTTGTCGGGAGCGTGACGCTCTTTGGCTGTAGTTTCTATGTCAAAAGTAAAAAGGGTGCGGCGGCTTTTACGGCTGCGGAGGGCGCACTGCCTGCGTGGGTGGTGGGAATGTCCATCTTTGCGACGTTCGTCAGCAGCATCTCGTTTCTCGGTCTGCCGGGCGGCTCATACGCGGGAAATTGGAATCAGTTGGTTTTCAGCCTTACGATTCCGTTTGCTATGTGGCTGGCGGCCAAGGTCTTTATTCCGCTATACCGAAATCTCAACAGCGTGTCAGCCTACCACTATTTAGAGTTGAAATTCGGCTATTGGGCAAGAGCCTACGTGGCGATATGTTATCTGCTGACACAGCTCGCCCGAATGGGTTCTATTCTCTTGTTGCTGGCAATACCTATCAACACAATGTTTGGCTGGGACATTGCCACAATCATCATCGCAACGGGTATCATTACACTTATATATTCACTCTTGGGAGGTATCTCGGCCGTTATGTGGACCGATGCCGTGCAGGGTATAATACTCATCGTCGGTGCCATTGTTTGCGCCGTGCTGCTCACCTTCGGTATGCCCGAGGGCCCGCAGCAGCTGTTTGAGATTGCCGCCGCGCACGATAAGTTCTCGCTCGGCAGTTTCAGCCTTGCTCTTACCGAGCCTACATTCTGGGTAGTATTTGTCTATGGTCTGCTGACCAATATGCAGAACTACGGCGTTGACCAGAATTACGTGCAGCGATATATGACGGCACGAAGCACAGCCGAGGCGGTGAAATCGACACTCTTTGGCGGCTTGCTCTATATCCCCGTCTCGCTGATATTTATATATATAGGTACGGCTCTCTTCTCGTACTACACCGCGCAACCCGAATTGTTGCCAGCGGGTGTTACGGGCGACAAAGTCTTCCCATATTTCATCGTACACGGCCTCCCTGCGGGCGTGACGGGACTTGTGGTAGCTTCGCTCTTCTCGGCGGGAATGAGTACAATATCGACAAGTATCAACTCCTCGGCGACAATCATTCTTATGGATTTCTTCAAGAAACTGCATAAAGGCGAGAGCAGCAACCACAAGGATATGGCGGTGCTTTACGGCTCGTCGTTCCTCGTTGGTGCGATAGGTATCGTAGTGGGAATGCTGATGATGAAGATAGATGGCGTGCTGGACGCGTGGTGGAAACTCGCATCAATCTTTAGCGGCGGAATGTTGGGACTCTTCCTTTTGGGCCTTGTATGTCATAAGGTAAAGAGGGCAAATGCCGTTACAGCCGTTGCCGTAGGTCTTGCCGTGATTGCTTGGATGAGCTTCCTCGCACCGTTGCACACCTATCTGACTATTGTTCTCGGCACAGCGGCAATATTCCTGACGGGCTTTGTATTGACAAAACTAACATCAAAATAATTCAGACAAAAAAGGGTAACCCGCAAGGTTATCCTTTTTGTTTTATGCCGTGCGAATGACAAACTCTTTGATATTCGATATTTTATCGTATCTTTGTCAAATAATACTCAACCCCGATTAACTAAAATAAATAATCATATGAGAAAGAGAACTTTACTTTGTGTGGTGGCTATGATGTTGGCAGTAACCTCGCTCGTTGCGCAGCCAACTAAAAGACCGGTGGATTATGTTAATCCGATGATTGGTACAGATGGTATGGGACACACCTTCCCGGGTGCTTGCGCACCCTTCGGAATCGTGCAGCTCAGCCCCGATACGGACACCATTCCTCACAACATCAACGGAACATACCAGAAGAAGGTATATGAATACTGCGCGGGCTATCAGTACCACGACACAACAATCGTAGGTTTCAGCCACACCCACTTCAGCGGTACAGGACACTCGGATTTGGGTGATATTCTCATTATGCCCACAACGGGCGAGCTGAAGCTCAACCCCGGCACCGAGGAGCAGCCCGAGAGTGGCTACCGTTCACGTTTCTCGCACGACAAGGAGAAGTCAATGCCCGGCTACTACGAGGTTATGCTCGACGACTACAACGTAAAGGCACAGCTCACGGCGACACAGCGCGTGGGTGTGCATAAGTACACATTCCCCAAGGGTGGCGACGGTCGTATCATTCTCGACCTTAATCACGGTATCTACAACTACGACGGCAAGACTCTGTGGGCTTCGATTCGTGTGGAGAGCCCCACATTGATTACGGGCTACCGCATCACAAACGGCTGGGCGCGTACAAATTACACATATTTTGCAATCCAGTTCTCGCAGCCTATCAAGAACTACGGCTACAAGGATTTGCAGAAGATTCTCTACAACGGTTTCTGGCGTAAATTCCCCGTAAACAAGAACTTCCCCGAGATGGCCGGCCGCAAGGTGGTATCATATTTCGAGTTCGACACCGAGGCAAATCCCGAGGTAGAGGTTAAGGTGGCCCTCTCGGCTACAAGCACCGAGGGTGCTGTAAAGAACCTTATGGCCGAGGCTGACGGCAAGAGCTTTGAGATTATCGCAGCCGAGGCGTCAAAGGCTTGGAACGACCAGCTTGCATCTATCGAAGTGGAGGGCTCGGAGGACCAGAAGGCTATGGTTTACACATCGTACTACCATACAATGATTAACCCCTCGGTTTATATGGACGTGGACGGTAAGTATCGCGGCCTGGATCAGAATATACATCAGGCCGATGGCTTTAGCAACTATACTATCTTCTCGTTGTGGGATACCTACCGCGCCGAGCACCCCTTCCTTATGTTGATGAAGCCTCAGCAGGCACGCGATATGGCGATGTCAATGATCCGTCACCAGCAGCAGAGCGTGCACGGTATGTTGCCCATCTGGAGCCATATGGCCAACGACAACTGGTGTATGAGCGGTTACCACGCAACATCAGTTTTGGCAGATGCCATCACAAAGGGTGCAAACATCGACAAGGCGGAGGCGTTGAAGGCGATGGTTACAACATCTAACGTCCCCTACTTCGACGGCTTGGGCGAGTATGTAAAGTATGGCTACGTACCTTTGGAGGCTACCAGCACAGCGGCATCTACTACGTTGGAGTACTGCTACGACGACTGGACAATATATAAGACTGCGCTCGCTGCGGGCAACACCGAGGTTGCGGAGCAGTACAAAAAGCGCGCGTTGAACTACCGCAACATCTACGACCCCGCGATTGGCTTCGCGCGTCCCAAGTACCGCGACGGCTCATTCAAGAAGGAATTTGACGTGTTGCAGACACACGGCGAGGGCTTCATCGAGGGTAACTCTTGGAACTTCTCATTCCACGTGCCGCACGACGTAATGGGTGTAATCAACCATATGGGTGGCGAGAAGGAGTTCTTGCGCAAGTTGGACGAGTTGTTCGCTATGCACCTGCCTGAGAAGTACTACGAGAAGAATGAGGATATTACTATCGACTGTCTCATCGGTGGCTACGTACACGGCAACGAACCCAGCCACCATATCCCCTACCTTTATGCGTGGACCTCACAGCCTTGGAAGACGCAGTATTGGGTACGCGAGGTGATGAACAAGATGTACAAGAATCACATTCGCGGCTTGGGCGGTAACGACGACTGCGGACAGATGTCGGCGTGGTATCTCTTCACCGCTATGGGCTTCTACCCCGTATGCCCGGGTACTGACCAGTATGTTTTGGGTGCGCCCTATGTACCATATATGAAACTCACATTGGACAACGGCAAGACATTGGAGATTAAGGCCGAGGGCGTGAGCGACACAAATCGTTACGTGAAGAGCGTATTGCTCAACGGCAAGCCCTACACCAAGACCTATATCACACACGATGATTTGATGGCGGGTGGCACATTGGAGTTTGTAATGAGCTCGAAGCCCAACAAAAAGCGCGGCCTTGCAGCAAGCGACAAACCCTACTCATTAACTAATGGTGAATAAGACTATGATACGAAAACTCGTTATATGCGCGGCGGCAATTATGGCATTTGCGTCGTGCGACAAGTGTGACGATAAATATGTTGTGCTGGCATCGGAGGCGGTGCAGCAGGACGCTCAATGGCTGGAGGTGGCGCAGGCATTGGTGCAGAAGCACGATGCAGAACTCTATTTCTATACCGACGCTCCGCGCGAGTGTTTAGAACAACTCAAAGTGGCCAACCCCCGCTATGTAGCCATTGTAGAGAAGCCCGAAAACCTCAACCGCGACTATGTGATTGATATGCACCACGTGAGCCGCGAGGTTGATGAGGATATCTTCGCAGACTTTATGTGGGGTATGATTACGGGCTACGACGCGGCAGCCGCTATGCGTATGGTCAACAACTCTACCGAGCCTCTGCTCGTAAAGGATGCCGTGGCAACCATTATGGAGCTTGAGAGCGCCAAGTGGTTTGACAACTACGGCTGGGTAGATGACCACAAGAAGGGTAAGTGGGGCGAGAAGCACGGCCGCACAGCCGAGATTAAGGTTGACTCTATCGCGCCCGAGCAGGTGTTGCCCAAGTTCACCTCTCTTTACGAGGCTATTGATCCCGACTTGGTTGTAACGGCGGCACACGCCACACAGCGCAACCTTGAGATGCCCTTCTCGTTGGGTAACCTCAAGCCCCGCGACGGTAAGCTCTACGCTGATGACCGCTTCACAAAGGAGCAGTGGGACTTGAACGACAGCGGCAAGCGCAAGGTATATTTCGCCGTGGGTAACTGCCTTATTGGCGATGTGAACAACACGCGCGAGTCGATGGCTATCGCGTGGATGAATGGCTCAAACGCAGCGACAATGATTGGTTATGTGGTAACCACTTGGCACGGCCGTAACGGCTGGGGTGGCTTGAAATATTGGGTTACAAATCCCGGTCGCTACACCCTCGCGGAGGCTATCTATATCAACCAGCAGGATTTCCTGCAGCAGCAGTATGAGTGGTATCCCTCGCTTATCAACGAGAACTACCCCGACTTCGGCAAGGAGGAGTTCCGCATCAGCCGCGAGCGTATGGAGCAGGTGCTCGGCCGCGAGGCATCGTGGGACGAGATAGGTTTCTGGCACGACCGCGACGTATTGGCATATTATGGCGACCCGAAGTGGGACGTACGCCTGCAGGAGGTAGAGGGCGAGAGCGACTTTACCGTAACGACAAAGCAGCGCGGCGGCAAGTATATCGTGACAATCACTACGCACCCCAACTTCTCGCTGGAGCGTATGCAGGGAGCGAAGTTCAAGCAGGAGCACGTGCTCGACCTTCCGTTCAGCCACATCTTTGAGAAGCGCTTGAAGAATCCTCGTTTGGCTGAAGGTCAGCAGTGGAAGGCCGTAGTTGATGAGAATTTCCTTATTATCTACGAGCCAAACTTTGAGCCGAATTCAACTTACGAAATTGTAATCGACGTGGAGTAAATAGAAAAGGTTGCCTTGCGGGGCAACCTTTTTATTTTATACATATTCTCGCCACTGGTCGGGAACGGGTACGGATTGTTGTTTTTCAGCATCATAGCAGACCATCACCGTACGCGAACGACTGCACTCCCTATCGCCACACATTATGCTCTGCGCGATGGTGAGGCTCTTCTCACCGATGGAGTCGATACGTGTGACAACCTCAAGGCTATCCTCCATTCGTATCTGCGCGAAAAAATCATTCTGCACCGACACAATCATCGCGGGGATACGCTTCAGCGCACCCGTCAGTCGCCACAACTCCTGAAACATCTCCGCCTTGCCCACATCGAAATAGGACTGCTGGGCGATGTTGTTGGCGTGACCAAAGGAGTCGAAGTCGGCAAAGCGCGGCTGTATAGGCGTGCGGATTATCAGCGCCATACTACTTGCGGATTATCTCCACCCCGCCACGCTCGCCAAAGGCGATAATTGAGCTGGGCTGGCAGGTGGGCTTACCCTGAAAACGGGGATTTACGACAAAATCCACACCATCGATAATCACCTTCTCCACATCCTTCAAGCCCTTCAGCGGAGTAGGCTCGCCCGAGATGTTGGCCGAGGTCGATACAATCGGCTTACCGAACTTGCGAATCAACTGCTGGCAAAACTCGTGGTTAGGTACGCGCACGCCCAAAGTACCCTCCTCGGGAATAAGGTTTGCAGCAACACCCACAGCGCCCTGCAAGATGAGTGTCAAAGGCTTTTCGGACATCTCCATAACCTCGAAGGCGATACCCGGCGCCTTGTTCACGTAGCGCACAATCATATCGGCATCGCGACAGAGGACAATCATCGAAGTCTTGTTCTCGCTCTGCTTGAGCTTATATATCTTCTCCACGGCCTCGGCGTTGGTCGCATCGCAACCTATGCCCCAAACTGTGTCGGTGGGATAGAGGATTAGACCTCCTGCGCGCAACACCTCGAGGGCTGCTTGTAACTCTTTTTCCATAATGAAATCTATTTATTTGCGACAAAAGTAGTGAAAATTTGCCACACCGCCCCACCCGAAGTGTCGAATTTTGTCGTATAAGGTTGCGCTTTGGCAATTATTTTACTAATTTTGCGACCAGCAAAAAAATAATAACAAAAAAATAACTCACTATGGGAAGAGCGTTTGAGTATCGCAAAGCAAGAAAAATGAAGCGCTGGGGACATATGGCCCGCGTATTTACAAAGATCGGTAAGGAGATTGAGATGGCAGTTAAGGCTTCTGGTTCAGATCCTAACTCAAATACACGTCTTCGTATCTTGATTCAGAATGCAAAGGCAGAGAATATGCCCAAGGAGAACATCGAGCGTGCAATCAAGCGTGCAACCGACAAGGATGCTGCTGTTTACAAGGAGATGATCTACGAGGGATATGGTCCTCACGGTGTTGCATTCCTCGTTGAGACTGCAACCGACAACACAAACCGTACGGTAGCAAGCGTACGTATGTACTTCAACAAGTGCGGCGGTACATTGGGTAACTCTGGTTCGGTAGCATTTATGTTCGAGCACAAGTGCGTATTTAAGTTCAAGCCTACAGGCGAGTTCGATCCCGAGGAGATGGAGCTTGAGATGATTGACTTGGGTGTTGACGAGTTCTTCGCAGAGGATGGCGAGGTAACAGTAAGTGCCCCCTACGAGTCATTCGGTGCTATTCAGAAGTGGATTGAGGATAACGGCCACGAGCTCGTATCGGGTGAGGGCGTACGTATCCCCACCGACACCAAGACTCTTACAGCAGAGCAGCGTGCAGACGTTGAGAAGTTGCAGGAGAAATTGGAGGAGGATGACGATATCGTAAACGTTTACCACACAATGGCAGAGGAGGACGAGGAGTAATCATCTACCCGATAATATGAAAGCCACCCGATTGGGTGGTTTTTTTTGTTGATTATATTATAGGAATTATAAGTGTTATAGGTGTTATAGGTATTATATATAACACTTATAATGCTTATAACACCTATAACACTTATTTCTTACTACCCCATTTAGGAGTGATGCCGACAAAGAATTCAAAGTTTATTCCCGGCATTGGACGTGAGAGTACGGAGAGATACTCCTCGTCAAAGAGGTTATTCACAGCGCCCTTGAGCGAGAGGTCAGCCCACGCAAGCGAGAAACGCTTCTCGAGGGTGATGTTGCTCATAAAATATGGTGGGAGGTTACCCGAGAGCGAGAGGTCGTTGCTCGACATTGTGTAACGCTCGCTGTAATGACACCATTTATAAAGCAGTGACCACGTGCGATATGACAACTCGCCCGTCAGCGTAGCGGATATTTCGGGAACGTACGGCAGCTGCTTACCCACCGACTTGTCGGCGGGCGACATAGGTTCACCCTCATTGATTGAGGGTGTCCACGAGAATGTTCCATCCAATCCCAAGTGCCAATCCTCTGTGAGTGCGACGGCAAGGTCGGCCTCCATCTCCACGCCATAGGCGTGCACGCTCTTTATATTGCGAGGCGAGAAGAATCCTTTGGTTGTCGGCAACCATATAATCCAATTATCCACGTGCGAGTCGAACCACGAAGCCGAGCCCGAGAGCGAATAGACACCCTCGTTACCTATGGCAAACGAGAGGCCCGCATCGTAGGTCCAGCCACTCTCCTTCTTCAGGTCGGGGTTTCCGCCCGGCAGGAAGTAGAGGTCGTTGAGCGTGGGGAAGCGATAGTTACGCGACACAGAGGCCTTTGCTACAATATTGCCGCGCTTGGAGAGCACGCCATCGACAAAGAGTGCGGGGATAAGGGGTGTCCACTCCGTGCCGAACATCTCCTCGCGCAGAACAACCGACACGCCCACACGCTCGGTTGGTCGCCACTTGGCTGACACAGAGCCTGATAGCTCTATGCGGCCCTTGTCGTAACCTATAATAGCCTTGTCGCCCTGCTGCAAGATGATATTCTTGTCGCGGCTCTCAACAAGGTGCTGATGCGCCGAGAGCGAAGCGGTGAACAACCACTTCGAGCCAATATAATACTCGCCATCGGCCTGACCGTAGAATGTATTGACCTTACTGCGCGAGCGAGTCATCGAGGTCATAATGCCGTTGCCTGCATCGCGCTTATAGTCGTAGGCCATCCACGTATGGATATAGCCAGCCTTGGCCGCCACCTTCCAATTGCTACGCAGGTGATCCCACGACAATACACCGCGGAAGGTATGCTCACGCTGGCGGTTGTCGAACTCGGCGGCCTCACCGTAGTCGGTGGTAAGCATCGGCAGCTCGCGATTGGAGTTTATGTACCACGCACTCAGGCCGAAACGCTCGCCGCTATCGGAGTTATAATAGGCCTCCTGCAAAATATGCAAATCCTTGAACGAGCCGCTGCGGTTACGCTCAACGGGGTAATACTGGCCAATGATGTTGTGGTTATCGTCATAGATATTCTCCTTCTTGTCGCGGTTGCGATACTTATATTCATTAGGTGAAGAGGAGTAAACGGCTCGTGTCGAGAGTTGCCAATTCTTATTGCCATAGGTCAGGCGCAAAAACTCATCGAAGGTCTTGAATGAGCCCACACCCTGCACATACTGAAGGCCGAAGCCGTTGTTTTGTGCTGGCTTGGTAGAGAGTTTCACAGCTCCTCCCAAACCGCCACCCGTCTCGCTGACGGACGAAGTGCCGTGCAGCAGCGAAGCGTCGTCGATAAAGTAGGAGGGAATCATCGAAAAGTCGGTCATACCCAACATCGGGTTGTTGATACGCATTCCATTCCACGTAACCTGCGTATGCGAGGGTGACGTACCGCGAAAGGCAACCGTTGAGAGCGTAGCACGGCCGTAGCTCTTGACAAAAATTGAGGAGTTAAAGGTCAGCACATCGGCAATCGAGAGGGCGATATTCTCCTTCAGCACCACCGAGTCGAACTTGGTCTGCTGCACGCCTATCTCCTTCATCGGGCGACGGCCATAGACCGTAACCTCCTTGATAGGAATGGTGCGACGTGGCTCGTCCTGCGCCCACAAGGCGAGGGGCAAGGCCAAAAGTACCAATATTATTATGCTGAATTTTCTCATCTCTGCACCCATTTATTTCCAACAAAAAGCTCCGGGTATTACGCCCACATAAAACTCATCGATGAGCTCACCCGCCGAGGAGTAGCGATAGACCTTGCCCTGCTGCTGGTAGTCGATGGCATCGGCTACATATACATCGCCCGACGTGGGGTCAACGGTAAGGCCATAGTAAATCGTCTCGCGATATTTCAAAAAGGGCTTGACGGGCAGACGGTCGGACGTTACATCCATCTCCCATACATCGTCGTTGAGCCAATAAATCTTGTCGCCCGCGCCATTTATCTGCACCTCCGAGGGGGCATTACCCAGCGTGAACTTAAACCGTTTCTCGATGGTAAACGTCTCCGCATCAATGCGATACAACGACGGCGCTTCATAGCCATAGGGCGAGCCCTCGTAGCCGCCATCGGTAATGGTCCACATCTTGCCGTAGCGGTCCAGTACCAGCGACGTAGGCTGTATGCCCACCTGCAACTCATCAACAACGGTATCGGTGGTGGTGTCAATCTTCAAGATACGATTCTGGTAAGACCAGCAGTTTACATAAACATATTTACCCCACTGCACCATCTGCTCGGTAGAGCCATTCTCCATAGTCATCGCGGGGCACTCGATATGGCCCGTAATCTCATAAGTCTTGGGGTTGACGATAAAGATACGGTTATCCCAAATCTGCGTAACGTAGGCCTTCTCGTCCGAGAGGAAGTGGATATAACGCGGAGAGGCGAGGTTAGTGATGCGCCCCACCTCCTTAAAAGTCTTGAGATCGATTGCAAAAATCACGTGCGAGTTATTGACCACAATCCAGCCTATGCCGTCGCGGATAACCATCGACTGCGCAACGTCGCCCAACTTCATAGCGTTGGCGCGGTAGAAGACCTCGTTCTCCACATCGCCCGTAGCGGGGTTGTAGTACGAAAGCGAGGCATTGCCATACTGGAAGTTACCCTCGTTGGTGATGAACAGACCACTGCCATCAACCGAGAACTCCTCCTCGGTGCCATACTCCCACTTCATACAGCCACCCACGCCCATCAACGCAAAGGTTGCGGTCGCAAGCACAATGATTTTTGCTAATTTATTCATCTCGTTTGAGCTTTAATCCATAATCTATAAAGTCCAACACCTCGGTCGAATTCTCGCCCAGCCAGCCGCTCTTTGTGTTACAAGCGCCCTGCACCTTGACGAAATCAACATACTCCAACTCTGCGGTAGCACCCTGCTCGTCAATAGCGTTCGAGATGTCAAACACATTCAGAGTCTTATCGTCGGCGAGGTAATCCTGCGCGCTGAAGTTATCGGCATAACCCCAATCGTAGGCAGGTTGCACCCAATAGGAGCCATTGCCCGACTTATCATAGTTGCGGGCCTTGAGGCAAGTGCCCGAGAGTGTGTAGCTCTCCGCCTTAATCCACGCGGGGTAGTAGTATGGCTGCGAGTGAAACGATTTCAGGTAATCAATCTCGCCCTCTGCGCCCTCGCTGTCACGCCACTTAACAGGCTCACCCTCGCCCTCGGGGCGAAAATATGTCACCGAGTAGTTCTGCTTGGTCTCCAACTTGCCCGTTTCCGAGCCAGCTAACTCGTACCACTTATCATTAGGCTCTCCATCGCCATTCTCATCCTGCATAACCCACACAACGCCGGGCTCCGACGAGCCATCAAAGGCGTTGCCACGAATAGCGATATCGCAGCCCGTAACATTATCGACACTATGGTCGAAGCCCACTACGATATAACCTCCAAAACCACCCAACGACACAAACTTTCCGTCACTCATACGGCTCTCGGCATACTCTGCGGCAGCCTCGGGGGTGAGCTCCTCACCCGTGAAGCCACCCGTCTTCGTATCGTTGATAAACTGTCCCGGGGCGGGGGTATATTCCCAAACCTTATCCCACTGCTCGGCCGACGAGGGCGTTGCAGCGCGATAGTTCTCATTATCTAATGTGATTGTGATCACATCGTCTTTATTGCAGGACGATGCAATCACAACCATCAACATACACACTTTACCAAATATCCTCATTCGAATATTTTTTATTTCTCAAACCTAACTGCAACATCGTCGTAAGCGAAGTAAGCTGGGCAATTTAGGCCATAGCTACCGCACTGATCCTCCGAAGCCGTAATATTGAAGGCAATCTTGGCAACCTTACCCAACGCAGAGAGATCCCACTTCTGCCAAGTTTTCAGGATATTGCTTGCTCCGTTGCAGAGATAAAACTCAAGTTCTCCAACCTTCTCGTCAGCGGCATTAAATCCGTAAGCAATAACCTTGAGATATGTATCCTCGGTAGCTGGCATATTAAAGCCATCGCCATAGGTCAATGAGTTCAACACGTAGTTAATATTCGTAACATACATATGGTCAATCACGCGCTCCACGCCATCGGCAAACTCAAAACCTTTAAGCGATGCGTCGTAAAGCTGTGAATTGAAGAAGTCGCTATAACCGTTGTGCACAGCAAAATTAGCCGAACCATTATGTCCACCGATAGGATTAGCCAACTGCAACTCATACCAGCCCCAATAACCATCGGGCAGATTCTCGTAATCCTCAATCACATAGTTAGAGATTGCGTGACCGCCACCCCAATAAGGAGTTGTAAACGAGTGATAAAGCTCCGTATTACCCTCATCGTACCAATAGTAGGTCTCAGCCGAGTAATTGGCATAGGTCAACGTACCTCCATACTGTGCATCATCGACCAAGTCGCTCCACTTGCTTACCTCAACACCTGCATAGTCGAGAGTGTAGGGGGTAAACTTCGCATCCTCATCCTCGAAGGTCAGAACACGCAACTCATAGCTGATAACGGGCAGCTTGATAACACGACCGTCAGCCAGAGTGATGATAACCATATCATCCTGCTCAACAATAGAAACAAAGAACGAATCGCCATTCTTACCATTCAGAATCTCGATGGTAGAGCCATCACTGAAGGTAAGCGTATAGCCGTTGTCGGTCTGAGTGGTTGCAACAATCACCTTGCCCTTGTTCAGAGCCTCGACAAGTGATGTGAGCGTAGCAATATCCTCTTTATTAGCATCTACCTGCTGCTCCAAAGAGTTCACCTTGTCCCACAAATCGCCATCATCGTATTGGCACGATGTAAAAAATGATGCGCCCAACACTAAAGCCAGCATCACAAAAATCTTTTTCTCCATAGCAAAAATATTTTAAGTTAATAAATGTTACGCCGTGGAGCAGAACCATAAATTAACTCAAAACACCTTTTGCCGTAGAGCCAATGCCACGAAGACATCTACACGCTTGCCCGCATCCTGCGGAACAAAACCATATTTTTACGGATAAAATTAGTTTTGACTTGTCCCGTAGTCCTGCAGGTCACAAATCTTGTTTAACGCAAAAGGTAGGTCTTCTGACTTATTCCATCCGCAACGCCTTCCCAACGGCTCGGCCGTCAGTGGCAAAGAGTGTTACGAACTAACTTCGTGTGCGGGCACTTTACGCGCCCCGAAGTGGAACTTACAGCAACAGGCATTGTTCCGGATTCACACCGGATTCCCTATTATCCTCGTTGGCCGCGGGCCAACAGGAACCGTTTGCTTGTTACAAAGATACTGACTTTTTTTATTTTACAACTTTTTTCGGGGATTTTTTTCGAGCGAGGTGTGGGGAAATAAAAAACTCCCTCTAAAGAGGGAGTAAATTTTTGTTTTTATAACTCTTGAAGTCCTGTAAGAGTTTCCATCGCCTGACGGCCTTCATTGCCGAGCGAAAGTGAGAAGTCATTAACGAAGAGCGAGATATGTTTATCTATCACATCGTCCTCCAACTCCTGCGCGTGCTGCTTGACAAACTCACGCGAGGTCATAGGATTAGCGAAGGCGTATTCGATACTGCGCTTTAATACTCGCTCCACCTTTTGCTGCACATCTTCAGGCAGGTTGCGCCTTACGACAATACCGCCCAACGGCAGAGGCAACCGAGTGCGCGCCTCCCACTCAAGGCCGAGGTCGGCAACGAGTTCGAGGTTACGGCGCTCATAGACAAAGCGGCCCTCGTGAATCAGCACACCACCATCTGCCTCGCCACGTTCAACGGCAGCAGCAATTTCGGAGAAGAGCATTGGTGTGCGCTCCTTAATTTCGGGGAACAATCTACAAACCAATGCGTTGGCCGTAGTGTGTACACCCGGCACGAGGATATGTTTCAACGGCGTTTGTTCGCCCTTACGGCGCACCAACAGAGGACCATTACCACGCCCCAAAGCAGCACCGCTATCCAGCAGGCGGTAGTTCTCCGTTATGGCAGGCAGAACCGCACAGCTTATCTTGCTCACATCTGGCTCGGCCTGCAAAACGCCAGCATTAAGTTCCTCGATGTCGTGAAACTCAAGCTCGAACTCAAGCCCCTCGCAGTCGATGCGGCCATTGACCATTCCATCGAACATAAAGGTGTCGTTGGGGCAGGGCGAGATGGAAAGACGCAACGGTTTCATTACAATGCAGTTTCAAATTCGTAGTGGCCCGAGCGCACCTTATACAAGGCATAACCCTCGCGCACGCCCTTGCGGATAACATTTTCAGACTCCTCGAACTCGGGCGTAGCACCCTCAAATGGCAACCACAGCGTAGCCGAAGCACCTACGGGCACGTCGCAAATGAGTTTGAAGCGGCCATCTTTATGCTCCCAGCGGATAGCAATCTGGCCGTATGTCGTGTCGTGCGTATACTCCACCCACTCCAAGCCTGCAGGCACCACGGGGCGCACATCGAACGAGCGGAAGCCCGCATCCTTCACGCGCAGACCGGCCAAGTCGCGGTAGAACCAGCCGATACCACCGCCGAACATCGGGTGGTTGTGCGAGTTACCGCCATCCCACTGCTCCCAAGTAACGGTTGCGCCCTGCTCAACCCACCAGCCGAATGAGGGGAAGTCGCGCTGATTTATCATCTTGTAGGCCAAATCCTTAAGGCCATTATCGCACAGCACCTCAAAGAGGAAGCGTGTACCGACAATACCCGTATCGAGGTGGTCGTTCACCTCGGCGATATTCTGTCGCAGAGCCTCAACGACCTTCTCACGACGCTCCTCAGGTACGCCTATCTTCAGGGCCAAAACATTGCTGCCATACTTGCCATACGAGCCCGTTGCGGGGTCGTAGAGGTTGTCGTGGAACGCCTTAGCCGCAGCATCGCGGATAGAGATAAACTCCGTAGCATCCTTGCCCAGCGAGTGAGCCGTACGAACAGCTATATCGGCACATTGCCACAAGAAATATGTGTGCACCAACTCGGCACGTGGCAACTCGCGCGGCGGCAACCAATCGCCGAGATTCTTCCACTTCTGCACATCATTCGAGAGCATCAGGCCCGTATCGCTATCCACCCACGTAGTCATCCAGCGCACGTGGCGACGCATAGCATCGAAGTTCTGCTCCAAAACGCGTCTATCGCCATAATGCACGTAGAACTCCCACGGCATAATCTCCATAGCGGCACCCCAGCCTACGCCACCGCCACAACCCGGCTGCCAAGGCGCGCCATTGGGAACATATCCGCCCGGTGTCTGCGAGCCGCGAATATCGCGCAACCACTTGTTGTAGAAGGTCTGCGCATCGAAGTTGTGCATAACCGTAACGCAAGCCACCTGACCATCGCCCGTATAGGGTGAACGCTCGCGGTGGGGGCAGTCGCTGGCTATCGCGCCGTGCATATTATCGAGCTGGCTACGACGCCAAATCTTGTTTATCTTATTGAGCAGCTCGTTTGAGGTTGCAAACTCGCCTGCCACATCTACATCAGAATTCACGGCGTGCGCCTCAACCTGCTCGGCCGTGAGGTTGTCAATGCCGCGCACCTCAACCTCCGAGAATACAAACCACGTGAAACGTGCGTGGTAGGACTCATCGCCCGAGCCGTTGGCCGTATAGCTGTTTGTGCCCTGACCCGGCGACTCGGTGACGTACTTAATATCAATCTTCTGACCCTTCTCGGCCTTGATATTCTTCAGCGCCATCCATCCCGAAATCTCCTCGGGGAACTTGATGCGTATGTGGTCCTCCTTCTTCTCAAACTCGATGGGAGCATAACGCTTGGTGATGCGGTCGGCAGGGCCATTCTGCGGAATGAGCTTGCCGATAGGGGCTTTTTTCAGAGCTACGGTCTGCCAAGCCGAATCGTCGTAAGCAGCCGTTGCCCAACCCTTATGCTCAAGGCGCGCGTCGTAGTGCTCGCCAAAGAAAATCTGGTCGCTGGTGATAGCCGAGCGCTCCGCACGCCACGAAGTATCCGAGGCGATAATCTCACGTGAGCCATCCTCATAGAGAATCTCAATCTGGCCCATAAAGCGGGGCGTACCATAACCCATTGCAGGCCAATGGCGTACCATATCGTAGAAGCCATTACCGAGGATAACGCCAACTGCATTCTCGCCCTCGACAAGCAGATTCTCAACTTCGCGGGTGAGGTACATCACGAGATACTCCTCAAAGGGGTCGGTAACTACAATGTCGCGTGTATTGAGTTCGGGGCGTGTTGTGTAGTTGGTCTGATTGGGTGAGAGGTAATCCTCGCCCACGCGCTCGCCGTTGATATATAGCTCGAAGTAACCCAAACCCGTACCATAGAAGCGGGCCTGCTTAACCTTCTTGCTTATAGAAAACTCCTTGCGAAGCAGCGGTGCGGGCACGACATCTTTCGATTTCATCTTATCGTATGAATCCTCGCCCTGCCACGGTGCGCCAATCCACTCGCCTTGCCACTCATCTTTACTTAGCAGGCCCACGTGCCAACGCGCAGGTGCACTCCACGCCGAGGCGCGGCCCTGCTCGTCCCACACCATAACCTGCCACCAATACGAGGTGCGCGACTCCAGCGGCTTACCCTTATAGGTGATAAATGCCGACTCGGCCGAGGTGACCTTGCCCGTATCCCACACGGGAGCGGAGAAGTCATCGGGTGAGGTAGCCACACGGATACGGTAGGCTGTCTGCGCGGCGCCATTCGTCTTTGCCGTATTCTCGTTTATCCACGAGAGGCGGGGATTTTGAATATCAATAACGGGGTCAGCGTCATACTCGCACGTAAGTTGTGCGGGCGTGATGGTTGATGTGCCATCTACTGCCGCAGTAGCCGAGAGAGCAAATGCCACGATGGCCACCAGCAAAAGATAAAATCGCTTCATATTTAGGTTAGTTTTAATCGTTAAATAGCTGCGCTGCAACTGCTCCCAAAGCAGCTACCGCCTCGCCTATATGCCACTGCTCGAAAGAGTCGCCGACACGATTAGAGATAGCTCGAATATGGCAATAATCCTCCACACCAAGTGCAATGACCACAGCCGCCACCGATGCACCCTCCATCTGTTCGATAATGGGCACGTCACCTGCAACAATCTCTTCGTTGCGCATAGCGTCACCCGAGTGGCTAACGGTAAGTGTGTGTACAGAGTCCAAACCCGTAAGGCGGTCACACTCATACTCCTCGACATAGGCGTCAGGGAGTCCCTCTACCCTATCGCGCAGCACCTCAACAACTTGTCCCACGTCCACGCGCTCATCGCACGCACCAGCTATACCGCACAGCACAACCCTCTCGGGTTTATGCTCTACGATAGCTGCAGCCGCACCTGCTGCCGCCTCGGCCATACCTACACCAATGATAGCAACCTCGGCATCGGGGCGCAGGGCGCGAAACGAAGCCGACTCGGCCTCGGTGGGGAACAAAAAGAGTGTCTTTGTGGCCATACTACTCCTGGCCTACGGTAGCCTCAACATCCTCTACGGTGATAGGAATCATCTTATCGCCACCAATGCGGTAAGAACCCGCGTCGGTTACAACCAAGTCGTCCTCCAAGCGGATACCGCCGAAGTCGCGGTACTGCTCCAGCTTATCGTAGTTCACGATGCCCTTGCACTTGCCCTCGGCCTTATACTTATCAATCAAAGCGGGAACGAAGTAGATACCCGGCTCATTAGAGAGAACTGTACCGGGCATAAGACGCCACCAAGCACGTGTGATGCAGCAAGCCGAAGCCTTGGCACGCTCCTCCAGCTCGGCAAATGAGAATGAGCGCTCACCGATATTCTCGCAGTCGTGAACATCCAGACCGATACCGTGGCCCAAGCCGTGAGGCATAAAGAGATATGCAGCGCCTGCGGCGATAGCATCATCAACAGAGCCACGCACCAAGTCCAAATCCTTCAAGCCCTCAATCAATGTGCGGAACGCAACGTCCGAATACTCCGAGTACATCATACCCGGGCGCAGAGCTGCTGCGGCATCGTCGTGAGCCTTCAGTACGATATTATATACATCTTTCTGCTTCTGTGTGAACTTTCCACCCACGGGGAAGGTACGCGTATGGTCTGAAACGTAGCCGTTGATATGCTCGCCACCTGCATCGCACAACAAGAGGCGGCCCTCCTGCATCGTGCCCGAGTGGTCGTGGTTGTGCAACACCTCGCCGTGCTGTGAGAGGATAGTGGTGAACGACACGCCTGTGCCATAGCGCAGAGCCATACCATCAACCATACCTGCCACCTCGTGCTCCGTACGACCGGGGCGTGTGGCACGCATAGCTGTGGTGTGCATCTGGTAGCCAATCTCGAAAGCCTCCTCCAGAGCAGCCAACTCCTCGGCACCCTTCTTCTCGCGCATCTCAGCAACGGCAAACAGCAAATCGATAGACTTGCGGGCGTGCAACATCTCGGGCTTGATACCGAGCAAATCCGACAACATAAGTTTTGTTTCACCACGATAAGGGGGCAGGTAATGCACCTCGCGGCCAAGAGCGATAGCGCGCTGAACATCTACCACGAGCTGTGCCATAGGCTTTGCCTCGGCAACGCCTACGCGGTCAGCAAAGTCGCGGATTGTGGGCTGTGGGCCCATCCAGATGATGTCCTCAACAGTAAAATCATCACCATAGAGCGTATCAATGCCACTCTCTACATCAATCACGCCCACCAACGAGGGTACGCTATGGCCGAAGAAGTAGAGGAATGTAGAGTCCTGACGGAAATGGTATGTATTATTGGGGTAGTTGAAGGGCGACTCCACGTTGCCGGGGAGCAAAATAATACCTTTACCTACGCGGCGGCGCAACTCGGCGCGGCGTGCTGAATAAATATCTGAAGTAAACATAGTATGTAGTTTTAGTTTTAAGTGTTATACGTTGGTAAATACTTGGTCAACCTCCTCCGAGGGGACCATCTTATAGAGCTTGTCGCCACGGCGAAGCGTCTGTGGCATCTTGATTGAGAAGTATGTTCCCTGCGGGATATGGTCCACAACCTGTTCCTTCAAGACCAAACCCTCGGCCTCCATCTCCAGAACGCCCGTAGTCTCGCCCATCCACAAGAGCTGGTCGCCACGATTCACAGGCGCAGCCTCC
Source organism: Alistipes sp. (assembly GCA_045646685.1). GTDB lineage: Bacteria > Bacteroidota > Bacteroidia > Bacteroidales > Rikenellaceae > Alistipes. The sequence goes on along the minus strand of JAZRLD010000026.1, from coordinate 7,989 downwards.
ACCAGCACCTCGGCAACGGAAATCTTCTTGAAGAAGTTAGTTACCTTGCCGATATATACCTTGCGCTGTGTGGCCGAAGAGCCATAGCGTGCCGTATGCTCGGCGATATCGCGACCTGCGTAGTAGCCCTCCCAGAAGCCGCGGTTAAAGACCGTAGAGAGTTTTTCTTTAAGCTCAGCAGCCAACTCGGGGGTATATTCGCCAGCCTCCATAGCCTTCAGTGCTGCATCGTAGTTCTCCACAACGCGCTTTACGTACTCCGCACCGCGGGCACGGCCCTCAATCTTCAGGACACGAACGCCTGCGCCAATGAATTTATCCAAGAAGTCGATAGTGCACAAATCCTTTGGCGAGAGGATATAGCGGCCATCAATAGCAAGCTCGCGGCCCGTCTGCATCTCCTTGATGAGATACTTGCGGCGACAAATCTGACGGCACGCGCCTCGATTGGCCGAGCAGTGCTCCTCGTGCTCGCTCAGGTAGCACTTACCCGAGATAGACATACACAACGCGCCGTGAGCAAACATCTCAATCTGCACTCGCTCGCCACGCGGGCCACGCAGGTCGCGCTCCTCGATTTGCTGCGAGATATATGTAATCTGCTCAAGGCTCAACTCACGTGCCAACACCACAACATCGGCCCACTGCGAGTAGAACTCAACGGCCTCGATGTTGGAGATATTACACTGCGTAGAGATATGCACCTCCATACCCACCTTGCGGGCATACATAATGGCGGCCACATCGGCAGCGATGATGGCGTCAATACCCTCCTTTAGGGCGCGATCGATAACCTCACGCACCGCCTCCATCTCGTTATCGTAGAGTATAGTATTAACCGTGAGGTAGGTCTTAACGCCCGCCTCGTGGGCAATCTTCACAATGTTAGCCAAGTCGTCGAGGGTGAAGTTCACCGCCGACTTTGCTCGCATATTCAAAACCCCGACTCCGAAGTATATGGCGTCAGCGCCCGCACCGATAGCGGCGTGCAACGACTCCATACACCCCACAGGGGCCATAATTTCTATATCTTTTCGTTTTATCATTTTTTTGTCAATTTTTCTACTTAAGGATTCCCATCGCCTTGCTCCGCAAGTCGGGGAATGACGTGGGAGAGGTTATTTCTTTCTACCCATCAGGTTTTGAGCAAAGACGCGCAGATGCTCGGTACGCTCAACGGGAATCTCCAACGTATCGAGGATAGCCAACGCGCGCTCGAAGCGAAGCGAAATCTGCTGCTGAATGGTGCGCGGGATATCGTAGCGGTCGTAAACCTCCTTCACGCGGGCAATCTTCTCCTCCTCCGAGAGGGTTGCATCGAGGTGGGTTGAGCGTAATATATCTCTATCCTCCTCCGTAGCGCGGCTCATAGCGTTGAGCATAAGGCAGGTCTTCTTACCCTCCAAAATATCGCCACCGATACGCTTGCCAAGCTCCTCAATAGTTCCGTAGCTATCCAGCAAATCGTCCTGCTGCTGGAAGGCAAGGCCAAGCTCCAAGGCGTAGCGGTAAATCTTCTTACAGTCGCTTTCCGAAGCATTACCCAGCACAGCACCAATCATAGCCGAGCCAGCCAACAAGACCGAAGTCTTAAGCTCAATCATATTCATATACTCTACAACCGACACCTTCTGGCGACTCTCGAAATCCATATCGTACTGCTGGCCCTCGCACACCTGCAAGGCCATCGTTGTGAAGATATCCATAATGCGCGGCAGCTTCTCGGCAGGTGAGCCGCTCAACAAGCGGTAGGCATAAATCATCATTGCATCGCCCGAGAGGATAGCCACATTCTCGCCCCAACGTGCAAAGACCGAAGGTTTGCCACGACGCACCTCGGCATTGTCCATAATATCGTCGTGCAGCAGCGTAAAGTTGTGGAACATCTCCACAGCCGAAGCTGCGGGCATAGCATCCTCCAACTTACCTCCAAATGCCTCGCAGACGAGCATCAACAGCGTGGGACGTATGCGCTTACCACCGCCCGACATTGAGTAGATGATGGGGGCATAGAGTTGCGCTGGCTCCTCGGGGAGTTGTATCTGTGCAAGGTGATTTTCAAACAAATCCAATATTTCTTCGTTTGTTTTCATAAGGCGAAAAGGCTTTTTTAGTTGTTCGTTCAGCAAATTTACGAAAAAGTTTGAAGAAAACGAATTTTATACTTAACTTTGACGATGTTAAATGCGTTTTGACATACAACTTAAACTAATTAACTATAACAACCAAAAACATTATGAAAAAATTAGCAATGGGTATCGACATCGGCGGTACAAACACAGCGTTTGGTTTGGTCGATGAGGAGGGTACCGTATTCTGCGAGTCAGTAATCTCAACAGAGAAGTACAAGAAGTTTGACGACTATGAGGCATACATCCAGGCTCTCTGCGAGGCTATGCACGCTTTGATCGGCAGCGTATCATTCGAGTTTGAGTTGATCGGTATCGGTATCGGTGCGCCCAACGCAAACTACCACACAGGTATGATTGAGGCTCCCGCAAACTTGTGGAAGTTCCGCGACGACGAGCCCAATCCCGATGAGGCACGCCGTATGTTCCACTTCGTTGACGACATCAAGGCTTCATTCCCCGGTGTTGGCGTAGCTATCACAAACGACGCTAACGCAGCTGCTATCGGCGAGGGCGTATTCGGTAACGCTAAGGGTATGAAGGACTATGTTGTTATCACTTTGGGTACAGGTCTTGGCTCAGGTATCGTTAGCAACGGTGAGATGATCTACGGTCACGACGGTTTCGCTGGTGAGTATGGCCACGTGATGGTTGACAGCCGTGCTACTGGTCGTGAGTGTGGTTGCGGTCGCAAGGGTTGCCTGGAGGCTTATGCATCTGCAACAGGTATCAAGCGTACTGCATTTGAGCTTATGGCAAAGATGAACAACGACAGCGAGTTGCGCGAGATTCCTTTCTCTAACTTCGAGGCTGTAATGTTGTCAAAGGCTGCTGACAAGGGCGATGCTATCGCTCTGGAGGCATTCCGTTTCACTGGCGAGGTATTGGGTAAGTCACTGGCTGACCTGGTTGCTTCTACTTCACCCGAGGCTATCATCCTCTTCGGCGGTTTGGCTAAGGCTGGCAAGTACATCTTCGAGCCTACCAAGTGGTACATGGAGGAGAACATGATGGGTACTTTCAAGAACAAGGTGAAGCTCCTGCCTTCAGGTATCGAGGGTAAGAACGCAGCTATCCTTGGCTCATCAGCTCTTATCTGGCAGAAGTTGATGTAATATAGTGATTGTCTGACAATTCTTATTATTATAAGGTATTGGGGCTGATAACCTTAGGTGTTCGTCAGCCCCTATTTTTTTAACAAGGTTAATGAGAAGAACAATGAAGAAACTTATACTTTTGGCTATGTTGGCCCTGCCGCTCGGCGTATGGGCGCAGAGCGCAGCAGTAAAGAAGATTATGGAGATGTCGCGCGAGGACAACCGCGTAATGGAGCATCTCGACGTTTTGTGTAACCGCTTCGGTGGACGCCTGGTAGGCTCAGCAGGTTTTGAGAACTCACAGGCGTGGATCGTAAAGCAGTTGGAGGATTGGGGCCTGGAGGTAACTCTCGAGAAGGCCGGTGAGGTTCCCGTAGGATTCAACCGCGGTGGCTGGTGGGGTCGCGCTATGGGCGAGTACTCTGAGACTCTCTACTTCACCACACCCTCATACACAGCAGGAACAAAGGGCAAGCAGCGCGGTCACGTTGTTATTGAGCCCCGCACACAGGATCAGTTCAACCGCATGAAGGGTACGTTGAAGGGTGCATGGGTATTGATGGAGAGCAAGAGCACAGGTTGGCCTTTGGAGCATAGCGCCGAGGCTCGTGAGGCTCGCAAGGCTGCCATCGCCGAGAATGCTGAGATTGCACAGTACAACCGTCAGAACCCCGACAGTCCGAAGCCTATGAACGATATGCCCGCCCTGTTCTACGATGAGATGATCGAGGCAGGTGTACTCGGTTTCATTCAGCCCACAACAGTGCCCATCCGCACATTGTACGATCGCAAGATGCTCAACGAGGGTAAGGTAACATTTGAGACTCTGCCCACAGTGCCCGACATCAAGCTGGACGAGGCCCAGTTTGAGCGTATCTACAAGCTCGCACAGCAGCGTCGCCACGTAGAGTTGGAGTTTGACATCCGCAACTACTGGTCGATGGGTCCCGTGCCCTACCACAATATCGTAGCTACAATCAAGGGCTCAAAGAAGCCTAACGAGTATGTTATCCTGGGTTCTCACCTCGATGCATTCGACGTAGCAACAGGTGGTGTGGATTGCGGTTCAGGTGTATCGGCTATGATGGAGGCAGCACGTATGATTGCTCTCTCTGGTGCAAAGCCCGAGCGTTCGATCGTATTCATCTTCTTCGCAGCCGAGGAGTTCGGTTTGTTCGGCTCGCTGGCATGGGTACGCGACCACAAGGATAAGTGGGAGAAGATCTCAAATATGTTCAACCGTGACGGTGGTCCGTTGGCATACACAGCCTTCTCGGCACCTGCATCACTTGTGGATGAGTATGAGGAGATCGCAAAGCCCATTCAGGAGCTCTACCCCGACTACAACTTTACGGTTAGAAAGTTAGAGCCTCGTGCGAAGCCCACACAGACAGGTGGTAACGACTCTACATCGTTTATGGTTGAGGGTATTCCAGCCCTGCAAATGTCAGAGACCGACCCCTCGGGTTACAACTTCCAGTATCAGGAGATCTGGCACACCGATCGCGATATTTATAATAAGAGTATCCCCGAGTATCAGGAGCAGGCTGCAACAGCTTTGGCAATTATGGCGCTGGGTACAGCCAACCTGCCTACACTGCTCCCCCGCAACGAGGTGTATAAATAAATATGTAATATACTCAACAAAAATGGGCTTCGTTTTAGACGAAGCCCATTTTTATTTTAACAACTATAACTATTATTGTTTGCTAACAACCCAATAATCGCCATTCTGTACTGACTGATAACCAGCAGCAACGAAGTTTACTACGGTGGGCTCAGACTCACTTGCCGCAGGATTGTACTTGTAGAACTTACCACCCTTAACTACAATCTCAGACTCATCTGTTTCATATGTACCTTTCTTATCTCTCAAATTGAGAGTAAACTTCTGGCCATAATCACCATCTGGATTATTTGTACCCTCAACTTTGAACTCACCACCATTAATGGTTACACTTGCATTCTTTCGAGCATCAACAGCTGACACTGGAGAGAAATAATATCCGCCATTCAAAACAACGGTAGAATTTCCTGCTGCATAAACGCTATATCCATCTTCTGCAATAACTCCACCGTCGCCTTCAATAGTCAATTTTGCGTCGCCAAATACCTCAAATACATCCTTGTACGTAGCAGAACTTGACGCAGGGTGAGTTATATTAAATCCGTTAAGAATCACTGTTACATCTTTTCTGATTTCAATATAATTAGTCAGAGTAATATCACTTGTTAAAATTACACTTGCAGTCTCGCCTGCAGCTATTGCAGCAACCAAAGCATCTTCGCTATCTACCTCAGTGGGAGCTACCACAGAATACCAGTCTGCATCAACAGCATAAGCCTTATAACCAGCAGCCATATAGTCTGTTGGCATACCATCCGCCGCATTGAGCTCAGGATTAAAACGATAAAAACGACCACCCTTAATTTCAATAACCGAATTCAATGCAGAACCCCACTTATTGATTGTATAACGATAGTCACGACGTGATGCATCCAACGATGGGTCAGCATCCGCACAACGGAACTCACCCCCATTGATTGTAATGTGAGCATCATTGTGGCGTGCATAAATTACTGCATTCTGATAGCCATCAGCATCAAGACCTGACTTGAATGTTCCTCCATTGATAACCAAATTACCCTTAACAATCACTGCATAACCATCATTACCCGTAACAGCCTCAACAACACCATCACCATTGATTGTAAGGGTTGCGCCCTCATTAACGACAATAACATCTGTAGCTGTGTTATCAACTGCATTTGTAAGGGTTTTACCATTCAAGTTCAATGTAACATCACCCTTAACCACCAGTGTCTCAGGCAACACAACGTCAACATCGAGAGTATACTCGCCACCATTCTCAAATACAGACTGCAATTCAGAAATTGCTGTTGCCATATCAGTTGTTGAACCGCTGAACGACTCGCTGATAGTAAACTGAGTCCACTTCATCACACCTGCACCCAATGACATAGCATTCTGAACGGGATACTCTAACTCAACATCTTTACCATCATAATTTACAGCATAAACGATTGTCAAATCACCTGCAGCGAACTCGGTGGCAGGCACAACAGCATAGAAGCTTGTATAATCGGTTGAAGACAATACAGCATCGCCGCAATCAAGTACAATCTCCTTAGCAGCGCCATCAGCAACTACAGCTACTGGAGACTGCTCATTCATGTCGATTGTAACATCACCAGCCAGGCCGTTTGCCTGCGATTGGATAGTAATTGATTTAATAGTAGCACCACCAATAATGCTCTTTACATCAAAACGCAGCAACGATGTTGCATTAACAAAAGAGAACGAATTGCTCTCAGACTTAGCCACCATGATAGAGTGCTGCAAAGAAGCATCTGCCGAGAAACTCTGAGCAGCGGGAATAGAAGTTGTGATTACACCACTGTTCAATGTCGCATCAGCATCATAGGGATAAAGTGCAAAATTGCTTGACATTGTAGCAGCAGTCCGTGTACCAGCGACATAAACCAACTCGGCGGTGGTCTCATTTACCTGTGTAGCCTGATACTTAAGATTGTCAGAAGTTTTGTTGAAGATGCTTACCAAGTCTCCATCGACCCAATTTACGCTTGTACCATTGTCACCCATAACCGTACGGGTTACAGCCGATGACGCAAAGAATTTTTCATTCGCAAGATTCTGATTCACAGAATCATCTTTCGAGCAAGCTGCAAAAAGCATAGACGATGCAGCTACAAGGATTGATAATTTTCTCATAACATTTAGAGTTTAAGTTAATAAAGATTGATAATGATTAGAAAGCTCCACCGTCTTCAAAATCTGACGTGGATGATGCAAAACCTTTTTCCAAGACTACGTCGAAAACCTCGATAGCAGGTGCGACATACTCCTCCTTGATCATAAATAGATGATATTTGCTCTCGGGACTCCTACAAGAGATTTATAAAAAAAGAAAAGTGTGGAGACCATTTCATCTATCTACAAGAAGGCTGTGGAAAGGCCCGAACAAAAATAGACGATACAATGCCCCACACCTGAATAGACATGGGGACATAGGCACAAGAACTGCGCCTTCCACATAAATCTAAACAAGTAGTGAGTGTTGTCATAGCCCCTTTGTTCTGAAAACTTCCACATTTTCTTGTAAGGACAGCGTGAAAACACTTTTACTATAGTAATATGTATGCCGTAACACGGCGGCATAAAGTTACAAAAAAAAATCTCGACTAACAACATCATATAGAATATTGTAAAAAAAGCATTTAGAAAATCCCTCTTTTTTGAGATTTTGCATAAAAATGGTATTTTTTCAGTTTCTATTATTGCATATAAAAAAAATCTTCGTAACTTTATGAAATGAACGCGCAGGCGAAAAGCCGCTGCGCGGAGTAGCAAAACAGAAACCTACTTAAAAGTAAAACCTATAAAACTTCACGAATATGAAAAATTATTCAGCAAAAGAGATTAAGAACATCGTTCTTATTGGCGCGCCCGGCACGGGAAAAACTACCCTTGCCGAAGCGATGGCTTATGAGGGTAAAGTTATCGACCGCAGGGGTAGTATCGAGGCGTGCAACACGCTTTCGGATAACACCGATATCGAGCACGAGTACAAACGCTCGATCTACTCGACAACCCTTTTCACCGAGTTTATGGGGCGCAAGCTCAACATCATTGACTGTCCCGGCTCAGACGATTTCTGCGGCAACCTCTTCTCTGCCTTCAAGGTAGGTGATGTGGGTGTTATGCTCGTAAATGCTCAGAG
>JAZRLD010000025.1:0-6486 GCA_045646685.1 Alistipes sp. | reverse complement strand
TTGATAAAGAGTGATAAATAAGAAAATCTCATTAGAGTTGAAAAAAGGGTGTCTAACAAAACCTGTTAGCACCCTCTTTTAGAAATTGTATAACAAGGCTATTTTGAGGCTGGTCGCAGTTTGAGAAAGCGGAGTTTACTTAACGTAAATGAGCATTTCGAGAACAAGCCAGACGCCAAAAGAGCCTTGTTATACATTTTCTTATTTCACGCGAATAATATTTATTCCATCTCGTAGCGGCAGGATAACGCTCTCTACCCTATCGTCCTCTACGACCATACGGTTGAATTCTATGAGCGCCTCGGTGTGGCGGTCGTTGTGCGCTACGGGCTGCACAACCTTGCCGTACCAAAGGATATTGTCGGCCAGCATTATCGAACCGCTATGTACCAAACCCTTATCCATCAGCATATTGTAGTATGCAGGATATTCGCGTTTGTCGCCATCGATAAAGACCAAGTCAAACTGCTTTCCCATCTTGGGCGCAAGCTCCAGCGCCGAGCCGATGTGCATCTTAATCTTGCGGCCGTGCGGCGAACGGTCGAAGAACGACTGTGCCAACGGCTCTAACTCGTCATCCACCTCGCAGGTGTCAATCACTGCGCCCTCCTCCAGGCCGGCAGCCATACAGAGAGCCGAGTAGCCCGTAAAAGTGCCAATCTCAAGGATATTTTTCGGGCGGAACATCTTGACAATCAGCTCCAACAACTTACCCTGAATATGTCCCGAAATCATTCGCGGGTTGAGCACGCGCAGGTGCGTTTCGCGGTCGAGTTCGTGAAGCAGAGCCTCCTCTGGTGAGGAGTTTTCGTGTATATATTTTTCAAGTAAATCCATATTTATTGGTATATAAGTGTTGACGTATTTGCAAAAATATCCTCGGCAACCTCCATTATCTGCTCGGCCTTTACGGCTGATACCTTGCGATAAACCTCTTCGAGCGTATCTATCTCGTCGTGAACAAGGTAGCTCTTGCCAGCACCCAGCATATAACCCTCGTTGTTCTCCATCGAAATGGCCATCTGCGCCAAGAACTGACGTTTAATCATTGCCATTCGGCGTGCCGTGGGAGGCGTAGTGCGGAGTGAGTGTAATTCGTTGTCAATCAGCTCACGGCATAGGTCGGCATTGTGGTGGTCGGAGCTGAAGTATATAGCCACCATACCGCAGTCGTTATACGGTGTATATATAGCCTCTGTGTTATACGAGAGGCCATTCTTCTCGCGCAGAACAGTGTTGAGGTGCGAGTTGGCAGATGGACCACCCAAGATATTGACTAACAGCGACAACGGCAGGCGCTTGTCATCATTTATATCGTATGCGCGCGCTCCGATGATGCAGTGTGTCTGGTGTGTATGCTTGTTCACTACCCTTTCGAATGGCTCAACCTTTTCGGGCACAAGACGCTTGAAGTTGCGCGTTGAGATAGGTTGCTCGGCAAGATATTTTGCCACTACGCTCTGTACGCTCTTTACCGACATATTGCCAATTGAAGAGAACACCATCTGGTCGGTGGTATGTGTGCGGGCCACAAATTGCTTTATGCTCTCCGATGTATGGCGCATAAGTGCCGCTTTTGTACCGAGAATATTGTGCCCCAACTCCGAGCCAGCGAAGATAGAGTCCTCGAAGGTGTCGAAAATCATATCGGCAGGCGAATCCTTGTAGGTATTTATCTCATCTACAATTACTTCTCGCTCCTTTGCGAGTTCTCGCTCGGGAAATGTCGAGTTAAATGCCACGTCGGCTATAAGCTCCACCGCCTTCGAGAAATCCGAACGCAGAGTTGTGGCGTGAATCGTGGTATCCTCCTTTGTGGTGTAGGCGTTCAGCTCGCCACCGCGATTCTCCAAACGGCAATTTATTTGGTATGCCTTGCGGCGTTTTGTACCCTTGAATATAGCGTGCTCGGCAAAGTGCGCCAAGCCATACTCGTCCTTATGCTCATCGCGTGTGCCAGCATTTATCACCAATGCACAATGCGCCACACTGCTGCGTGTGCGGCGGTGTATGCCCTTTATTCCGTTGGGTAGTGTATATGTTTCAAACTCCTGCACCTCTTCTATCTGTTATGCTCTTTCAAAAAATGGCCTGTGTGGCTCTCGGCGCACTTCTCTAACTCCTGCGGCGTGCCCTCAAATACGATGTTTCCACCCTTATCTCCCGCCTCAGGGCCAAGGTCGATAACCCAATCGGCACATTTTATGACCTCCATATTATGCTCCACGATAACAATGGTATGACCATTGGCTATCAGCGCGTTAAAAGCGCGCAAAAGACGGTTTATGTCGTGGAAGTGGAGTCCCGTTGTGGGCTCGTCGAAGATAAACATTATCTGTTTGGTGTCATTATCCTTTGAGAGGAACGATGCCAACTTCACGCGCTGGCTCTCTCCACCCGATAATGTTGATGACGACTGTCCCAAACGAATGTATCCCAAACCTACATCCTGCAATGGCTGCAGACGCTCGACAATGCGGCGGCAAGTGGAGTTGCTCTTATCCTCCGCGAAGAAGGCGATAGCATCATCTACGCTCATTTCGAGGGTGTCGTAAATGCTCTTGCCGCGATATTTTATCTCCAAAATCTCGTCCTTGAATCGCTTGCCGTGACACGCGTCGCACACCAGCTCCACGTCGGCCATAAATTGCATACTCACCTTGATAACTCCCTCGCCCTGACACTCTTCACAACGACCTCCCGCCACGTTGAATGAGAACGAAGCCGCCGTAAGTCCCGTATGCACAGCCTGCGGCTGGTCGGCGTATAGCTTACGGATTTCGTCGTATGCCTTTAGGTATGTCACGGGGTTTGAGCGCGACGACTTACCGATAGGATTCTGGTCAACAATCTCTATCGACTTGAGCATATCGATGTCGCCCTCCAAGCCATCGTGGTCGCCGGGGTTTTGTCCCGTGTCAAGCAGATGACGGCGCAATGCGGGGTATAAAATACCCTTGGCCAAAGTCGATTTTCCACTACCACTCACGCCTGTAATACAGGTCATAACGCCCAAGGGAATACGTACATCTATGTTTTTGAGGTTGTTCTCGCGCGCACCTTTTATTATAATAGAGTTGCTCCAGCCTCGTGTTGAGGTGGGTGTATCAATAAAGCGGCGATGTAGCAGATAGTCGGCCGTAAGGCTGTTTTCAGCCTTTTGCAAACCCTCAAGCGGGCCATTGTATATAATCTCTCCACCTAATTCTCCGGCGCGTGGACCAACATCAACGATATGGTCGGCGGCACGTATAACCTCCTCCTCGTGCTCAACGACAATTACGGTGTTGCCTATATCGCGTAGCTGCTTGAGTACCTTGATTAAACGGTGTGTATCGCGCGGGTGCAGACCGATACTCGGCTCGTCCAGAATATATAGCGAGCCCACCAAGTTGCTACCCAACGACGTAGATAGATTGATACGCTGACTCTCTCCACCCGATAGCGTTGATGACATACGGTCGAGCGTAAGGTAGCCCAAACCTACGTCCGAAAGGTAGTTCAGACGATTCTTAATCTCGGTCAAGATACGTGTTGCGGTCTTTGTATCGTGGGCGTCAAGTTGTAGATTGCCAAAGAATTGTATCAACTCGTCAACGGTCATAGCAACCACCTCGGCGATGTTTTTGCCACCAACTTTTACATACAATGCCTCCTTTTTGAGGCGACTGCCACCGCAGGCATAGCAAGTGGTCTTACCCGTGTAGCGCGCCTTCATCACGCGGAACTGAATCTTGCGGCGCTCGCTCTCGATATAATCGAAGAAGGTGTTAAGGCCGTAGAAATACTCATTACCTGTCCACAACAGCTGCTTCTGCGCGGGGGTAAGGGCGTAATATGGCTCGTGTATGGGGAAGTTGAAGAGGTGGGCATTCTCAATGAGCTGCTCCTTCCACTTCTTCATCGTGGCGCCACGCCAGCAGACGATGGCGTCCTCGTATATTGTCTTGCTCTTGTCGGGAATAACCAAGTCGGCATCAATGCCCACCGTCTTACCATAGCCCTCACATACGGGGCAAGCGCCAATTGGGTTGTTGAAACTAAAGAGGTGCTCCGTGGGTTGTTCGAACTCAATGCCATCGGCCTCGAAGCGAGCCGAAAATTCGCGCTCGTTGTCGTTGATAATCACGCGGCAAACATCCTCGCCATAGCTGTAAGCTCTTGATACAGAGTCGCGCAGACGTAGCATTGTATCATCGTTCTCCTCCGTAATGCGCAGTCGATCAACCACTATCTCGACACTTTCAGCCTCCGTATCCATACTTATTGTAGGCAGAAACTCCTCGATGGTCAGCGCCTTGTGATCCACCCACACGCGCATAAATCCGTCGCTCATAAGTTGCAGCAACTTCTCGATAAGTCCCTGGTTGTGCTTGAGGATAATTGGCGCAGTTATGACTACCCTCTCGCCCTTGCCATTCTCGGTGATGTACGAAACCACATCATCTACGCCATAGCAACGCACTTCATTGCCCGATATTGGCGAAAAGGTGTGTCCCACGCGGGCGTAGAGGAGTTTGAGGTAGTCGTAAATCTCGGTTGTAGTACCCACCGTAGAACGCGGGTTACGAGTATTTACCTTCTGCTCAATGGCGATGGCGGGCGCAATGCCCGAAATAAGGTCAACATCGGGCTTATTGATACGTCCCAAGAACTGACGAGCATAGGCAGAGAGGCTCTCCACATAACGGCGCTGGCCCTCGGCAAAAATAGTATCGAAGGCAAGTGTTGATTTGCCTGAGCCAGAGAGTCCTGTGATTACAGTCAGCGTATTATGCGGAATCGTAACATTCACATTCTTAAGATTGTGAACGCGCGCTCCCTTGATATATATCGTCTTCTCTTGTGACATTATCTACTCAAATATTTTGCTAAATCTATTCCAATACATCTACGATAGCCCCCTCTACCTTTTTCAGGCGGCCCAACACGATGTCAGCTTTGCTGTTGCGTACCGAGAGAGTCATTGAACAGAGGTTGTCGAACACCTGCTCCTCGATTGTCGGTTGCTCCTCCTTGATGATGCGCATCACGTCGTTCATCACAACGTACGAAAAGTCAATCTTAATGCGTGTGTCTACCGTGCGCTCGACAATGGTCGCCACGTCAAGCACTGCCGCAGCCGACTCTTTATATGCCGCTATCAATCCAGGCACACCCAATTTTGTTCCACCGAAGTATCTCACCACGACAATTAAGCAGTTTGTAATCTCGCGCGAGAGCAACTGACCGAGGATAGGCTTTCCTGCCGTACTCGAAGGCTCGCCGTCATCGTTGGCACGGAATCGCTCGCCAAAAGGTCCTAATCGCCAAGCATAGCAGTGATGCGTAGCATCGTAGTAACGCTTATACAGAGGTTCCAAACAGGCCGCAATCTCCTCCTCGCTCTCAACGTGGAAGGCATAGCAGAGAAATTTACTGCTACGTTCCTTGAAGATTGCCTCCGCATTACCCTCGATGGTGAGATAACTATCTTTGATTTGCTCCACTTGCTCTCTGTTTTATCTAACTTTGGTGAATAGACGCTTCCAGCGGATGTTTGCGGGGAAACTCTTATTCTGATCTGATGACATCCAGATGAATGAGGCCTTGCCGACAATGTGGTCCTCGGGCACAAAACCCCAGTAACGCGTGTCTGCCGAGTTGTGGCGGTTGTCGCCCATCATCCAATAGTAGTTCATTTTGAATGTGTATGTGTCGGCCTTCTCTCCATTGATGTAGTATGCGCCATCGCGCACCTCGACGTCGTTATCCTCATATACGTCAATAATGCGCTCGTAAAGAGGCCAAGTATCCTCGTTAAGTTCGATTGTAGCACCAGCCTCGGGAATCCACAGCGGGCCCATATCGTCAGCCGACCAAGCATAGCGGTTGCTATGGGGGAAGCACTGCTCCTCGGCTTTGTAGCGCTCGACGCTGATTACATTATCCATCTTCAGGAGCTTCTCAACCATAGCCTCTGTAAGCGGTGAGAAGTAGTAGTTGCCATTGCCCGACATCTCGGTAATTCCCATATTCTCAATGGCGTATGCCGACAGGGGCGACGATGTGCGGATTGTGTAGCAGTACTGTTTCTCGGGAATCTGCACTTGAGGTTCGTCGTTGATAAACAACTCAGTATCAACAATCTTAATAACGTCACCCGGCAATGCCACGCAACGCTTGATGTAGTTCTCGCGCTTATCTACGGGGCGTGTGATTGTGGTATATGCCTTTTCCAACTCCTCGCGACCACGCTTAGGGCCATACTCGGCCTGATACTCGCGCAAAACATCGTAATATGTTACCGCCTGATTCTCCAAGAGAACGGTGTCGCCCGCAGGGAAGTTAAATACCACAACATCATTACGCTCTATATCGCGCAAACCCTTCAATCGCTTGTAGGGCCATTTGATAGCCTCCGAGAATGACTTCTTGGTTGTAGAGAGAGGCATTGTGTGGTGTACGAATGGGAATGAGAGAGGCGTATTGGGCATCTTCGGGCCG
>JAZRLD010000024.1:0-26534 GCA_045646685.1 Alistipes sp. | reverse complement strand
GTCTTGAGCTCCACGCGGAAGAGGTGGTTGTCGATGGGCGATACCTCGGCAGAGGTGTAATATACATATTTCTCGTCCTGCGATACATACTTCACGCTGGCGTCGGTCTTTGTCAGACGCTTCACCTCGCCCTCGTCATTGCAGAGGTATAGATTCCAGTAGCCGTCGCGGTTGTCTGTGGTGTAGATAAACTGCGAGGGGTCGCTCTCGAGGAATACCAAAGGCTGCTGAGGCTCTACCCAACGGTCGTTATGCTCGGTGAGAATCTGCTTTAGCTGTGCGCCCGTAGCGGCGTCGTATGAGTTGAGGTGTACATTCTTCTGCGCGCGGTCCAGTACCTGAATGTAGATGCGCTTTGAGTCGGGCGACCAAGTGATGTTTGTCAGGTAGCGCTCCTCGTCGAAGTCTGTAACCTGCAGATATGTTGTCTTGCCGCTTGCAATATCGTAAACACCGAGGCTAATATGCTCCGAGGGCATACCGTTCATCGGATACTTGATATTCTTGAGCGTACCAGTACGTGTTGTGATGTCGAGCAATGGAAAATCTGTCACGCGCGACTCGTCCTTACGGTAGAAGGCGAGCTTTGTAGCATCGGGAGAGAAGAAAATACCACCCGAGATGCCAAACTCATTACGGCTTACGGTCTGTCCATAGACAATGTTTTTATCCTGATCGGCTGTTACGGCAATCTCCTTCTCACCATCGAAGAGGTAGAGGTTGTTCTCGCGCGTATAAGCGTAGAGGTTACCCTTGCCACTCTGGCGTGTGAGGTTCTCTCCTACGGGCACCTTCGCAGCTGATACCACCTTGCGCTCCTTGAGGCAGATGATGTTGCGCTTGCTGTGTGCCGAAACCACCAACGCGTTCTCGTCGTCGAAAGCGTAGGGCGGGAAGGTCTTGAAGTTGGTGTCAAGGATTGTGTTCAACTCATCGAGAGTGATGAGTGTGCGCTGCTTGCCTGTGCGCGCATCGTATGCCACGAGGTTGTTCTGCTCCACTGCGGCGTATGAGTCGCTCGCGCCTACCCAGCGTACGGGGTATGTCTTGGCTGTAAGGTCGCGGTTGAGTACAACGTCCTCTATGGTGAGGAGTTTGCGCTCGGTTTGTGCTATCGAAATAGTTGTCATAAGCACAGATACTGCTAAAAGAATAAGTTTTCGCATTGTTTTATGTTTGAGTTATTTGTTTCTGAAGGCGAAAATAGAGATTTTCTGCAAGACTTGCAACTATCGCACAGAAAAATATTGATGCTAAAACAGTGTGAAAATCAATAAAAAAGAAAAACGAGAAAAGATTTTCATCTTTCCTCGTTTAGTACCCAGAGCCGGGGTCGAACCGGCACAGGGGTGAACCTACTGGTGTTTGAGACCAGCGCGTCTACCGATTCCGCCATCTGGGCAAAGGTTTTTTATAGTAGCGGGAGGAGGACTCGAACCTCCGACCTCCGGGTTATGAGCCCGACGAGCTGCCAACTGCTCTATCCCGCGATGTATCTTTATGTGGGTTACACCCGCCATTTCTTGTTTGGTGGTGCAAAGATAGGTAAAAATATTTTACCTCCAAAAAAAAATGAACTTTTTTTTCGTGCGTTTTTGCTACTGTATTGATAGTCAGTCAAATAATTTTATAAATTCTTTTATTTATTTTATGCTGCCAGCCACGATTTCCGACAAATCGGCCACGCGCTTACCCGACGAACGTGTGATAGCCTTCTTGCACAGCGGGCACGCCGTAACGATTGTATCAGCTCCCGTAGCGTCCAACTCCTCGGTTACACCCTGCGCAATGGTGAGTTGTTGCTTATCGTTAATCGCTGTATTTGCCAACGATGAACCGCAACAAAGCGCGTTCTTGCGGTTGTGTGCAGGCTCGAGAAGCTCTCCTATGGCCTCGATTACGGCACGGGGTTGGTCGTATATGCCACTACCGCGTCCCAGCTCGCAGGGATCGTGGTAGGTGAAGCGCTGCTCGGCGGAGTAACCTACCTGCAGGCGTCCCTGATGCATCAGACGCAGAATATACTCCGAGTGGTGCATCACCTCTATGCCTTTCAGGTCGTACTCCTCGCGTAGCACTCGCAGGCAGATGGGGCACGATGTCACCAGCGTAGTGATATTGTGCTTGGCAAAGAGCGTCTTGTTGTAATCTATCATTTTCTGTGCCGAATCAACTTCGCCCGTAAGTTTTAGCGGACGTCCGCAGCATACGCCACCCTCTTTGTCTGCCCACCATACATTTTCGCGTGCGGCGTCAAATATCTTCTGCATCGAGGAGAGCGTGTTGGGTGTGAGCAGAGTCATACACCCAGCAAAATAGCCCACATGTCCCTCGCCCTCGGAGCGGTCCAAGCCACGCAGGTAGTTATAGCGGCCCTCGTGGGGGATGTTGCGCATAGAGGAGCGCGAGTTGAGTCGCAGAGTGTTGAGGTTTATGCCTACGGGACACACCTGCTCGCAACGGCCACACATCAGGCAGTTGTTGGCAATCTTCTGCTGGAGCATATTGTAGCGGCGGTCACGCAGAAAATATACCGACTGCACGTCATTTATACCGAGCTGCTGTTGTAGCTGGCAGGGGTCGATACATATTCCGCAACGCGAGCAGGCCTCCACCTCGAAATTATCGTACGACTTCTCCTTCGCTTCGGGCTTCAGGCGGTAGTGGCGCAGGAAGATAAGCGGAATCTCGGTGAAGATATGCATATAGCGCGAGAAGGGCATTGCTATAAAGAATGTACCTAACGCAAACGAATAACACCACCACGCAGGCTCGTAGAGGTAGTTCAAAATCTCCACATTTAAGGTTTTAGCCAATAGCGTGCCTATACCTCCCGTAAGGAAACTACCACCACCATATATAGCCACAGTGATACTCTCGGCGATGAGTCGCAGGGGGAATATAAACCACAGAGCCGAGAGGGCTACACGGTCGAAGGTGGTGTGCTTGGTTGTTCGTTTCATACCCAGCGAGCGCGAGCGAATACGCTTAAACCACGCCAACGCCACGCCAGAGAGTACGAACAGTAGCAACGCATCCATCACAAAGTCGAATAGTGGCATATGTCCCTCGATGCCATTCATCGGCACGAAGTATTTGAAGAATACGTGTCCCTGCAATGGTACCCACCTTAGGCCGAGATATGCTACTGTCTCAATCCAACCCACCAAGATAAGCAGAAACCATCCGAAGGCCAAACTCATATGCATATACCCCAGCAGAGGATTTACGCGGAAGATGCGACGATGCAGTAACGATTCGCATATCACCTCCCAAATGGCCGCGATTGAGCGTGTGGTAAATATGCCCTTGGCTATAAGTTTCAAATCGCTTTTAGGCAAGTTGCGTAGCCACGAGAAATATTTTATCAGCACAATGGCAAACAATCCCACCGTGCCTATGATAAACGGAATACAAAAATTGGCGAAAAAGGTCATATTAGAAATCTCCAAGTTTACGTTTAATCAACATCACCACACCTCGCGTGTTTATTCCGCGTGGGCACAACAGACGGCACTTGCCGCAGAGCATACATTTGTTCATCTCCTCGTATGCACCCTGATACTCTCCGCGTCGCACCAACGTATGCACTTTGCGGAAGTTGAACTCCGTAAGGTTGCCAGCCGTGCAAGTCGCCGTGCAGGTTCCGCAACCGATGCAGGTCTGCAACTCGGGCATCTCGCGAATAATCTCGTTGCTCTTGCGCAAGTTGTTGCGATCGATGTCGATGGTGCGGGGTTTGCTGATTGAAAATCCGAAATTTATCATCTTTAAGTCGGTGTCAGTTTTTATTTATCTCTTTGCGAGCCACTCGGCTGCCGCCATAGCCGCCGCAGTACCCTCGTTTATTGACTCGCCAACGTTCTTCGGTGCTGTGACAGCGCCCGCGTAGAAGATACCCTCCACGTTACTCTCCACATTACCTGCGAAGGAGTCTTTGGGCTGCATAAAGCCGCTGGGCTGGCACTTTAGACTACTCTCGGCCTCAAGCGTAGCGTTCATATCGTTCGAGCGCATACCTACTAACAGTACCAACATATCCACGCCCAGCTTTAGCGGACGGCCTGTGAGTGTATCCTCGGCCTTGATTTGCAGGCGGTTGTTGATAGTGGGGCTTACCTCCGATATGCGGCCACGCACGAAGTGTATGTTGTAGTTCATCTGTGCCTCGCGGTACATCTCCTCGTAGCCGGGGCCGAACATACGTATATCCATATAGAAGTTGAAGACATCGGCTGCGGGGAAGAGCTTTTTGAGCTCAATGGCCTGCTTCACACCCGTCACGCAGCACACCTTTGAGCAGTGGCGCTGGCATACCTTCTCGTCGCGCGAGCCTACGCAGTGCAGGATAGCTATGCGGCGCGGTGTTTCGCCCGAGGTGAGTCGTACCTCTCCCTTGTTGAACATCTGCTCAAGGTCGGCCGAGGTTACCACGTTGTCGTAAATGCCGTAACCATACTCCTCCTTGATGCGTGCATCGAAGAGTGTGAAGCCCGTAGCGATGACAACGGCATCGCACTTCAGCTCCTCACCCGAGGCGAGGGTTACGCTTTTGGGGGTTATCTTTGTGGCCTCGCAGCCTGTCTTTATGGTTATGTCCTTGGCAGACGATAGTTTGTGGCGCAATGTGCTCAACACATCATCTGCGGGTGTGAAGGTGGGGAAGAGCACGTGCCAATTACGCAACTTGCCACCCATATCGCTCTGCTTCTCAATGATGGTCGATGCTATGCCTTGACGCGAGAGAGTCAGGGCGCACTGCATACCGGCCACTCCGCCTCCAATGATTATAATATGCTTCATAATTAGAATGATTTACGCTTGTAAATTGTATCCTGCGAACAGCTGTTCACGATGGCGTGTTCGGGACGACCGATGTACTTGCCGTTGCGACCTAAATATTTGGCCGAGGGGTCGTACTCAACGCCCATCTTGTCAAGCAGAGGCTCAACATCTACCTGATGCATCTGCATACCCAGCTCCCACGGGTCGTAACCCAATACCAAACCGGCCATCTCCTCGTAAGTCAGCACGGGAATACCCTGTCCGTTCTGTCCGTATGTTGTGCCCTCCATCTCGGCCAGCGTATATTGCCACTTATCCAAGAACATTGAGCAGCCGGGGCAGTTGCAGACAATAAAGTCGGGCTTGTAGGGGGCCATACTCTCCAGCTTCTTGTGTGAATTGGCTATCGAATAACCTCGGTTGGCCTGCACCAAGTAGTTGCGGAATCCAAATCCACAGCAGTGACGACGCTCGGGGTAATCCACCAACTCGCCGCCCCACGACTCAACCATACCAGCCAACACGTAGGGGAACTCCGAGCCGCCGATACCCTTCTTGGGGAATATCTTTGCGTAGTGGCAACCGATATGCTCGACAACCTTCAAAGGCTCACCCGTATATACGTTCACCAACTTGCGTACAGACTTCTGCGCTATCTCCTCGCGGTGGTGGAAGATAACGTCAGAGGTGTGCGAAAGGTTCTTGGGGATTTTGAATTCGCGGCCCGTTGCCTTGTAGAGATTCTCGCGAGTCTTCTCCTCCGTTTCGGGGAACTCCTCCCACGTAGCCAGCAGCTCGGTGTAGATACCGAACGAGGTGATGCACGACGAGGTGAAGTTCTCATATCCCGCCTCGCTCATCAGTGCAAACTGACGCGCCACAACAGCCATAATGGTCTCTAAGGGAACTACGTCTGAGTGGTAACCAATGCCTGTACACGATGTATGTAAGGGGTCATCAAATATATCGCGACCGAGTTTATTACCCAAAATATCCAAAAATACCTTCTCACTGCCGGGGAAGAAGTTTTGGCGTATGCACGAACGAGCGTAGTAGTAGTTGTCGTCGGCTATCTCTTTCTGGTAATCGGTCCAGCTTGAACGTTTCATAGTCTAATAGTGTTCGTTTGAGTTGTGGGTATAAATTTCCATAAAGTACTCCTCGTTGGCGCCGTCGAAACCCATCTCGCGGGCCTTGCGGTCGGAATGTTGTTCGATGGCATCGAACATCTCGGTGCCACCCGTAACGTCAAATATCTTGTGAATCTCGTCGAGAGTCTCATCGCTCACCTTGCGCAGCGCGCCTGCACCCTCCTTGCCGTAGCAGGTGGTGAACTGACCATATATCTGCTCGTCGTTCTCTATAATCCACTTCCAGATAGTACCTTGCTCGGGGTGCAACTCGGGGCGGATATTACGTGGCGTGAGGCAGTAACCCGTGCGGAGGATATTGTCACCAATGGCGCGCTTGAGAGCCAACTGCTGGCGTCCCTTCTCGCTCTCGACAAAGAAGCCGAGCTTCTGCGACAAGGTACGCAGAGCCTGAATGACATATCCGGGGGTATTACCACGTGGGCAACGTGGGCGGCACGACATACATTCGCCGCAATACCATATCTCTTCGCTCTTGAGAAGCTCCTCAATAGCCTCGTCGTCACGTGTCTGCACGATGCTCACTATCTGGCGAGGATCGTAGTTATAGAACGCTGCTGCTGGGCACACGGCCGTACATACGCCACAATTCATACAGGCCGTAAGGCCCTCGCGAAGGCGCACATCTTCAAGCAGCATATCGAAGTATTTTGCCATAAAAAAAGTAACTTTGCTTTAGGCAAAGTTACTTAATATAGGTGATATGATAGGTGGTATAAATACCTATTTTATGCAAAATTACTTATTATCGAACGGGGAACTCTGTTACGCGAAGTGTTGTGCAACCAAAGGGAATAAGCTCAATGTCAACCTCTTCGCCAACCTCGCCCTCGGGTGCCTGCTGTGTGTAGTAGCAGAAATCACCTGCCGAGTTACGGTTCATAGTCCACTCGGGAAGGATACGGCCCTTGGCCTTAATCTTAATAGGTGCGCTCTCCAACGACCAAGGTTTGTCGCTGCAAGCGCTCTTCTCTACGATAAAGCTCTGCTGAATCTTATCATCATTGAGGTCTGCGCCCATCAAAGCTACGTTCCAAGGTGTTGTAGATGTTACCTCGTAGTAGTACTCGCCCAACTGTACTTTGTCATCACCCTCGCAGATGTGCTTCTGCCAATTCTCCTCCATACGCAGTGCATATACCAGCGGTCCGCGCTCGATAACGGCTGCACGGTCATACCAGCTTGTAGTGCGCACGGGGGCGTTGAGTGTAAGGATAACTTCATCGCCATCGCTCCACGTGCGGTTGATGCGGATTGCGCCCTTGCGAACATCGTCAGCCTTCACGGCCTGACCATTTACGGTCAAAGTATATTTGTCGCTCCACTCGGGAATTCGCAACTCGAAGGGGAACTCAGCCGAGCGGTGTTTGCGGTCGGGTAGTGAGATAGAGAAACGAATCTGCTCCTCGAAGGGGTAGCAGGTCTGCTCGTGAATCTCTACGCGTGCGCCTGAAGCGAGTGTTGTAGAGAGCTTCGAGGGAGCGTAAACCATTGCTGCGATACCGCCCTCGGCTGTCTTGAGCCACAAGTTCTGCACGAACTTGGGCCACGCCTGATGCAGGTTACAAGTACAGCAGGGGTAACCTGTGAGGATTCCGAAGAGAATATCTGTATCCTCGTGGGGTGTTGAGAAGTTACGCTGCTTGCGTGTTACCTCCACCTGATTTATCTGGTGGTAGTACTGACGTGTGTTTCCATCGTCGGTAATCTGTGTAGGCAGTGCGTTGTATGTCACGCGCTCCAACAAATCGGCGTATGTATTATCGCCCGTGATGCGGTACATCTCCTCCAGCGAGTACATCATCTCAACGGCTGTACACAACTCCGAGCCACGTGTGGGATTGCCGAAGTGCAGAATCTCATCACCAGCCCACAAGCCTGTGGGGAAACCGATGGTGTGGCGGATACGTCTTAAAGCCTCCAGCGGAGCGTTGAGGTGCTTGTCCTGCTTCGACTGCTGCCAATAGATTACGGGCTCCTTGAAGCCCTGACCGAGATTCACGCAGTGGATACTGTTCTGACGGTAGAGGTGTGTGTCGGTTGTAAAACGAGCAGTCCAATCGGCTGACTGTGAGTGGATAATATCGCCCAACTGAAGCAACTTGCTATCGCCCGTAATGTTGTACAACCAATGTACAATCATAAGGTTGTCGCCACCACGCTCCGTAGCCCAGTAGGTCCAATTTCCCAGCGGTGTGCGGGGCAACTCCTCCAACTGATAGTGGAAATACTTTGTCATAAAATCTACGACACGCTCATCGCCCGTAGCCATATAGTGCTGCTGCAGAATCTTCAACGCTACCATACGAGGCCACCAGTCGGCAGCATTGCTGCGCTGCATACCTCTAATATAGGGACGGTCGGTATCGGGACCGAAATAACCATTCTCCTTTTGCGATGAGAGGATAGCCTCTACCCACTTGTTCGCTTTGGCCAAGAGAGCCTTGTCGCCCATAATATATGCCATAGGCAGTGCGCCATCAATCCAATAAGGACCGCGCTCCCACGCATCGCCCTCGCCACCGAGCCAAGCGTTGTTGTCGCCCACGACAAACTCATAGACGTCATCCAGATTACCGGTCATACCATCGAGCATAGTCTGCATCTGTGCGCGAAGCCAGCCGTCGGGCGTAATCTCGCCGAGGGGTAACTGCGCATAGGGAACTTCTGCAAGCGGTGCACGGTTGAAGATGGGTTGTGGTGTTGTCTGCTTCTCCTTAGCCGATGCCGAGATGCAGAGCAGAGCCGTAGCCAAAATGGCTATAACTGAGCGAAGTTTCATAGGTGTATAGTTTTGGGTTATTTTATTCTGTCGTAAATCTCGAATGCGAAGGGGTGGGGGTACTTCTCGCCCTGCTCATATGTTTCGCGTGAGATGAGTTGCCACTCACTCTCGTCCCACGCAGGGAACGATGTGTCACCCTCATAGTCGTGTCCTACGCGTGTGAGGTAGAAGCGGTCGGCAACACCGAGAGCAAGAGCATAAATCTGCGCTCCGCCAATTACAAATACCTCCTCCTCGGCGGGGAACAGCGCAATGGCCTCCTCCAGAGAGCGTACAACGGTGCAACCCTCTATCTCGCCCATTGTGCGGCTGATGACCACGTTGGTGCGGTTGGGCAGGGGACGACCTAACGACTCATAAGTCTTGCGGCCCATAATTACGGGGTGGCCCGAAGTGGTGCGCTTGAAGAAACGCAAATCCTCCGAGATGTGCCACAGCAGCGAGTTCTTATCTCCAATTACGCCGTTCTGCGCAACGGCAACGATGATGCTTATCATAGTGGTCGGTATTTAGAACGACATTGGTGCTTTGATTGTGGGGTAGGGGTCGTAGCCCTCCAAAGTGAAATCCTCGAAGCGGAAATCGAAGACAGACTTCACGTCGGGATTAAGGCGCATAGTGGGCAACTTGCGAGGCTCACGCGAGAGCTGCTCCTCGACCTGCTCCATATGGTTGAGGTAGAGGTGAGTATCTCCCAATGTATGCACAAATTCGCCCGGCTGCAAGCCGCACTCCTGCGCAATCATCATCGTGAGTAGTGCGTACGATGCGATATTAAACGGCACACCCAAGAATGTGTCGGCACTGCGCTGATAGAGCTGGCACGAGAGGCGTCCCTCGGCAACGTAGAATTGGAACAGCACGTGGCACGGCGGCAGAGCCATATCCTCCACCTCGGCTACGTTCCACGCCGAGACAATCATACGGCGTGAGTTGGGGTTCTTCTTAATAGTATTGATTACATCTCGAATCTGGTCGATAGCTCCACCGTCGGGACGTGGCCAGCTACGCCACTGGTAACCATATACGTGATTCAGGTCGCCATAGTTATAACCATCTATTGGTGAGGGCGTTTGCTGCTGCGAAGCCTCCAAAAACTCCTCCTTTGAGATAGGCTCTACGCCCTGCGCTGCGCACAACTCGCCATAGTAGCGGTAGGCGTCGTTATCCCAGATGTGTACTCCGTTATCAACCAAGTATTTGATGTTAGTATCTCCCGCCAAGAACCACAACAACTCGTGGATAATACCCTTCAGGAAGACACGCTTGGTAGTAAGCAAGGGGAAACCCTCACTCAAATCGAAACGCATTTGATGTCCGAAGACGCTGCGCGTACCTGTGCCCGTGCGGTCACCCTTGACCACACCATCTTGCATAATTCTTTTAAGAAGGTCGTGATACTGTTTCATAATCAGAATGTTTTGAGTGAGATGTTGCCTGCATCGTCCATCGCGGCGTAAGTAGCCTCATCGTTATCCCAACAACCGAGGAAGAGAACACGCAAATCGCTCTCCTTCAAGTCGTAGGGGTAGTGCATATGTCCAAAGAGGATATAGTCTGTATCTTGATTTGCCTTTTTATACTCGCGGGCATAATCCACCAAGAATCCGAGCGAGTCGGGCGTAAGAGTCTCTTTGGAGTGTGATTTACGCGATTTGCCACTCCACCACTCACCAAAGCCAAGAGCGATGTCGGGGTGTACCAACCACGAAAAGAGTTTTCGAAGCAGAGGCGAACGGAAGCCCCAATTCATAAGTTGCAACAGGGGTTTGCCCGTGATGTTCATATTGTCGCCGTGGGCGATAAAGATATTCTTGCCAGCGAGGTGGAATTTAGTCGGTTGCCAAACAATCTCCACGCCACACTCGCGCTCAAGGTAGTCGCGCATCCACATATCGTGGTTGC
Organism: Alistipes sp.; assembly: GCA_045646685.1. Lineage (GTDB taxonomy): Bacteria > Bacteroidota > Bacteroidia > Bacteroidales > Rikenellaceae > Alistipes. The sequence continues at coordinate 15,908 of JAZRLD010000024.1, read as the reverse complement.
CGATGAAGAAGTAGATTTTTATCCCCTTGTCGATCAACTCGGCCAACTTGCCCAACGTGCGGACGAAGCCTTTGGGGATAACTTTACCATACTCCCACCAAAAGTCAAAGATGTCACCGACCAAAAATATGGCGGTGGCATCTTCGGCTACACTATCTAACCACTTCACAAAACGTCGTTCAGTGCGACGAGAGGCGTTCTCGTCGCCAGCACCGAGATGAACGTCTGAGGCGAAGTAGTACATTATATTACATTAGATATTTTTCTTAATTGCTTGCTCGAGCTGCTCGCCCATCAAATCCTTGCCGAGGATGTTTCCATCGCGGCTGATCAAGTAGTTTGAGGGCAATGAGCTAACGTTGTAAGCACCTACTACGGGCGAAGCCTCACCCAAGAGGTCGCATACCGAAATCCAAGGCAACTGCTGATCCTGTACAGTGTTGATCCACAATGCCTTTGATGTGTCCACAGCTACCTGGAAAATCTCCAGGCCCTGATCGTGGTACTTCTCATATACCTTCTTAAGGTCGGCATTAAATGAGTTGCTATTACCCACAGCTGCTGACCAGAAGTGCAACAAAATCACCTTACCCTCGAGTGCAGAGAGCTTCTGCTCGTTGCCGTACATATCGGGCATCGATATCTCGGGGAAGTTCATTGTCTTAACCTGTGAAAGCAAGCTAATCTGTGCATCCATACGAGCAATCTGGCTACGCAACAGAGGCAAGTAGAGGCTCTCGGGGTAGCTCTCGGCGATAGCCTCGGCTACGGTACGGTAGTAGATAACGTCACTGTTGCCGTTGAAGAGATTCACATCACCAGGCAGACGCTGGTAGAGTGCATATACGGCAGCGATACGATCCTTGTTCTCAATGATGAATCGCAACTGGTTCTGCTTGATTTCGTTCTTCTGCTTGGTATATTCTACAGCCAACTTCTGACGCTCGTCGTCGCTGAGGTCGTCGGCAGTAAGGCGCGACATAAGCTCGTTCAAAGCAATCACACCCTCCACATAACTGTGGTTAAACTCGTGCAAAAGCTCCGACTCTTCCGAACCCTCTACCGTATAGTTGCGCAGTGCGTTGCCTGCCGAACTTACCGTAATGTGGTCACCGCCCTGCAAAAGCAAGGGAATGCGGTTGCCCTCATATACGATGTGGTAGAGCGAAGGAGTTGCGCTCACCTTGTCTAAATTAAGCATAAAATTACCATCCTCACTCAACTTTACAGAGTCGATAAGCATCTGATTGAGTGCTGAGGTCTGCTCCAAATATACCATATCAGCCTCAGAGCCAACGAATCGGCCTGAGATCTTAACCTTCGTAGATTGGCACGAACTTAATGCCATAAGTAGCGCTACGGCTACCAAAAAAAGTTTGTTCATTCCCACAATGTGTTTCATACAAAGCACAAAGATAGCACTATTTTCGTAAATAAAGCAAATTTTACTTCTGCGAATTGTAACGAGAAGCCGTATCTGCGCTGTTTTTTCGCATTACGTTGTTGTTTTTGTTCTTCTGATTGTTGTATTGCTTGGCTCCCGCATTTTTCATCTGTCCCTTCTGCTGAGGTCGCTGTGGGCCCTTCTGGGGACGCGCCGAAAGGTGTTGTTTATAATCACTTCGGAGGTTATTCAAGGCAATTTCATCCAACTCCATATCCCCGCCGGACATCTGCTTTATATCTTTTATGATTACCTCGTTGTTGGGGTGCTCCTGATTGTATTCGAAGCTCTTGGTGCGCATATATCGCGCTATTGAATCTATAGCTACAGCCGTTGCCTCGGTGTTGCCCTCCTCGCGGAGCTTGCGGATTATGTGTGATACGTACTTGCCGTAATGTTTGTATGCTATGCGCTCCTGCGAATACTCCAGCTTGCGGGGAGAAATCATCAACTCCTCGCGCGTGGGACGTGGATAGGGTGAATCGACATCTAACTGGAAATCAGACATAATGAAGAGATGATCCCACAATTTGTGGGCGAAGTCGGCCGTGTCGCGCAACATCGGTTGCAGATTACCCATCACGGCAATGACGATACGTGCTTGGCGATTGCGCTCGTCGCGATCCTCAATCTCCATAAGTTGATCCACCATCTCGTGGATATGACGGCCGTACTCGGGCAGATAGAGTTTGCGGCGCGTGTAATTGTAATTGTGTTTCATAAAATAATGTGCGGTTATCACATCTTTGCACTCGCCCGAAATGTTGCTCGGAGTTTAAATCGTATGCTTTTCGGGTGCTGATTATAAACCGTTTAGGAATTAAAAGAGAGTCTGTTAGCTATCGGCGGCCCTCTGGCCTGAAGATTGGATTCACCGAATTATTAGACTATCTTTGGTAGTGCAAAGTAAATGTAAAAATCTCAAAAATCAAAATATGGCAAAGGTTTTAATACTCGAACAATCAAAAAGTATGCGAAACATTCTGCGCGAGCGGCTCGAATTTGAGGGATTCGCCACGGCCGTGGCCGAACGCGATGAGCTTTCGGAGAGTATGGTGGCGCGTCGAGGTTACGATGCTATCCTTGCGGGCAGTGAGACGGAGCAGGTGTCGGCGCTGGGTGTACCTTTTATAATAGTGACACCCTCGGGAACGATAGATGGCGCTGTGGCGGCGGTGAAGAGTGGTGCGGAGGATTATCTTACGGCACCCGTAGATATGAATCGCCTGCTTGGCTCTCTGCGCCGTATCGTGGAGCGCGAGGAGCAGCCTGTGGCCGAGGTCGCAACGCCTACGCGCGCACGTCGCCGGCAATGTACCGAGGCGGGACGGATAATAGGCTCGTCACCAGCTATTGAACACGTGCGCAGGCTTATCGAGAAGGTTGCGCCGTCAGATGCGCGCGTGCTGATTACGGGCGAGAATGGAACGGGTAAGGAGTTGGTTGCGCGATGGTTACACGAAAAGAGTGCGCGCGTCGGAGCACCTTTTGTGGAGGTTAATTGCGCGGCTATACCCTCGGAACTTATTGAGAGCGAGCTCTTTGGTCACGAGCGCGGAGCCTTCACTTCGGCTATCAAGCAGCGCAAAGGAAAATTCGAGCAGGCCAATGGTGGTACGCTCTTTATGGACGAGATTGGTGATATGTCGCTCTCGGCGCAGGCGAAGGTGTTGCGCGCGTTGCAGGAGAGTAAAATCAGCCGCGTGGGTAGCGATAAGGATGTGGCTGTTGATGTGCGCGTTGTGGCGGCCACAAACAAGGATATTCGTGCAGAGATTGCTCGGGGAAACTTCCGTGAGGATTTGTATCACCGCCTGAGTGTTATATTGATTAAGGTGCCGCCCCTGCGTGAGCGTGCGGGCGATATTGCCGAGCTGGTGGATTATTTCGTGGCGCAGATTGCCGCCGAGCATAATGTGTCGCCCAAGAGAGTAGATGCCGAGGCGATGCGGGCTCTGTCGGCAATGCCGTGGAGTGGAAATATTCGAGAACTTCGTAATGTTGTCGAGCGGCTGATGATACTTAGTGGAAAGAGTATAACGGCAGAAGATGTAAAGTTGTATTGTTAAAAAAGGAGCCAATCGGCTCCTTTTTATTTATATAACATATCTCTCAACTCCTCCACCGTGTCGGCTATCTGCTCGGCACCGGCCTGCTCCAACTCCTCGCGTGAGCGGAATCCCCAGCTAACGCCAATGGAGTGAATACCTGCATTTTGCGCTGTCTTGATATCTACGGCCGAGTCGCCAACCATATAGCAGTTCTCTCGCTCCACGCCCGCCTTGCCAAGAATCAAATCAACCAAAGCTGTGTCAGGCTTGAGGGGCACACCCTCGCGGTTGCCACAAATATCCACAAAATCTATTGTCGGGAAGAATTTTCGTATCAGCTTCTCTGTTCCTGCCTGAAACTTGTTTGACGCTACGGCCAGCTTCGCCCCGTCGCGGTGCAGAGCCTCGACCAATTCGACCATACCCGCATAAGGAACGGTGTGAGTGTCGATATTCTCGATATAGAAATCTACAAAGTCCTTTCTCGCAGCCTTCACATACTCTTCGGTGCGCAACTCCTCGGGCAGGGCGCGCTCAACGAGGCGCAGTATGCCGTTGCCGACAAATGAGCAGTATTGCTCGTAGGTGTGTGTGGGCAGGCCACGCAACGTAAGCATATGGTCGCAACCTACGGCCAAGTCGCCGATGGTGTTGAGCAACGTGCCGTCAAGGTCAAATATTATTAGTCTATTCTTCATTGTCTGTACGTTTATATATCTTATAACCTATGGCCGCCATAAAGATTGACATCAGCGGACTAATTAAGTTGAATATGCAATAGGGCAGATAGGTGAGTGTAGCTACACCCAATACGGTCGATTGCGTCATACCGCACGAGTTCCACGGGATAAGCACCGAGGTAACGGTTGCCGAGTCCTCCACGCTACGGCTCAGCAGACGACGCTCCAAGTTGCGGTTGTCGTAGAGCTCGCGGAAGAGGTTACCCGTGAGGATAATTGATATATATTGGTCGCCCGTAGCGAGGTTAAAGAACAAACCCGAACATACCGTAGAACCTACAACGCTCACCGTACGACGCGTCACACGAATAAAGAGTTGCGAGATAGCTATAAGCATACCGCTACCATACATTACACCTCCGAAACACATAGCGCAGATAATAAGCCAAATGGTATCCATCATACCGCCCATACCGCTTGTGGCCACCAAGTCGTTGAGCAGAGTGTTGCCTGTCTCTACGGCTGTGCTACCCGTTGCAGCCTGCACAACGGCAAACATCGAGGTCATAAAGGATGTAGAGTTGCTCTGAGCAATGCTCATAATAATCTCGGGCTGTGCCATAATCATAGCCACAGCAGCCATAGCCACCGATGCAAAGAGCGTTACAATCGCAGGCAGGCGGCGCGAGATAAGCATACCTGTAAGTACGGGGACGAGCAATAACCACGGAGTGATATTGTATGTGTTTTTCAACGCCTGCTCGATTATCAACGTATCGGTAGCTGAGGCGGGCGAAGCGGTGAAACCCACGACGGAGAATACAATCAATGCGATAAGCAGAGATGGTATTGTCGTGAACATCATATACTTAATATGCTTGAATAGCGGTACTTCGGCTGTAGATGATGCCAATACGGTCGTATCGCTCATCATTGACACCTTATCACCAAAGTATGCACCCGAGATGATTGCACCTGCAATCCAACCATCATCAAAACCCAATGCTCGGCCGATACCCATCAGTGCAACACCTATGGTGGCGATTGTAGTCCACGACGAGCCCGTCAGCAGAGAGATTACGGCGCAGATGATGCACGATGCAGGCAGGAAAATCGAGGGGTGGAGAATCTTCAGACCATAATATATAAGAGTGGGAATGATTCCGCTGGCCATCCACGTTCCTGCTATGGCTCCGATGAGCAACAGAATGATAAGGGCGGGTGTGGCACTCTTCATATTATTCACCACGGCATCCTCCAACTCTTGCCACTTGCGACGATATATTCCCATCGCCATAGCCGTACATACGGCCGAGGCGGTGATGAGTGAGAGCTGGCTACCTCCTGCGATAGCGTCGGCTCCGAAAAGGTTTATCGTGAGGGCTAACAATATCACCAATACCACTAACGGTACGAATGACATTAGAATTGAGGGTTGTTTTGCTATGTTTTTGTCCATAATTTTCATTTTCTTGAGCGCAAAGATACATAAAACCTTGAAAATGGCGGCTGAATATGCAAAAAGTTAGCACGGTAAATGTTACAATGTCGGACTAATTTGTTATATTTGCATATAAAGTTAACGAATTCTATGTTACGATTATCGCTTATAGTAGCTACATATAACCGCTCTGCGTCGCTCATTCGCGCCTTGGAGTCGGTAGCCCAGCAGAGTGCTCCAGCCTCGGAGTGGGAGTGTATCGTAATCAACAACAACTCTACCGATGACACGCAGGAGCGTTTCGCGGAGTTTGTTGCGGCACACCCCAATCTCAATATGCGTATGGTTACGGAGTTGCGTCAGGGACTCTCGTTTGCACGCAATCGCGGTATTCGCGAGAGCGAGGCCGAGTATATTGCAATCATTGACGATGATGAGCGTATATCGCCCGACTTCATCACCTCTTATATATCTTTGTTCGACTCTACGCCCGACGCCGTAGCGGCTGGAGGACCTATTGTTGCCGAGTATCCGTCGGGACGTCCGCGCTGGATGTCGCATTTTACCGAGCGACCTGTGGCCAATACAATGTACTTCGGCGATAAGGTGCGTGAGTTCCCCGAGGGGCGTATTCCCGGAGGTGGAAATATGGCTATACGCCGTTCGGCAGTGCGCCGATATGGTGTGTTTGATACCTCGTTGGGGTATGTGGGTGAGTCGTTGGTAGGAGGTGAGGAGAGTGATCTGTTCGAGCGTCTGCGTATTGCCGAGGCGAAGTATTACTATGTGCCGACGGCCGTGATGTATCATATCATTCCGCCTGAGAAACTTACAGCCAATTACCTCTCGCGCCTGAGCTACAATATTGGCGTTAGCCAACTGCGCCGCGCATTGTATTATCGTCGCCGAGCGCGTGTGCGTATTAAGGAGTTATTTAAATGGGTTGTGACTATTGTGTTGGCTCTGTGGTATTTCATAACGTTGCAATGGAGTAAGGCCAAATACCTACTCTTAATGAGATACAATATAACCAAAGGCTTGTGGAGTAAATAGAAAAGGTTGCCAATCGGCAACCTTTTCTATTTTATTGTGGCGGAATATTATATCGAAAGAATCTTTACAATATCCATATCCTTCAAATCCATCTTCTGCTGGTGAGCGATAGCCTTCTTGAACGGAACGTAAACCAACTCACCGTTCTTAATGCCAATCATCACGTTACGCTGGCCCTCCGAGAGTGCCTCGATAGCCGTTGCACCCATCTTCGATGCGAGGATGCGGTCCTTGGCCGTGGGTGAGCCACCACGCTGCAAGTGGCCGAGGATTGTCACGCGGGCGTCAAACTCGGGGAACTCCTTCTTGATACGCTCGGCCATACCCAATGCACCGCCCGTAGCCTTGTTCTCTGCTACCAATACGATAGCCGAATTCTTGCTCTTGCGGAATCCGTTGTGGATAAGGTCGGCCAGCTGGTCAACCTCTGTCTCGCGCTCGGGAATGATAGCCGCCTCGGCACCCGATGCGATAGCACCATTCAGTGCCAAGTAACCAGCCGTATTACCCATTACCTCCACGAAGAACAAGCGCTCGTGGCTCGAAGCCGTATCGCGCAACTTATCCACTGCATCAACGATGGTGTTGAGTGCTGTGTCGTAGCCGATAGTCTCGTCTGTGCCGTCGAGGTCGTTGTCGATAGTGCCGGGGAGGCCGACGATGGGAATATCGAACTCGTTAGCGAAAATCTGCGCACCCGACAAAGAACCATCACCGCCGATAACCACCAGCGCGTCAATGCCGTGCGCCTTCATATTCTCATATGCCTGCTGACGGCCTTCGGGAGTGCGGAACTCCTTGCTGCGTGCTGTTTTGAGGATTGTACCTCCCTTCTGTATGATGTTACTTACGCTCTGCGACTTGAAATCCACAATCTCGTTTGTTACCAGACCGTGATAACCACGCATAATACCCTTTACCTGATATCCGTTATATATCGCCGTACGCGTCACTGCGCGGATGGCTGCGTTCATACCCGGAGCATCACCGCCCGAAGTAAGAATACCGATACATTTGATTGCCATAGTATTTAGTTGTTTTATAATTTCCGTTTATGCAAATATACGCAATTTTTTATATTTAGCATACAAAAAAGGTGTCACAACCTTCCGATTGTAACACCTTTTGGGATTAAAGGTTGTCTATTAGATATTTTTCATAGCCTTTGCAGCCTCCTTGTTTATCTCTTCCTGCTGCTTGTTGGCCTCTTTTTGTTTCTCAATGGCCTCGCCGAGGTCGTTTGCTCCACTGAGGTCCTTCTCGATTTTAACCTTCACATCGCCTATTGAGAAGATAAATGCCTTGGTTGAGCCATTTACGCTCTGGATTGTCTCTGTTGTGTAGTCGATAAACTCCTTGCCGTCAATCTTAATACCGCTGGGTGTAATCTCCACCAACTTACCGTCCTGATCTGAGATAGTCACACCATTCTCGTCAATCTTGAGCGTAGCCTCCAGCTTTTCGATGTTCTCGCTTGAGCCTTGTAGTGTTACGGTTACGTCGCCCTCCTGCTTGGTTGAGATATCCATATTGTTTATCTGCTTGCGGAACTCATCAATCTCCTGCTCCGAGAACTCCTCGTAGAGAATATCCGAGTCGTTCTCAAATACCGATTCGAAGGCGCTCTCAATCTGGCGGTCGAAGTGTACGGGTGACTTGATGGCCGAGATAGTCATCGTTGCAAGCGAGAGCAACCATAAAATAAATACAGCCAACATCATCTTACCACTCGGGCGGCGCGATACGAGCAACATAACGGTTAGGTATATCAGCACCAAAATAGGCAGGATAATCACCATAAAGAAGCACGCCAAAGCCAATCCCGTAATGAAATCAGTCGTAAGCAGTGCGGGCGATGTAACCAATGCTACGAAACTCAAGACGCTCACGCCTACAACCAAACCGATAAGGATAAAGAGTGCGATGACCTTAAATATAATAAGCAACAAACTTCCTGCCGCCATCACCACCTTTGCCAACATCGTGCGCTCGCGCTCGTCGAGTGAGGGTGCTTGTGTCGCCTCGTGGATATTGCGGGCAGTGACACGCTCGCCCTTCATCTCCAGCTTCTGACGTGCCGACGATGCGGCGGGAATGGTGAACCACATAATGGCGTAGCCGATAATGACAAATCCAAACAGATTACCCGAGAAGGGAGCTATCCATCGGAAAATATCTACCGAGCCGAATATTGTAATCACCAGCGGAATAAACATTGCCAAGCGAATCCACGTAGAATCTACATCGAAATAGTTCGCCACACCTGCGCATACGCCACCCAACTTCTTGTTCTCGAGGTCGCGGTACAGACGGCGGGGGATACGCGGATTGCCGTTCTGGTCGATAGTCTCGGCGTGGTGTTCTGCACCCTCCTCGTCAATCTCCTCGGCTGAGCCTAACTGCTTGATGATGTTGTCAATCAGAGGCTTCGCTACGATTCCCTCGGCGGGCTGTGTGGAGAGTATTAGCTCGGCGATACGCGCCTCGATGTCGGCGATAATCTCCTCACCGTCGGGATTATTCTTATATGTGTCTTTGAGCGACTTAATGTATGTCTGAAGCGCCTCGTATGCATCTTTTTCGAGCGTGAACGATATGCCGGCGATGCTACATTTCTTAATTTCGTTCATAATAATAGTTTGTTGAGAGGTTTCTTACTAAAACTCCGATTTTACGCGGCCACCGCTTGACTGGCTGATGTGCTTTTCGAGGTCGTTGTTGTGGACGTAGGCAACTGTGCCACCCGATGAAGCTTTTGCCTCGAGTTTCTTAAGTGCATTTACCGAAATCTTTGCTCCTGACGAAGCTGATGCGTCGGCCATAGCGAGAACCGAAAGTCCTTTTGCTATAATCTTTGCTGCCGATGATGCATCGCCCTCGAATGACGCGGTCTCGCCGTTGAGGGTAATTTTTGCTGCCGATGATGCATTTGAGTCGCACTGTACAGTCAAGATTGTAAGGTCAATATCTGCCGCAGATGATGCATCTACATAGCAGTCGTTGCTCTTCACCGTACCCGAAATCTTTGCAGCCGACGATGCATCTGCATCGAAGAAGTCAACATCTGCCTTTGCAATGTTGATATTTCCAGCCGATGCTGCGTCGAGCGAAAGTGAACGGCCCTTGATTGTGGGGTTGATTTTAATTGAAGCAGCACTTGCAACCTGTAGCTCGTTGATATTTTGGTTTTTGGGAAGAACGACCTGCACCTTTACATTGTTGATAGATTTAATGTTTTCGTCAATGCCAATGCGAAGCGAATTACCCTCCTTGCGAACAACGACGTAGGGCATAACGTTATCATCGGCATTGATTACAATCTTCTCACCCTCGCTCTCGTTCATCACAACGTGTATGCCACGGCTCGCCTTGATAGCGTCGTATAACTCGATGGCGGGGATACTCTTTGTAATAATATTGCCGCTGCCTGTAATGCGGTTTTGGCGGTTTTGCTCGTTGATAACAATTTCGCAATTTCCAAGGTTTTTTTCAACCTCATCGGCCCACTTCTCTACTTCGGCAGCCCAATTCTCAATCTCCTTCTCGTTGATTTCGATATTGATATTACCGTTAGAGTATGTGACAACGTCGCTATTGCCCAACTTGGTGCGGCCTTTTCGGTCTTTGCTGCTGTCGTCCGAGATGTAGATTTTGCCGTTTACCTTGCCGTTGATTTTCCAATCGCCAATGGTGATGTTTACGTTATCAAAATTCTTCTCTTTGCCTTCGTTCTTGATTGCTGCCATAGCGCAGTTCATAGCGCAGAAAATAGTGGCAACAAGTATAAAAATTATCTTTTTCATTGTAATAGTGTTTTGGGGTTGTATATAGTTTGTAATTAGTTGAGAGCTTTGCTTATTGCAATGGTAATACCTCTATTACATTACCCGTTGAGTTGTCGCTAATCTGCTCCTCACCATTGCCGTGGCGGATAGCCTTAATCTGCTCGACCATCTCGTCCCACGCCTCGTCCAACAGAGCCAGCTGCTGGCGTCCAGCCTCGGTGAGCATATAGTATTTGCGGGGAGGTCCCTGCGGCGACTCCTCCCAGCGGTAGGTCAGAAGGCCCGCGTTCTTCTGTCGAGTGAGAATGGGGTAGAGCGTACCCTCGACAACAATCATCTCGGCCTGCTTCAGTTCGGCGATGATTTTCGGTGCGTAAGAGTCTCCTCGTGAGAGTATTGCCAAGATGCAGTACTCAAGAATACCTTTGCGCATTTGAACCTTTACATTATCCTCGTTCATAGCTTTTCTCCGTATGTTTTAAGTTAATATTCAGTTTGTTATGCCTCGGGCTCGTAAGGAAGCACGAGCCACAATATTAGATAAATCCACAGCGTAGCACCCGCAAAGAAGATACACAATATGGCGGCAATGCGCACAAGCGTTGTGTCCAGTCCGAAATACTTCGCTACGCCCGAGCAGATACCCGCAATTGAGCGGTCCTTGCGTGAGCGGTAGAGGCGATTGGTGTTTTGCTGATGAACCTGATCATTTAGCGGACGCGATGCAACACCGAAGTTTTCGGGGCTGCCGATTTGATTCATCGTGTTGCGTACTATGCCGTAGGTGATGACCATCATTGGCGAGGGAACGCGCTCGCGGAAAATCTCGGCGATGCGAGTCTCGATGTCGGCCAAAGTCTCGGTATCTCCCTCGGGCAGGCGGCGACCAATGTCGTCGAGATAAGTGGTTAGAGCCGAGTAGGCATCCACGTCCATCGTGAAGGCCTGTTGGGCGATGTTTACGTTAATTGTCTCTTTCATAGTTGAGTGTTTTATGGTGTGTGTAAATATTTTCTTGATGCAAATATAGTAAACATTTTGGTATTTTGTATCGCAAAGTAGTGTTTTTTTTTACTTTTTATATTATTTTTCTTGTTCGATAGCCTAATGAAAGGCTTTCGTGCAGTGGAAAATGAGCTTTTTTCGTGGTTACGCAGGCTCTTTGTGGGTACGGGTTTGGAGCGAGTGCAAAAAGCGACTACCTTTGTGAACGAAAATGCGAAGATTATGTTTAAGATTATAGCCATAATGTTTCTCGGCATAGCCATCGGTTACCTTGTGCGCAAGCAGCGCTGGGTGAGTGCGGTGGGTACTACCACGATGATTACAATCGTGGTGCTGCTCTTTGTTATGGGTGGCGAGATTGGCGGAAATAAGGTTGTGATGAGTAATCTTGTCGGCTTGGGTGGCGAGGCGCTACTGATAGCCGTTGCAGCTACGTTGGGTAGCGTGGTTGCGGCACGTATTATATATAAGGCATTTTTTAATAGGGAGGGCGGCGATGAAAGGTAGTATGATTATAGTCGGAGCCTTTGCTATTGGTTGCGTGGCGGGTGCTATTGGGTGGTTGCCCGAGTGGTTGCAGGGTGGTGATGTTACGATGTGGATACTCTACGCCCTGATGTTGCAGGTGGGTATAAGTGTCGGTAGTGATTCTCGTTTGAAGGAGATTTTGCATACGCTTTCGCCTCGCTTGCTTATTCTGCCCTGCGCTACGATTGTGGGTACGCTTGTGGCTACGTTTGCTATCTCGTTTCTGCTCTCGCGTTGGAGCACAGCCGAGGTGTTGGCTGTGGGTAGCGGTATGGGATACTATTCGCTGTCGTCTATTCTTGTAACATCGCTAAAGGAGCCATCGATAGGAGTTGTTGCCGCGGCCGAGTTGGGAACGATTGCATTGATTGCTAATATCCTCCGTGAGATGATGACCTTGCTCTTTGCTCCGCTTATGGTACGCTGGTTTTCGCCTCTTGGACCTATCTGCGCGGGCGGTGCTACCACGATGGATGTGACGCTTCCCGTCATTACCCGTTTTTCGGGTAAGGATTGGGTGTTTGTGTCGATTGTACACGGTATTGTGGTCGATTTCTCGGTGCCGTTCTTGGTGCCCCTTTTTTGCTCGCTTTAATTAAGAATTATTTAAGGCAAAAGTTGCGCGCGCGTCCACTAATTTTCGTAAATTTGCGGCGCAAATCAAATCAATATTTTCATTATGGCACGAGTTGTGGTTGGACTTTCGGGTGGTGTGGACTCATCTGTGGCGGCGTATCTGCTTAAGCAGCAGGGGCACGAGGTTATTGGCCTCTTTATGCGTAACTGGCACGACACCACCGGCACGCTCGAGGGCGACTGCCCTTGGTACGACGACCAAGTCTTTGCCGAGCTTGTTGCCAAGCGTCTGGATATCCCTTTCCGCTTTGTCGATTTATCGGAGGAGTATAAGAAGCGTGTTGTGGATTATATGTTCTCGGAGTATGAGCAGGGCCGCACGCCCAATCCCGATGTGCTGTGCAACCGCGAAATCAAGTTCGATGTATTTCTGAAGGAGGCGCTCAAGATGGGTGCTGACTTCGTTGCTACGGGACACTACTGCCGTAAGGCCGAGGAGGTTGTCGATGGGCGCACGGTATATCGTCTGCTTGCGGGTGCGGATAAAAATAAGGACCAGAGTTATTTCCTTTGCCAGCTCACGCAGGAGCAGTTACGCTATGCTCTTTTCCCCATTGGTGATATGCTGAAGCCCGAGGTGCGCGAGGTTGCGCAGGAGCAGAAATTAGCAACGGCTAAACGTAAGGACTCACAGGGTATATGCTTTGTGGGCAAGGTCGATTTGCCCGTCTTCCTGCAGCAGCAGATTGCCGCCAAGCAGGGCAATATACACGAGATTCTGCCCACGTGGCGAGGCTACGGAAAGGAGATCGCTGATGATGATTTGCCCGCACTTGCCGAGCCGTTCCGTTATACGGTGCGCGATGGCAAAAAGATTGGCACACATAATGGTGCGCACTTCTATACCATTGGCCAGCGCAAAGGCTTGGGTATTGGTGGCCGCAAGGAGTCGCTCTTTATAATCTCTACCGATGTTAAGGAGAATGTGATATATGTCGGCGAGGGTGATTCGCACCCGGGACTCTATCGCCGTGCGCTCTGCATTAAGCCCGATGAGGTGCATTGGGTTGAGCCGAGCGAATGTATGCAGGTGGGCGAGCGCCGCCACTATCAGGTGCGTATCCGTTACCGTCAACCGTTGCAGGGCGCGGAGCTGATATGCCGCGAGGAGGGGCTCTATATCCTCTTTGATGAGCCGCAGCGAGGTATTGCCGCAGGTCAGTTTGCCGCGTGGTATGACGGTGAGGTGTTGGTTGGCTCGGGCGTAATTGAGAAGTAGTATGCGCAGAGTTTTATTGGCGCTGGCTCTTCTCATCTGCTGTGTCGTGCAGGCCGTGGCGCAGGAGCGCTTTGGTGTGGCCTACTACGATGTGGATAAACTCTACGACACTATCCCCTCAAAATTCTATGACGACAGAACCTATACTCCCAACGGAAAATTGGGTTGGAATACGGAGCGTTATCGCCGCAAGGTGGAGAATATAGCGCGCGCAGTGGACTCTTTGGCTATGTTCGTTGTTGTGTTGTATGGCGTTGAAAATGAGTCGGTAGTGCGAGATGTGGTTTCTGCGTCAAATCAGGATTATACTTATATTCACCGCACGCAGGATTATAACGATGGTCTGGACTTTGCGGTGCTCTATTTCGCCGATAAATTCTTTATCGAGAGCGTCACTCCGTGGCGCGGAGCATTGTGTGTCGAGGGCGAAGCAGATGGGCGTCCGCTGACAATTGTTGCAGCAAATCGTTGCTCTTCGCTCGGTGTGCTTTTCGAGGAGCGCAACCTTAATCGTGAGGGCAATCGCATTGTTCTGCTCGGTCAGCCGAGCAAGGCTGGTTTTCAGGGGCTGGGCTTACGGGATTGCTCCATCGGGGCAGAGCGTGCAGGGCGCGGAAATATCTTTACAAATGGAGGTTGGTCGATGTGCGACAGAGTGGCGAGTAATGTCTCCGGCGTGGAGAGATGCGATGTCTATATAAAACATTGGTTGTTAGATAAAAACGCAGCACCACAGCCAACCTTCGAGAAGGGTAGGTATAGGGGTGGCTATTCATCTTCATTGCCGATATACATATATTTTAGAGAAATATTTTGAATTGTATAGAAAAAAATGTAATTTTGTACGATTCAAGAGTAATCAACAAATTGAACATACTAAATTAAGTTTCAAATATCTAAAAGAGAAAAACTATGACAAACGTAAAACGCGTCTACACCTTCGGTAACAAGGAGGCTGAGGGTAACGGTAAAATGCGAGAGTTGCTCGGTGGTAAGGGTGCTAACCTTGCCGAGATGAACCTCATCGGTATCCCCGTTCCTCCGGGATTTACTATCACTACCGAGGTGTGCGCAGAGTACTACAGCAAGGGTAAGGAGGCTGTAATCGAGATTCTCCGTCCCGAGGTAGAGAAGGCTATTCAGAACATCGAGAAGCTCACAGGTATGCGTTTCGGTGACAACGAGATGCCTTTGTTGGTATCAGTACGTTCTGGTGCTCGTGCATCTATGCCCGGTATGATGGATACTATCCTTAACCTCGGTATGAACGACGAGGCTGTTGAGGCAGTTGCTAAGCGTACAGGTAACCCCCGTTTCGCTTGGGACTCATATCGTCGTTTCGTACAGATGTACGGTGATGTAGTTCTCGGTATGAAGCCCGTATCAAAGGAGGATCAGGATCCTTTCGAGGCTATCATCGACGAGCAGAAGGAGAAGCGTGGTATCACTATGGATACAGACCTTACTGTAGAGGATTTGAAGGAGTTGGTTGTTGCATTCAAGGCTGCCGTTAAGGAGCAGACAGGTAAGGATTTCCCCGCTTGCCCTTGGGAGCAGTTGTGGGGTGCTGTTTGCGCAGTATTCGGTTCTTGGATGAACGAGCGTGCTATCCTCTATCGTAAGCTCAACAATATCCCCGCAGAGTGGGGTACAGCCGTTTCAGTACAGGCAATGGTATTCGGTAATATGGGTGAGAACTCAGCTACCGGTGTAGCATTCTCTCGTGACGCTGCAACAGGTGAGAACATCTTCAATGGTGAGTACCTTATCAACGCTCAGGGTGAGGACGTAGTAGCAGGTATCCGTACACCCCAGCAGATTACTATCGAGGGTTCACGTCGTTGGGCTAAGGCTCAGAACATCTCTGAGGAGGACCGCGTAGCGAAGTATCCTTCTTTGGAGGAGGTTATGCCTACTGTATATGCTGAGTTGAACGAGATTCAGAACCACTTGGAGGTTTACTTCAAGGATATGCAGGATATCGAGTTTACAATCCAGGACGGTAAGTTGTGGATGTTGCAGTGCCGTAACGGTAAGCGTACAGGTGCTGCGATGGTTAAGATCGC
>JAZRLD010000023.1:0-9106 GCA_045646685.1 Alistipes sp. | reverse complement strand
GCTTTGTCGGCAATGATTATCAGTATGATTACTTGGCGCAAGGAGTATCTGGTTATGAAGGAGCGTATGGCTCAGTAACCCAACGATAAAATAACGACGTATGCCACAGCAGGACAAAATGTCTTGTTGTGGCATTTTTTTTCTGCCATATTCTGCCATCGGTGGCGATAAATGTCTGATTTAGGTCTCTGGCAAAGCTTTTGCGTGAGTTGATGTAAACGATGGAAAACAAACGAAAATAATTATACTATGAACATCAATTCACTTACTATCAAGGCGCAGGAGGCTCTGCAGTCGGCTGTAACTCTTGCGCGCGATGCGGGACAGCAGGCCGTTGAGCCGCAGCACCTGCTTATGTCTCTTTTGAAGGAGGACGATTCGCTCTCAAACTTCTTGCTCAGCCGTGTGGGTGTAAATGTACGAATGCTTAAGAGCGAGTTGCAGCAGGCCATCGACGCCCTGCCGAAAGTGTCGGGAGGCAATGGCGAGCAGTATTTCTCGACCGATACGTCGAAGACTATCCAGCGTGCGGTGGATTTTACGCGCACGTTCAACGATAAATATGCTTCTGTTGAGCATCTGTTGCTGGGCCTTGTTGCCGAGCGCGGTGCGGCGTCGGATATGCTGAAGCGTAATGGCGCTACGGAGAAGGAGTTGGTTGCCGCCATCCGCGAGTTCCGCAAGGGTGCTACCGTAGATTCGCAGACCTCGTCACAGGAGTTTAATGCGCTGGGCAAGTACGCTATAAATCTTAACGAGATGGCGCGCGACGGCAAGTTAGACCCCGTAATTGGCCGAGATGAGGAGATACGCCGCGTGTTGCAGATTCTCTCGCGCCGCACCAAGAACAACCCTATCCTTGTGGGTGAGGCGGGTGTCGGAAAGACCGCCATTGCCGAGGGTATCGCACACCGCGTGGTGAATGGCGACGTGCCCGAAAACCTTAAATCGAAGCTGATTTTCTCGCTTGATATGGGTGCGTTGGTAGCGGGTGCGAAGTATCAGGGTGAGTTTGAGGAGCGTTTGAAGGGTGTTGTGCAGGAGGTTATTGCCAGCGATGGCGAGATATTGCTCTTCATTGACGAGATTCACACCCTCGTGGGTGCTGGTAAGTCGAGCGGTGCGATGGATGCCGCCAATATCTTGAAGCCCGCCCTAGCACGTGGTGAGCTGCGCACCATCGGAGCCACTACACTCGATGAGTTCCAGAAGTATTTTGAGCAGGATAAGGCTCTGGAGCGTCGTTTCCAGAAGGTTATGGTCGATGAGCCTACCACCGAGGATGCCATCTCCATCCTGCGTGGCTTGAAGGAGCGCTACGAGAATCACCATCAGGTGCGCATCAAGGATGAGGCTATCATCGCCGCTGTGGAGCTCTCGCACCGCTATATCACCTCGCGTTTTCTGCCCGATAAGGCTATCGACCTAGTGGATGAGGCTGCGGCACATCTGCGTCTGGAGATGAACTCCGTACCCGAGGATATCGACAATCTTGACCGCCGTATTCGTCAATTGGAGATTGAGCGCGAGGCTATCCGCCGCGAGAACGATGAGCAGCGTGTGGAGAATCTTACGCGCGAGATTGAGGAACTGAAGTCAAAGGAGTCGGCCTTACGTGCCAAGTGGCAGGGTGAGCGAGATTTGTTGCAGAAGATTCAGCAGAATAAGGACTCTATCGAGCAACTCAAAATCGAGGCGCAGCAGGCTGAGCGCGCGGGCGATTATGGTCGCGTGGCTGAGATTCGCTACGGCAAGATTGTCGAGGCCGAAAAGCAGATTGAGGCCTTGCAGGAGCAGTTGCGCCTTACCACCGCTTCGGGCGATGCGATGATTAAGGAGGAGGTTGATTCGCAGGATATTGCTGAGATTGTTTCGCGCTGGACAGGTATCCCCGTGCAGCGTATGCTCTCGTCGGAGCGCGAGAAATTGCTCAATATGGAGGCCGAGTTGCACAAGCGCGTGGTGGGCCAGCAGCAGGCTATCGAGGTTATCTCGGACGCTGTGCGTCGCTCGCGTGCGGGACTCAACGACTCGCGCAAGCCTATCGGTTCATTTATCTTCCTCGGCACGACGGGTGTGGGTAAGACCGAGCTTGCGAAGGCGTTGGCGGAGTTCCTCTTTAATGACGATTCGATGATGACTCGCATCGATATGAGCGAGTATCAGGAGCGCCACAGCGTATCGCGCCTTGTAGGAGCGCCTCCGGGATATGTCGGTTACGATGAGGGTGGCCAGCTCACCGAGGCTGTGCGCCGCAAGCCCTATTCTGTAGTGCTGCTGGACGAGATTGAGAAGGCTCACCCCGATGTCTTTAATATCTTGTTGCAGGTGCTGGACGATGGTCGCCTGACCGATAATAAGGGTCGCACTGTGGATTTCCGCAATACGATAATTATTATGACCTCGAATATGGGTTCGCATATCATTCAGGAGAATTTTTCGGCGGCCTTCGATGGCTCGGCCCTGCCTGCCGAGGTTGTTGAGCGCACACGCCGCGATGTTGTGGAGTTGTTGAAGGTACAGCTCAAACCCGAGTTCTTGAATCGTATTGACGAGATTGTTATGTTTGAGCCTTTGACGCGCCACGATATCGAGCAGATTGTTGATATTCAGATGGCTACCATCAAGCATATGTTGCAGCAAAACGGCATTACGCTCGAATACACCGCCGCTGCTCGCAAGGCCATTGCGCAGATGGGCTACGACCCGCTGTTTGGTGCGCGTCCCGTGAAACGAGTTATTCAGCGCGAGGTTGTAAATGACCTCTCGAAGCGTATCCTCGCGGGCGAGGTGGAGCGCGAGAAGCCTATTCGCATCGAAGCCGAGGGCGAAAGATTGGTCTTTTCTAATTAGTGTTTGTTCCGTTCGATGTATTCCGTCGGGCGGAATTTTTTTATTCGCAGAGTTTTCTTAAATTTGCCTAACTTTGTAGATGCGGCCTATGGCCGCAAGGTATGCCGTGATAAGCGGTAAAACCTAAACGTTAATAGTGTATGTATATTAAACCACTAAATATTATGAAAATAGCTGTTCCTACACGCGATGGTCGCGTTGACGACCACTTTGGCCATTGCGACCACTATACGATTTTTACCATCGAGGAGCGCAAGGTTGTTGCGCGCGAGAGTCTGCCTTCGCCCGAGGGTTGCGGATGCAAGTCGGGTATTGCCACCGTATTGAGAGATATGGGCGTGGAGGTTATGCTCGCAGGAAATATGGGCGAGGGCGCGAAAAACGTGTTGCAGAAGAATAATATCACTGTCGTTCGTGGCTGCGCGGGCGATATCGAAACCCTCGTACAATCCTACCTGCTTGGTTTTATCCTCGACTCGGGTGAGATGTGCGACCACCACGATTGCGGAAATCATTAGAAGCCGTCTAACAAGGCTCTTTTGGCGTCTGGCTTGCCCCTCGAAATCCTCATTTGCGCCAGCAAACTGCGGTTTCTCGGCCTGCGACCAGCCTCAAAATAGCTCTTGTTATACAACTTCTATTTAGGTGGAGCATCTTTACCCCCTTTGTAAACAAAAAACTGCTAACCGTCGGGTTAGCAGTTTTTTTCCATTGCAAGTATTACAACTCACGAATCCAAATGTTACGGAAGCTGATAGGCTCTGAGGGGTCACCGTGGCTCTGAAGGATGATGGGACCTGCGCCGTGCTTCTTAACCTGAGGATGGCCGATGTACTCAGTAGTACCACGGATTACAACGTTGTTCTGGAGAACGATGCCGTTGTGAATAACTGTAACGGTGGGAGGTACGCGGTATGAGCCGTCAGCGTTGAATACGGGAGCGTTGTAGATAATATCGTAAACGTTCCACTCGCCGGGCTTACGCATAGCGTTTGCAAGAGGAGTTGACTGCTTGTAAACACTACCTGTCTGACCGTTTGTATAAGTCTTGTTGTTGTAGCAATCCAAAATCTGAATCTCGTACATACCCTGCAAGAATACACCGCTGTTACCACGTGCCTGGCTCTCGCCTGTGATGTTCTCGGGTACGCACCACTCGATGTGGAGTTGGAATGAGTTGAAGTGCTGACGAGTCTGAATATCGCCCTTCTTCTTATTTACTGTAAATACGCCATCGTGTACATCCCACTCTGCGGGGCCGCCACCACGACCTGACCACGCGCTGAGGTCCTTACCGTCGAAAAGAACAACAGCATCAGAGGGAGCTGAGTTAGTTGTGATGTCACCGGGAGTTACAACCTTAGGTACGGGAGTGTAGAACTCTGTCATACCGGGGCGCATACGATTGGGATCTGGCTGGGGACGCTGGCCCTGTGCTGATACGCCGACTGCGATAGTCAAAGCGATAGCAGAAAGAATAAGTTTTTTCATAAAAATTAGTTATTAAGGTTAATAATTATCTGTCGAGCGAAATAATCATAGTACAAATATACAAAATTAGATAATACAAAAAACTCTTTGCCATAATTTTTTCACCCCTCAATTTTGTCGTTTCACCCTGAAAATATTTTGCCGATTCGACTTTATTGCGTATATTTGGTAAAAATCTATCATATGGCAATTTTCAAAGTAGAGGGCGGAACACGCCTGCACGGTAGCGTAACGCCGCAAGGTGCAAAGAATGAGGCTTTACAGATTTTGAGCGCTGTGTTGCTCACGCCCGAGAGGGTGGTGGTGCACAACGTGCCGCAGATTCTGGACATTATACAGCTTATAGAACTTTTGGAGAAGATGGGTGTTGAGGTGGAGCGCCTCGGCGGAGACTCTTATGCCTTCCGCGCCGCCAACATCGACCTCGACTATATGCGTAGCGAGGATTACCACCGCCGTTGTCGCCGTCTGCGTGGCTCGGTGATGATGATTGGCCCGCTGTTGGCCCGCTTTGGCGTGGGACATATCCCCAAGCCGGGTGGCGATAAGATTGGACGCCGCCGTTTGGATACCCACTTCCTCGGATTCCAGAAGTTGGGCGCAACGTTTAACTTCGATCCCAACGAGGAGTTCTTCTCTGTTGAGGCCAAGAAGTTGAAGGGTTGCTATATGCTCTTGGACGAGGCGTCGGTTACGGGTACGGCTAATATTGTTATGGCTGCCGTCTTGGCCGAGGGAACAACTACTATCTACAACGCAGCCTGCGAGCCCTACTTGCAGCAGTTGTGTAAGATGTTGAACCGAATGGGTGCCAAGATTTCGGGTATCGCCTCTAACCTCTTGACCATCGAGGGTGTGAAGGAGTTGGGCGGAACGGAGCATACTATGTTGCCCGATATGATTGAGGTGGGTAGCTTTATCGGTATGGCCGCTATGACGCAGTCGGAGCTTACCATCAAGGACGTATCGTACCAGAATTTGGGTATTATCCCCGCGCAGTTTGCTCGTTTGGGTATCCAGTTCGAGCAGCGTGGTGACGATATATATATTCCACAGCAGGACCATTATTCTATTGAGAGCTTTATCGATGGTTCTATTATGACCATCGCCGATGCTCCGTGGCCGGGACTCACGCCCGACCTATTGTCAATCTTCTTGGTTGTGGCAACGCAGGCAAAGGGTACGGTGCTGATTCATCAAAAGATGTTCGAGAGCCGCCTGTTCTTCGTGGATAAGTTGATTGATATGGGTGCGCAGATTATCCTCTGTGACCCGCACCGTGCAACCGTTATCGGTCACGACCATACACACCGTCTGCGTGCCGCGAAGATGACCTCGCCCGATATTCGTGCGGGTGTGGCGCTGCTTATCGCAGCGATGAGTGCCGAGGGTACAAGCACCATTCAGAACATCGAGCAGATTGACCGCGGATATAAGGATATCGACGGCCGCCTGAATGCTTTGGGTGCGAAGATTACGCGATTGGAGGAGTAATTCGTAAAATAGGTATAGATTATGTGGGAAACTATTCTGCTTGCTTATGGTATATTGTTTGCTCTTGTATTGGTTGTTACAGCCGTGAGCAAACGTAATCGCCCGACGTGGAAGGGAGCAATTATCAGCTTTGTGATAGGTTTGTTGCCTTTCTATCTGCTCTTCTGCCTTTTGGGTGTGATGGGCGAGAAGAAGCAGTAGGATAGAGATTTGAGCGTTTATGACTCCGCCGAGTATCGAGCACTCCAGCCGAGAGGAGCGTCTGGCATTTGTTCTTGAGCAGTGGAAGTGCCTGCATAATTGCGAATTGTGCGGTAAGTGCAACATCCTGAAGGGACGCGATGCGGAGTTGTTCTATGCTGATTATATTGACGGCATACGCTCGTATATGGATATTACATTTGAAATTAGAAAGAATAATTATTAAAACAGATTACTATGGAGACAAAAGAGAAAGTATTGGCTACAATGAAGGAGGCTGGCGAGCCCCTGAATGCAGGTAAGATTGCTGAGCTCAGCGGTATCGACCGCAAGGAGGTTGACAAGGCTATGAAGCAGCTCAAGGAGGAGGGTGCGATTGTATCTCCCGTGCGTTGTAAGTGGGCCCCCGCGGAGTAGGCGAAATTGTTAAACAAGGCTGATTTGTCGTTACACTCGCTCTCAAAATCCTCATTTACCATTAGTAAACTGCGGTTTTTCGAGCATCGCAAGCCTAAAATCAGCTCTCGTTATACAATTTCTTGGGATTGTAGAAAAGAAAAAAGGTTGCCAAACAGCAACCTTTTCTTATTTCAAATTCAGTAAGAATTTTGCTGAAACATTGTAACTCACAACTATCTGCTCAAACTCCACATTCGGCTCGGCCTCCTCGGTTGCAGCATCAAGCGATGCGCTATTCGCTAACATAACCTTACTGCGATATACCACGGGTTGGGTTGTTGTCGTGTAGTCGTTTATCTCGTAGCAAGCCCCTATGCTCTGCCCAACGGCCTCGGCCAGCTCGCGTGCACGTTGCTGGGCGTTTGTTATCGCCGCCTTGCGTGCCTCCGAGCGCAACTCCTCCATCTTCGAGTATGCTGTGCGTGTAACATTCACGTTGGGTATCCCCGCCTTCTCTAACGCCTCGAAGACCTTGCCCACCTGCTCGGCCGTTGCAACTTTCAGTTCATATTGTGTTACTGCCAACGCACCGCGACGACGGTAGAACGAAGAATTCATATCCACCACCGAAAGTTGCTTCTCGGCATCTACGCCTGCCTTTTTCAAGGCCGCAAACATACTACGGCGCTGCTCCTCAAGTGTTACCTTACCCTTGGTGTCGCTCTCGTCGAGCTTAATGGATATATAAATCTCATCGGGCAATACCTTTACCAGTGAAGAGCCATTTACCGATACGGTAGGTATGGTCGCTCCCAGCTCCTGCGCCGAGGTGTCGGTTGTCGTCAATGTAATAAATGCGAGGAGCGCAAAAACTCCAGTAACAATACGTTTCATAGCACTTTCTGTTTTATGGTTTACTTATAAAACGCAGAAACTGCAAAAATCGTGTATTAACGCTTCACCAATTTTACAACATTCTCCACGTGGTGCGTGTGGGGGAACATATCTACGGGCTGCACGGCCACAACCTTATACATTCCGTCCATCAGTGCCAAGTCGCGTGCCTGCGTTGCGGGGTTGCAGCTCACATATACCATACGCTCGGGTGCAGCACGCAGGATAACATCTATCACGCGCTCATCTACTCCAGCACGTGGCGGGTCGAGGATAATCACATCGGGGTGGCCGTTGCGCGCAACGAACTCGTCCGACAATACGTCCTTCATATCGCCTGCGTAGAACGATGTATTCTCAATGCCGTTGATGGCAGAGTTTACCTTTGCATCCTCGATAGCCTCGGGCACATACTCCACACCCACAACCTTCTTTGCGCGGCGTGCGCAGAAGTTAGCAATCGTACCCGTACCTGTGTAGAGGTCGTACAACACCTCGTCGCCCTTCAGGTCGGCAAACTCTCGCGTAACCTTGTATAACTCATAAGCCTGCTCCGAGTTGGTCTGGTAGAATGACTTGGGACCAACCTTGAACTGCAAGCCCTCCATACTCTCGATGATATGGTCCTTGCCGTAGTAGCAAATGTGCTCCAAATCGCCCACAGAGTCGTTCCACTTGGTATTCACAACGTAGAAGAGCGAAGTAATCTGCGGGAATTTCTCCTTCAACATATCCAGCAGTGCGGTGATACGTGGCTGGTCATCCTCGTTGAAGATTACGATAACCATCACCTCGCCCGTTGAGGCTGTGCGGATGATGATGTTGCGCATCAGGCCTGCGTGCTCGCGGCAGTTGTGGAACGAGTAGCCGTTCTCAATGCAGAAGCGCTTTACCTCGGTACGAATTGAGTTCGATGGCTCGGCCTGCAAGTAGCAGGTGTCGATGTCCAAAACCTTGTCGAAGCAGTTGGGAATATGGAATCCGAGTGCGGGCTCGCGCTCGATGTCGCCACCTGCGGCAATCTCCTCGTATGTGAGCCAACGCTTGTCGGCGAATGTGAACTCCAGCTTGTTGCGGTAGAACTGCTGCTTTGCAGAGCCTAAGCAGGGCTGCACCTCGGGCAACTCAATCTTGCCGATGCGGGTGAGCTGGTCCTTAACCTGCTCGGTCTTAAAACGAAGCTGCTCCGCGTAGGGCAGATTCTGCCACTTACAACCTCCGCACACACCAAAGTGTGGACAGAAAGGCTCCTCGCGCAGCGGCGAACGCTTTACATAGTTCACCACAACGCCCTCCATAAAGCGGCGGCGCTTGTTGCGTATCTGTACATCCACCACATCGCCCGCCACGGTCATCGGCACAAATACAACCTGCTCGTTATAACGACCCATAGCCTTGCCCTCGGCTGCCAGAGTGGTAATCTCCAACGCCTCGATGAGGGGATAATTCTGTTTTTTACGTCTTGCCATATATCTATATGTTTTTTCTTGTGCAAAAGTAATAAACCTTATCGTAGTTACCAATTATTTATCAAATGAAACAACAGAAAATGAAACTCTGCCAGAATATTCTTCGGTCTGCATATTTTTATTACCTTTGTAAAACAAATACTATCCTGCCATATAGCGCTTTTTGCACACCGAAGCAAATGGGTGCTGGAGTTAGGTATTTTTATTGAGAAGAGAACAAAAAAACTATATACTTATGAAAATTGCAAGATTGATTTTTAATCCTATTCAAGAGAATACATACATCGTATGGGACTCAACGCTCG